>JAADIH010000011.1:8231-22233 GCA_013151435.1 Alphaproteobacteria bacterium
CCCCCCTGTGACTACCCCGGATCAATCGGGGTATCGGATGCGCCATTCGGGAAGCTCATAGCCCAATTATAAGGCATACCGCCGACAAAGCCGCTTGATCATGTGTTTCTGGATCGAACGGCTCTATGTCGTAAACTGGCTTAAGCGCATCAGGCGCCATTGCGCACGCGCTCTTGATGCAACTGGGCAGCCTCTTTCAAAGCATCTGTCGGCGCCGACGGCGCATCAAGCGCGGCAAGAAAAGCATCGTGATCCGCTGGCGCCAAAACCGTCGTTTCATGATCCTTAAGGGCGGCCCGCGCGCGCTCATAGACGACGCTGGTCACAAATGTCGTCTCATCTACGCCAAGAAGAGCCGCCGCATGTTGGATCGCCGCCTTTACATGCGGCTTTGTTCGCCGCTCCATGCGCGCATTTTTCGGCTCGTCAATCGACGCTGTTTGATCACTAAAGGCCAACATGGCTATCTCCTTGGTCGACCCCATATGCACGGAAGATTGCCGTACATATCAATATGTTTGTAAGACTTTGATATTATCCATTTTTAACAGATTCTGCCCAAGTTAGGCGAAACAATCGCCTCATACGGTCAAGACTTAGGGACCAATCCCTCAGCGCGCTTCACGAAAAATAGCCGGTCTCCCGAGGCTCCCCCGGATTAAGCCCGGGCTGCGCCCGCCCCGGGGTGCGCCCGCCGACGATTTTTCCTTCCGCTTGCACACCCCGTTTTCGCCAAAGGGCGCCGGTTGCATGTGCAACCCAACCCTGAAGGGGAGAATTCAATGACCAAGCAAGAACCAGAAATCAGAATATATGCAGCGTGCCTCGCCTCTTACAATAGCGGCATACTACATGGGCGATGGATCGATGTCCGCCAGGATATAGAAACGATACGCCATGAAATAAAATCCATGCTGAAAGAATCGCCAGTCGCAGGCGCACAGGAATACGCCATCCATAATTACGAAGGTTTTGAAGGCGCGCCGATCGAAGAACACCAAAACATTGAGAGCATCACGGAGATCGCAGAATTTATCGCCGAATACCGAGCGCTAGGCGGAAAGCTGATCGAGTATTATGCCAATCTGGAAGACGCTAAAACCGCTATGGAAGAAGATTATGCGGGTGCGTATGCGTATGTTGCAGACTTCGCCCAGGAACTGACCGAAGAGACGACCGAGATCCCTCAAAACCTGCAATATTACATCGATTACGAGCGTATGGCGCACGATCTCGAAATCAATGACGTGCTCAGCATCGAAACAGGATTTAAAGAAGTTCATCTTTTTTGGCGACGATAATTTTTTTCTTCCCAGTACTGACAAACATGCGCAAACGTGATATAGATACAACAGAGTTAGGCGCAGAACCGTGTCACAAATTCGAGTTATTGGCATAATGGTTTGTATACATCCTATCTCGTATTCTCTAGTCTGTTGAAAGAAAAATAATTATAATGATGTCATATTCCGCCCCTGGGCACCATTTAAAGACAATGATTTCAAGGTCTTGCGGCAGCTATTGCGCCGAGTTGGTTTTATGTTTCGAGCCTTGGGGACCTTATGGGCGCCAACTCAGGTTGAGTGAGTTCTTCTGGTGATAAATGACGAAGTTAGTGTAAATCCGTGTTTCAATATAATTCGGATTTGCTCTGGGCGCCTACACGCCTATGAATTGGTATATAGTCGAAAGATCAGTTGACTGCGTGTATTGACGCCGACCTTCGAAAAAATCGAGCGCAAATGGTTTTCTGTAGTGCGTACACTGATGCATAGCGTGTCCGAAATGCCTTGATTGGACTGCCCCCGTGCGATGAGCCGGGCGATGTCTTTCTCGCGGTGGGTCATGCCGGACCGTTCCAGCCGCGTGTCAAGCTGGTCTTCATGCCCATCCTGACAAGTTTTGATGAAAAACGCGTTGCCGCCTTCGTCGCGCATATGAAGTTGAACATGCAAGACAAGGTCGCCGCTTTCATCGCCACCCCGCCGGTCTTTGTTTACCAGTGTGATGCGGCGCCCGTCACGCATCACTTCTGGCGCGCTCCAGTCAGTTTGTTGGCAAAGGTTTTTTATTTCTTCCAAAACTGCATGGTCGCCAGCGCTGTCGACGCACTCGTCCTCCTCGGCCAAACCCAATACCGTACGCCCTCGATGATTGGCGTACAAAACCGAGAAACTCTGATCCAGAAGCGCCACGCCCACATCACGCGCCGCAAATTCAAGGCTATCGACAATCGCGCGTTTTCGTCGCAACGCATTTTCCAGCGTCATACCATGTAGCGTGGAAAGAAGGGCCGGCGCCGCCTGCCGCGCGCGCCTTAAATCCTGTCTTGAAAATCCGGGCGCATCTGACGGCCGATGAAAGCCAAGTAACGCAACCTGATCGCGGTTGCCGAACAGACGAAAGGCGAGAACAAGCACATGATGAATATGATTGGGGCGGAAGAAATCCTGATAATACTCTGTTTGCGTCAGGCTTTTATAGTCACATATATCGGCCAGTCGGAACAGATCAAAACCAAAACGGGATATAGATCCCAACCGACCGCCCTGACGCATACCGTATCGAAGCACCGGGTCCATCTGGTGGAAGTAAGACGTGTACTGGCTATGCGACTGGTGGGCCACCCTGTGGCAACAATTATGACCGATGGCAAGCTGGTCGCCGCTAAAGTGAAACTGTCTAAAGGATGCGGTTTCAGCCGAAAGATGGTCGGCGAGCGGTTGAAGAACGCCGCCGGCAACGTCATCAAAGCGCTGGCACGCTAAAAGTTTGTGATAGACCTCGAGCGCCCCGTCCTGCTCGCGGCTCGCCGTCGTCATGTCAAAACTCTATTTCTATTCAATTTCAACCTACCACCCTCTAACGATCACGAGCGCTGAATCGTGATCAGTGATGTTACAGCAATTTTACGGCGAGCCCAAATACGCACAGCAAGATAATGGCGTTAACCATGCATAAAATCGCAGACTCCGCCTGCGGATCGATGTGTTTCGTGTATTTGTGCGAGATTCGGCTAATTTTTATTGCGGTGCGGCGCCTGGTGGGGGCGCTATCTCGTCAAGACCCATTTGTGCTCCGTTCGCCAGGCTGCACATCCTCTAGCGCCATCTTGATCGCCTCCGCCAACACGTCTTCGCGCCCAATCTGGTTAGCAAGCACGAGCACGAGCCGCGATAAAAACTGCGGCGCACATTCATCGCCCGCCGCGTCGATCGCATCAACCAGCGCTGCGTAGAATGCGTCGCCATCCTCGAATGCCGGATCGAATCGTAATGCGCCATTAGTTGTTCGTTGGCTCATCGTCAGTGTCTCCCCACCGCACGCGTAACGCTGTTTTCAATTTTGGCAGCGTCGAAATTTCGCCATCGCGCTGCAATATGGTGATCGGGACGAAACAGATAAACGCTTCCGGGCGTCAAATCATAGCGCTTGCGCACCAGCTCGTCGCAATCGGTAATGGCGCACCCCGACCCCACGCATTTCACATCGACCGGCACACCGTCAAAGTTTAGTTTTGCAGGTAGGTCAGCGCCGTTAGGTTCATAAGCAATCGCCGTAAAGCGATCGCCAATTTCGCCAAGAAGCCAGCCAGCTTTTCCATTGCCCATGACCGGCGCATCCTTTGCGGGCGAACCTGGCGCCAGGTCGCAATCAAAGCGATCTTCATCAGCTGTATTTAGCGAAGAGTCTTTTAAGTGAGCGGGTACCGACAGCCGCCCGGAGTTAACGAGAGACTGAGCAAACGGGTACTCGCTCGCCAGCGCCAATGTCTGGTCTCGAAGGATGCGGCTGGTTTGCGATTTTGGCGTGATGAAATCTGTCGCCCGCGTCGAATGCAGGAGGTTTTCACGCGCCGCATAAAGGCGCTCGGCTGTATATGTTTCAAGAAGACTTGACGGGGCCAGCCCATCGAGAACCAATTTTAACTTCCACCCCAGGTTGTCCGTATCCTGAATACCGGCATTCCCGCCGCGCGCGCCAAAAGGCGAGACCTGGTGGGCCGCATCGCCGGCAAATATAACCCGGCCATGCACATAATCCGAAAGCGTACGGCACTGGAAGACGTAAACGCTAACCCAGATGATTTCGAAATCAACGCCATCGCCCAGCATTGCCCTGATGCGCGGTTCGACACGCTCCAGGCGTTGTTCCTCTTCATTGTCAGCATCCCAACCGAGTTGCAGATCTATACGCCAGACATCATCGGCCTGGCGGTGAAGAAGCGCTGTCTGGCCGTTGTGGAAGGGCGGCTCGAACCAGAACCAGCGCTCGCTTGGAAAATCTGCTTTCATTTTGACGTCGGTGATCAGGAATTTATCGCGAAACACCTTGCCGTCAAACGATAGATCGAGCTGCCGGCGCACGCCCGAGCGGGCGCCGTCGCACGCAATCAACCAATCGCAACTCATCTCATAGGCGCCATCTGGCGTGTTAATCATCAGCCTTACATGGTCGCCATGTTGTTCAACTGAAGTCACCTCGTTGCGCCAACGTACACCGCCGTCAAGCTCTTCGAGGCGGTCTATCAGATATTCCTCAACATAAAATTGTTGAAGGTTGACGAAAGCCGGCATCTTGTGGCCGTTCTCCGGCAATAAATCGAAACTGTAGAGCAGCTGATCTTCGTCAAAGACCTTGCCCGTCTTCCAGGTAACGCCGCGCTCGACCATGACGTCGCCAACGCCAAGGCGGTCCCATATCTCAAGCGTGCGTTTGGCCTGACAGATGGAGCGCGAGCCTTCACTGACCGTATCTGTCCGCTCAAGGACGATAGCCGGTATACCTTTAGAAATCAGCTCAATCGCGGTCGTGAGGCCAACCAACCCGCCGCCGACGATGATGACAGGATGGTGCGCCGGCTTCGCCATGGATTGGTCTGGCGAGGGCTTATAGCCATAGCGTTTGCGCAAACCATTTGTTTGGGCTCCATTGGCTTGACCTGTCGTCATGCGCCGCCCTCTTCAAGCTGCTCCCACATTTTCCGGTCGCGCTCATCGGTCCAGATACGCGGGTCGCGGACCCCTTGCGCTTCATCAAAAGCACGGGTCACGTCAAACGGCAGGCAATGGTCAAAAATTACCCAATGGCCATATTTTCCCGAAAGCGCAGCGTGGGTCTGCCGGTAAATCGCTTGCAAGTCCTTACCGTCCGCAGCGCCGGCCTTGACCGCTTCAAACATGTCGCAAATAAACCCGCGTGTGCCGTCGATGCCCGCCTTCACCGTTTCCGGCGTCATCAACGCGTCGCCGCGTCCCGGCACGATGGCTTTTGCGCCCAGCGCTTCCAGATTGTCGAGGGTCTGCGGCCAGTCGGTGAGGTAGGCGTCGCCGGTGTATGGCGTGGCGCCATATTCGACGAGGTCGCCCGCGAACAACACTTTCTGCTCGGGCAACCACACTACGGTGTCGCCCTTGGTGTGACCACGGCCAAGTTGCATCAGTTTGACCTCAAGCGCGCCCATCCGAAGCGTCATTTCACCCTTAAAGGTGAGGCTCGGCCAAGTCAGGCCGGGCACAGATTCAACGCCCTGGAAGAGACGCGGGAAACGCCCAATCTCGGAAGCCATGTCCTGTTCGCCGCGCTCAGTGATCAGGTCATAGGTGTCCTGGCTGGAGATGATATGATCGGCGCCATAAGCCGAAGCGCCAAGCACCCGCACGGCGTGATAATGGGTGAGGACGACATACTTCACCGGTTTATCCGTAACCGTCCTGATTTTCGCGATGACATCCGCCGCCATTGCCGGCGTCGCCTGGGTGTCAATCACCATAACCCCGTCATCGCCGATGATAATGCCGGTATTCGGATCGCCTTGCGCCGTATAAGCGTAAGCCCGCCCCGGCGACAATTCAGCGAAGGTAATTTTCTTGACTTCCAGGTCCGCCTGCGAGGCGAATGCTTTGGACATAATCTGACGCAGCTCCCGTTAACTCGGAAAATCGGAAAGATGCGCCAGATGATCGGCCGCGCCCGCAGCATCGGCCATCTCATACATCGCGCGCGCGTCCACAACGCCCCCTATGGCGCCAGCCTCGTCGTAGCCCACGAGGGGACCGTATGCGATGGCGAACATGATGGTGCCCTTGGGCGAGTCCGGTTGATGGCGCGTCATTCCCTCTTCATAAAAATAACTGCCGACGCCGCCGCGGTCGTCGTCATAGCCAAACTCGCCTTCAAGGACATATCCTTCAACGGCGCCAAGATGGCCGTGAACCGGCGCATCATTGCCGGCGTCGACTTTGAGCAGCATCGTAAAACCGCCGGTCTTTTTGTCGATGTTGAGCAGTTTGAAATGCGTTCCATCCATCACCCAGGGTGTCCAGGGCAGCTCGGCGGCGTTGAAAAACGCCGGGCGCACCTGCTGCAGCGTTTTGAGCGTCGTATGTCCGACGCGAGGGCCTGCTTGACCGTCCATAATTCAGCATCCTTTCCGAAAATGTTGCCGTCTCAGCCTTGACCAAAAATCAAGCCCAAATTCAACTATCGCCCGTGAGGCGTAAAGGTACACGGGACGCAAAACTCTGAAATGACGGATTCCACCTAAATGGCGTGGCGGGACAATAACTTGTGGATGTGCAAACTCCAGGGTAGCTTTAGTTTGAGTGTAATAAATTTAGCAATAACAATAGGTTAGAATAGCTGAAATGATGAAATTGATCCTTCCGGTCCAGCCAGCGTCAAGCAATTAAGGCGGCCGGTATGAATCAATACCGCCATTTTACTAGCGGGCTCGGCCAGTCCCGCGCGATCACGCTCCAAGGGATGCGCCCTGCCCCGGCGTAAGCGTTTTCCGTCATTTACCGCTGACGCCGCAGGTGGGATAGTCTGCGCCGCGCATCATTTTGAACGCCAGCACAAGCAAGCGACAAAGCGGATTTTAATAATGCCAGACAGCACCCTGCCCTCAACATTGGCAAAGAACATTTCCGATAAGGATATCGCCGCCTATAACCGCGACGGCGCTATGGTTCTCCGCGAGGTCATTCCCGCGGGATGGATCGCGTTGATGCGCGATGCAATACAGACAATCCTGGACCATCCTGGCGACGCCGCCATTGAGTACACGCCTGAAGGAGAGACCGGCCGTTACTATGGTGATTTTTTTGTCTGGCGACGCAATGACGACTTCCGCGCCTTTATGCAGGACTCACCACTGGTAGAGGTCGCCGCACAGGTAATGGCCGCGCAGGAGGTGCGCTTTTTCTACGATCAGCTTCTTGTCAAGGAACCTGGCACCAAAGAAGAGACGCCCTGGCATCAGGACCTTCCCTATTGGCCCTTACGCGGCGACCAGATTATCTCCATTTGGGTGCCGTTCGATTCCGCCAGCGCCGAGTCCGGCGTCGTGCACTATCTGAAGGGTTCGCATAAATGGGGGAAAATGTTTGCACCCAAATCATTCGCAAGCGATAGCGGTTTCGGAGATATCTATGCAAAGGCAGGGTTTGAAGCGCTTCCCGATAATCTTGTCCACGACCACAAGCACGATGTCATACACTGGGATGTCGAACCCGGCGACGTCATCATACACCATCCGTTGACCCTTCACTTTGCGCCGGGAAATGCTTCCCAGACCGGTCGCCGCAGAGGGCTTGCGTTGCGGTATGTCGGCAACGACGCCGTGTTTGATGACAGACCGGGTACGTTCATCGACAACCCGCGCCTCAAAGCGACTTTACCCAAGATTTCCCTTAAAGATGGAGAGCCGCTCTCCGGCGATCTGTTCCCAAAGGTCTGGCCGAGAGCTTAAGGCGCTCCGCAACGAACAAGTATCGTTTTCAGTATTATTGGGTTGTGCGTTACGCCATCGCACCTAGACTGCGTTCACTTTTTATCGAATCAAGAACGCAGTCTAGAATCTTTAGTGGTCGCGTGTTCGAATCCAAAAACCGCTCACACTTTTTGTGAACACGCTCTAGCGGAACCCATATAGGTGATTTCCGCTATTGGTGGGGAAAGGTCTCTCTGACTACGGTCAATTTCAAGGGGCCTATATCCCGACACGTCACGCCGGAGGTTTAATTTGGCAGACAGGCTTGAAGGTAAAACTGCAATCGTCACCGGCGGCGCATCGGGCATCGGCAGAGCGACATGCAAGCTGTTTGCGGATGAAGGCGCTAAAATTGTCGTCGCCGATATCGATATGGATGGCGCGCAAGCAACAGTCGAGTCTATCGGCGCGGCTGCATGCCCTCACGCACTCAACGTGACGAAAGAAGAAGCGTGGGAAGAACTCATGGCCAGCGGCCTTGGAGCAGAAAAAAATCTGGACATTCTTGTTAATTGCGCCGGTATTGGACGCGCCGGTAGTTTTGAAGAACTCTCTCTTGAGGATTGGAACGCCATGGTGGCCGTCAACCTCACCGGCGTTTTCCTCGGCTGCAAGCATGCATGCAAGGCCATGCGCCGCGCTGGTAATGGCGGGTCTATTGTCAATATTTCCTCGATCGCAGGGCTTGTGGGCGGGAGTGATATTGCGGGCTACAGCGCAACAAAAGGCGGCGTGACGATGCTGTCAAAATCAGTCGCGCTTCACGGCGCCCGTCACGGCATCCGCTGCAACAGCGTCCATCCGACTTATGTCGATTCAGAAATGCTCGACCCGATTGTGGACGCCTTCCCTGATCGGGAAACCATGCTTGCAGGCATGGCGCAAGAAGTGCCGATCGGCCGTGTCGCAACGCCGCAAGACATTGCTTATACGATCTTGTTTCTTGCATCAGATGAATCCGCCATGGTTACAGGATCGGCCCTGGTCGCCGATGGCGGCCAATTGGCAGGCTTGCCAAGCAAACACAGCGGCTAACTGGCTGCTGTACAGCGTACAATTTCTTTCAAAAGGAGCCTGTTCCATTGACAGTATACGGTTTAATGCAGGAAACGCCGCTGCTGATTTCGTCGCTGCTCGACTATGCGGCGTCCTATCACGGCAAACGGGAAATCGTAACGCGCACGGTTGAGGGGCCGATCCATCGCTACACTTACGCTGATGCTCGCCGCCGCGCCGCGCAAGGGGCAAACGCGCTCATCAAGCTTGGGGTCGCGCCGGGCAAGCGTATTGCGACCCTCGCCTGGAACACGCATCGGCATTTTGAGCTGTTTTACGCTGTCTCCGGTCTTGGCGCGGTCCTGCACACCGTCAATCCGCGGCTGTTTGAGGAACAGATACGCTACATCGTCAATCACGCAGAAGACCGCGTTTTGTTCCTTGATCTGAGTTTCGTAGAACTGGCGGAAAAGCTGGCCGATGATTTTCCAACGGTAGAACATTATGTCATTATGACCGACCGCGACCATATGCCTGAAACGTCGCTGCCAAATGTGCTGTGTTACGAGGACCTGATCGCAGGCGAGTCTGAGGCCTTTGACTGGCCGGAGCTTGACGAACGCGCCGCGTCGTCATTGTGCTACACGTCCGGTACGACGGGCGATCCTAAAGGGGTTCTATACAGTCATCGCTCGACGGTCATTCATGCGCTTGGCGCTGCGCAAAAAGGCGCTATGGACCTTGGTTGCGCCGACGCCATCTTGCCGATCGCGCCGATGTATCACGCCAATGCCTGGGCGATGCCTTATATTGCGCCCATGGTCGGCGCCAAACTTGTCCTGCCGGGACCGAAGATGGATGCGACAAGCATCCTTGAGCTGATTAATAGCGAAAAGGTCACATTCGCCTGCGCCGTGCCGACCGTGTGGACCATGGTGCTGGAGCATTTGCAGGCGACGGGCGGTCGCATCGACAGCCTCAAGCGCACCACCATTGGCGGATCGGCTGTTCCGCAGTCGATGATGGATATTTTCCGCGAGCAATATGATGTCACGGTGCTGCATCTTTGGGGCATGACCGAGACCAGCCCCATGGGCACGGTGGCGACGCAAACCCCTGAAGTGGCGGCGCTGCCGCAAGACGCCAAACACAACCAGCTCGCCAAGCAGGGCCGTGTACAATATGGCCTCGACATCAAGATTATCGACAAGACAGGCGCGCTTGCGCCGCGCGATGGGGAAACTTCCGGCGATCTATGGATTAAAGGCCCGTGGGCGGCGCGCTGCTATTACAAACGCGAGGAAGAATCTCCGCTCAATGCCGACGGATGGTTCCCAACCGGCGATGTCGCCACCTGGGACGCATACGGATATATGAAAATTACCGACCGCACGAAAGACGTGATCAAATCGGGCGGAGAATGGATCAGCTCCATTGAGTTGGAAAATGCCGCCGCCGGCCATCCCAAGGTCAGCCAGGCCGCCGTTATCGGCGTTTATCATCCTAAATGGGAAGAACGCCCGCTAATGTTCATCGTGCCGGCCAAGGGCGAGGCGCCATCGAAGCAGGAAATTCTTGATTTCCTCAGCACAAAATTCGCCAAATGGCAGTTGCCTGAAGATGTCCTCTTTGTCGATGAATTACCACTCACCGCCACCGGCAAAATCATGAAGACTGCGTTGCGGGAGACGTATAAGGACTTTTCATTTTCCGGCGACGTCGATTAATATCAACTTATACAGGCCGCCTAAACCGACAGGGCCGCTTTGACGCGACTGGCGACCAGGGCGAGGCCTTCCTTGCCCGCATCGATGGCCCCTGAAAATGACATAAAGCCATGTATCGTAGTCTCGAAGCATTTATATTCCACTGGAACGCCGGCAGCGGCTAAACGATCCGCATACGCTTTGCCTTCATCATGGAGAGGATCAAAGCCGGCGGTGATCACCAATGCCGGCGGCAAGCCGCTGAGATCCTCGGTAAGGATCGGGGAAACACGGGCGTCGCGCACCAGAGCTGCATCCTTTAGGTAAAGCCCAATCAGCCAGACAATGTCCTTTTGACCCAGAAAATATTCGCCGCCGCCAAGTTTCTTGCGCGAGGCATATTTCTCGTTTGCCTCCTCGCTGAGATCGGTAGACGGATACGTTAACGCCTGAAAAGCGATCCTGGGTCCCCCTCGCGCTTTAGCCAGCTGACACATAACCGCGCTAAGATTGCCGCCGGCGCTATCACCTGTAACGGCAATACGGCTGGCGTCGCCGCCAATTTCCGCTGCATGTTCTGCGGCCCACTCCAGCGCGGCGTAGCAATCATCAACGCCAGCGGGAAATTTGTGCTCCGGCGCCAGGCGATAATCGACATTGATGACGATGACGCCAGCATTGGCGCAATAATAACGGCATACATTTTCATGCGTGTCCATATCGCCTAAAGTCCAGCCGCCGCCGTGATAGAGCAGGAGAATAGGCAAGGCGCCGGCAGCTGCCTCAGGCCAATAAATCCGTACAGGAATTTCACCGTTAGGGCCGGGAATGGCGCGTTCTTCATGCTTGGCGACCGGCGTTTCGACTGCGTCAAGAGCGAAACTCATCTCTCTTAAGGCGATCCGCGCGTCGGCTACCGGTAATTCATAGAGGGCCGGCGCGCCCGCCTCTACACCTTGCGCGAGAATAGCGGCAGTTTGTTTGTCCAACTCCATCATGAAGCTCCATTCATTTTAACCAGCAACAGTCCCATCACGGGTTTATAAAGTCCTGGCCGTCAAGGCCGCCGGATCGGATCAGCACCGTCCCAACCTTCCGCCTGAGCACGCACACCGGCGAACAAGTCTTCTACATCATCATTCAACTCAATAATTTCTATCATCCCGCGCAACGACGCCATCGTATCGATATAGGCGAATCGCTTGCGACCGACCGGCACAACTTCGCCGTAGAATGCGACCTTGTTACCATTAGTCTTGTGCCGCGCGACATCCTCGTCAAAAGTTTCCGTCGAGACCGCCCAGTGATGAAAGCATCCCATTCCGTCTTTTTTGACTACGTCTGCATATACGGACGGAACATCATTATGCTGAAAGATTAACTCAACGCACATAGACCCCGAATAGGCGAGCGCTATCGACAGATCAATATCTGTGGGATCGTCATAATATTTCATATTCTCGGCCGGGAAATGCTCCATGATCACCCATGGGCCAACGTTGAGATTTTTCACCCATTCCATTGCAGCAGCTTCCAGATCGTCAACGACATAGGCCACTTGCATAATCGCCCCAAGCGGTTGTCCGAATTTACAGAGGCGCGTCATATCATTTCCTTTTGTGCATCTCACCGTTAATTGGTAAGCAGCATGCCGCCATCGACGACCATTTGCTCGCCGGTCATGTGCCGCGCCTCATCACTGGCGAGGAACAGCGCTGCATTGGCGATATCGCAGGTCTGCCCAAACTCTCCCGTCGGAATGCGCGACAGGAAATCCGCACGCACCGCCTCTTCCGGCGCCCCGGCCCCAGCCGCAATATCGCGGATCAACCCATCATGCATCGGCGTTGTAATCTGACCAGGGTGAATGGTGTTGCAGCGGATATTGTAGCTTTGTTGAGCGCAATGCAGGGCAATTGATTTCGATAATTGCAATACGGCCGCCTTGCTGGCGCCATAAGCCGTAATAAACGGCGTCGGCACGAGTGCGGCTAAAGACGACAAGTTAATGATCGATCCGCCGCCGCTTTCCGCCATGACAGGGATTGCCGCGCGACAGCCGAGAAATACGCCTTCTACATTGACCCGAAAAATACGCCGCCAATCGTCGAGCGAGGTATCTTCCGGTGAATTGCCTTTGGCCAGATCGCCAAGCCCGGCATTGTTCACAAGCACGTCAAGCCCGTCAAACTTTGTGCGCATCTCGCTCATGACAGCGGGCCACGAAGCCTCGTCGCCGACATCCTGCTTCACAAAATCGGCGCCCAGCGCCCTCGCCGTATCAACGCCGGCGCCTTCATCAATATCAGTCAGCAGGACTGACGCCCCTTCTTCGAGAAATCGTTCAACAATAGCGCGCCCTATACCATTGGCGCCGCCGGTTACAAGAGTGCGTTTGCCGCCTAGCCGTCCAGATGCAGTCGCTGTCATTTTATTTCCCTATAGGCCGCCGAGAAAGATATTTGCTAGCCCAAATTTCGCAAACCTACGGCCCGTTCGCCGCATCCAGGTCAATTTCTTTTAAGTCATGCATCAGCACAGGTTTTATCTTATCCGTCCAGCGAGCATATCCGGTCTCGTTCAAATGCAACCCGTCAAAGATAAATACATCATCCTTCAACGCACCATCCTTATCAAGAATAGTATCTGATATATCGATAAAATGGACATTTTCATACGTATTCGAATATGCTGAAATAAGATCATTGGCCTCGCGCATGCCAGGCCAGCTTTTCCACCGTAATTTCGACGGCTTTATGGATACGTAGTAAATTGGCGTATCAGCTAACCCGGTGCGCACGACGGACACAAATTCTTTGAAGTCTTCAAAAACGTCATTTGCGACGCTTGGCTCAAAACCAGAAAAATCATTGTCGCCCGCGTAGAGAACAATGGCGGCTGGGCGGTATGGAAAAATGATGCGATCTGCGTAATACGTCGCATGCGATAGATTGGAGCCGCCAAACCCACGGTTTAAAACCGGCAGCGGCGCCATATCCTCCGCCAAAGAGCCCCAAAAACGAAAACTTGAGCTGCCGATAAAAAGGACCTGCCCTGGCGCAGGCGGATTTTCCTCATCCTCGGCCTCAAATTTGACAATCTCAGCTTCCCAAAACTCTGCCTTCGGTTGGTTTTTTACAAAATAGAACCCGAAACTGACGCCGCCCGCAACAACGACAATAATCAGTACAAAAATGGCCAGTCCCGTCTTTTGCAACCATCCCAACCCGCCAATAAACGAAAATACCTTTGTCATTCCCGAAATACCCTAAATCAAGCACTGGTTAAACGCCGATAAATTGCGTTGCATCTGTATCCTCAGACAGCAACACCGGCATCGTTGAAACGATTACGCCTTCCCGCCACAGACCGCAAACGGCCGTGACGGGAAGGCGTCGCCTTTTAATCAAAAATGTTTCTTGATGCTTAGGCCCCACTCACGCGGACGCCCATAAAGGATGTTGGCTGTGCCGAAGCTGCCAAAAGTCTGGTATCCATTTGCGACGTATATTTTGTTTGCGATATT
>JAADIH010000011.1:22305-45311 GCA_013151435.1 Alphaproteobacteria bacterium
CGATCAGCGGCGTATTTTGCACATCCTGGAATGTTGAACCCTGATAGGTCCAATCTCCTCGTGCGCTGATCTGACTTGAATCGCCAACCTGCCAAGTATACTGCGCACCGACCGCCGCCGTCCATTTCGGTGTTTTAACTTGTTGGCTGTTGATATTGATTTCAACCAGCCCAGGGTCAACAGACGTCAACTTAAAATCGGTATAGCCAACACTGCCAATAATATTCAACCCCGGCGCGGGCTGCGCCTCCATTTCGACTTCAAATCCCTTCACTTCCGCATCGCCGGCGTTCTGAATTCTCAAAACCAGGTTGCCGTTAACATCAGCGCTAATGCTGCCGAATTGAATATCAGTATAGTTATTAAAAAACCCGGCCACGTTTAAGCGCAAACGCTGGTCGAACCAATCTGTTTTGGCGCCGATCTCATAAGCGGTGACAAACTCAGGATCAAAAGATTCGATCTGGCTCGCGGTTGTCGGCCGGCCGTTAAACCCGCCGCTTTTAAAGCCACGCGAGACGGAGGCGTAAGTCATGAATCCATCCGCCCACTGATAATCAAGGCTGCCCATGGGGGTCGCTGCCCCCCAGTTGTCGTCAATGCCGCCCGGCGGCAGGATAAACACTCCCGAATTCAAACGAAGGTGCGCAAATGTGTAATCTTTCGTTTCATAAGTGTATCGAATGCCCGCCGTTAAGCTGAGTTCATCGGTCACTTCCAGCGAGCCTTGCGTAAACGCGGCGTAGCTCTTGATGTCGATTTCGTTCAGAATGTCGAAATCTAAATCCAGCAACACATTGATCGGGTTGCCAGGTCCGCCTGGCGCCGTGGGCATCGCAAGCGGCGAGCCATTTAGCGGGCCCGGCAGCGCTTCCAACGCATCATATAATCCTGACACCAATCTGACCTGGTTTTCATCACGGCCATACTCATCAAAATAGAAGGCGCCGACCACCCAGTTCAGACGGTCGCCGAAATTCGTGCCTGAAAACTGAAATTCCTGGCTTATCTGATTTTGTTCTTGGTCTTGGTCCGTTTCTGTAAATTGTAGTGGCGAGTTATCGGTATCACTTGAGAACGCCGCTTGCATCTGTCTGTATGCGGTGATCGATTTGAAACTTAAATTCTCATGCAGTTCCCATTCGATCGTCAAGCCAGCGCCATAAGCATCCAACTCGTTTCGATTTGGGCCGGTCGCATAAGACGTGAAGGGATCGCCCGTAATAAACGCACTGCTCATCGCCAAACCATTTGGTATGCCGACAAGGCCGTTCCAGAGCCCCTGTAGACCGCCAAACGTAGATGCATCATCGAAAAATAACAGTGTGTTGGGAATCGATTTTTCGCGCTCGCGCGTATAATCACCGCTTAAATCTACTGTCACCGTATCACTTGGTTCCCATCGTAGAGCAATACGAGCTGCCGTTACGTTTTCATCGCCAGTTGTGTCCAAAACCTTATCGGTGCCAAACTCAAGCCGTTTGCCGTACCCATCGCGATTTTTAGAAGAAATCGAAACAATGCTGGACAGATTATCTGTAATAGCGAAATCAAAACTGGCGCGCGCGTCAAGGCGGTTGAATTTACCGGTCGTTACTTCCGCCCAGCCAGTACCATCACCGGTTGGTTTTTTTGAAACCAGGCTAATGGCGCCGCCGATCGCGTTTTTGCCAAACAAAGTCCCTTGCGGGCCGCGCAAAATTTCTACGCGCTCCAGATCGAGTAGGTCAAACACGCCGCCAAGCGTCCTTGGGTGATAGACGCCATCAACATAAATGCCGACGCCAGGGTCTGTCGTAAACAGAAAGTCCGTCTGCCCGACGCCGCGGATATAAATTTGAATGTTGTTGCCGGCGCCGCTGCTGCTTGGGCCGACATTCATTGTAACATTGGGCACAAACGCCCCAATTTCGGATAGATTGGTGAGGTTGCGCCGGGTAAGCTGGTCTGCTGAAAATGCGGTTATCGCAAGCGGCGTTTCCTGCAAGCTCTCTTCGCGTTTGCGCGCCGTCACGGTGATGGTGTCAAGCGTGGCTCCCCTTGCTTGGCTCGCTGTTGCGGCGTCGGCGCCGGTTTCCTGGGCCTCGCTTTGCGTTGCGGCAAAGCACAATATGGCCGCCAGAACTGCCGTAGTCGCCAGATGCGCGCCTTTCGCATTCATCCCCCAGCTTTGACGGGCCGTCAGTTCGCTTGCCGCCCCGCGTCTAAATTCAACCATGACGCACTCCCTATTTGCGTTTTTTGCTTTTTGATCCCCATGGACAAAACCGCACACTATTTGGCCAAAATGACGCAGGCGCCGCTATAGCGGAAACCACTCAAATTTCGACACCCGCAGATCTCCAGCAGAAGTGGCACCGCCGCGCATGTGAAAGCAAGCTACATCGCGGGCTCCAGGCGCCTCGCCTTATAGCGTCGCCCCCCGACAGCCCCGCGCATTTTGCCCTGCGCAAATCTGGCGCCAGCCCAATATTTGGCTGGATTTTGCCCAGAGCATCAAGCGATTAATCCGTTTTCGGACGGATAACCATCGGCCGCCTAAGCCGAAAAGAAGCGGCTGTGCAAACCAATGTCCAAAGTCTGGCAACTGGTGATGGAAGATTTTGAATTATCCCGTTGGATATAAATGTAGATTGAGGACAATTCATAAACAACCGAATGTCAGTATAATGCGCCGGCGACATCCGGGAAAACACGGTTGCATCCGCAAGGCACGACATGAATACAATCCAAATGCGAATGATTAACGGAACATCCGGCGCAGCATATTTCAACGCAATGTTAAATATGACGTGAGCCCAATTGGTCCCTCATTATGATGGCAGGGTATTTCGTGCAGCTTTCCTGGCTGAGGAGCAGCGTACAGGCAACATCACTATCGACCCAAGAAACAATCTATAATCATGTGTGTTGAGATCAGTACTTAACGGTGAATGTGGCGCCGTAAGTCGCCGGCCTTCCTGCATATTGGCTGAGCGTGTCTTGAATGACCAACGTGTTGACGGAGTAAAGCTCATCCGTAACGTTTTTACCCCAGACAGAAAGCCTCCAGCGTTGGTCTTGCGCTTCTATGCCGGCTCTCAAATCAAGGAGGATATAGCTATCGATGTTAAGAGCGGGGTCATTATAGGCCGCGCCTGCTGTCGGTGACAAATTTGCTGGGCGGTCATCATCCGCGCTTTCAAGGCCACCTTTTGTATCACTTTGATAAGTCAGCCCGGCGCCGAAGAATGCATTCAGATCTTCCGACACACTCCAATCATATTGACCGTCGAGGGAGAAAGACAACTCGGGCGTATGCGGAAACGTATTTCCAGTGAAAGGAATGGCCGCGCCGACGCGTTGCGGGAAGTTAAAGAAATCACTCCCATCATCATTCCGTTTGATCTCGGACTTGAGATACGACCCGTTAGCACTAAGACGCAAGCCATCGACGGGCGTCCAAAGAAGTTGTAGTTCAGCGCCGTAAATCTCCGAGTTTGGAATATTCACCAAGCGCTCAAGTTGGCCAAAAATAGGGTCCAGCACGCGTCCGCGCAGTTGCTTGTCTTTGTAATCATAATAGAATGCAGCGCCGTTCAGATGTACGTTCGGTCCGATTGGCGTTTTGAAACCTGCTTCATAGGCTAGCAATTCTTCTTGTGTGACCGGGTCTAGTTGACCGGAGTTGGATGCAGATAGTGTTGGAAAACTGCCCGCTTTGAAGCCTTGGCTCACATTCGCATATAACAGAGTATCGTCAGCGAATGGATGCCAATTGAGCCCGACACGCCAGGAAACGTTGTTTTCGTTGAGTTCGTTAGTGACATAACCTGTGCTGAAATCAGGCTGGAGTGTAATGCACTCGCCTGCGCCGGGCGGTGGGCCGGGAAATGCGACTAGGCTCTGGATAAATCCAAAGATAGTAGCGAGATCGCCTGCACCTGAGTCAGTTGTGCAACTCTGATATTTTGCTGTCGCTTCTGTGTATCGTACACCGCCCTGAACGGAAAGGTTGTCCGTCAGATTAAATTCAGCGTTCCCAAAAACCGCCCATGTCTCAATATCGTTATTTGCCAAATTGAAAAACGTATCGAAGAAAAAGGGCCCGACAAATGCACCCGTCGATTCACCGAGGAATATTTGCTGATTATCTTCGACTTCGTCATTTGCGTAGTTGGCGCCAAGAAGCCAGTTTAACCTGTTGTCGAGGGACTGCCCGGATAAGCGCAACTCCTGGGAAAACGAATTGATATCTCCGCGAGGAATAATATGCAAATTACGCGCTGGCGTGCCGTCTGCATCCTGAAATGCAAACTGATCGAAAGTTTGGTACGATGTAATTGATGTGAGTGTGACATTATCAGATAGATCAAAATCACCACGCAATGATGCTTGGAAAAACTTGTTGTTGCGCGAAAAATCAATGTTCGGATCAAAATCCGCGTCGCGCGGACCTGGGTTTACCAACACCGAATTGGCAACACGCAGGTCAAGTGGAATAGCAGGATTAACAGGCGTAACTTCCAGAACTTGCGGGGCTTGCGTATCTGACTTATCGGCCCAGCCATTCACATTAAGCTGGAAGCGCACGCGATCGGTCGGCTCAAAATCCACAAGCAGACGCGCCGCTGTAAAATTGGTTGACCCTTGCGTGTCATCTCGTGTCACGCTGCGTTGCCAATCTCCACTTTGTTCGGTTTTTATGGCGATGCGAGCCCTTAAATTCTTTGATAGCGCGCCGCTTATATACCCACTGGCCTCAACTGTATCGAAGCGGCCATAACTGATCCTGCCGCCGGCTTCAAATTCGTCTGTGGGCTTGGCGGCAATGTAATTGACGGCGCCGCCGGTAGAGTTCTGACCAAACAGGGTGCCTTGAGGACCTTTCAGAACTTCAACACGCTCAAGGTCCAGGATGGCGCCACGCGTCATGCTTGGGTAAGGAAGTGGAACCTGGTCAACATAAACGCTTACAGTAGGGCCTGCTGCGAGGCTGGACTCAAAATAACCGACCCCCCTTATGGTGTAGGTCGGCTGATCGAATTGAGACCGAGTGTATGTGAACCCTGGAATAAGTTTGATGAGATCCTCAGGATTTGACACGCCCCGATCCTGGAGTTGATCTGCGCTAAACGCATCGATTGACATGCCGACTTCATCAAGCTTTTGCTCCCGTTTTTGGGCAGTGACTACAATTGTATCCTGCCTCGCAGTGCGATCTTCCTCCGGCTCCGGAGTAGTTTGGGCTTGGGCGAATGATGGCGCCACAAGGCCTGACATCAACGCCAGCAAACTGACGGAGGATTTTACTGAAATACCCACTAACGAATTTCGATTTCTCATTAATTTGGTTCTAGTCATTACTTTACCCTCCCGGTGAAACGCCCGTACTGTTTTGCTCTAACGACCTCGCGGTATTCCGCTTGTGTAATGCCGCTCAAACCTGCCAGGCCTTTGTGCTCCCTTGCACATATCCCCGCCAGTCGCAGTGGGGACTGGCGCCACTATGCCGTTCGCTTGACCGTACTGACCGCCAGAAAGTATGGTTTTGAGGTTCCCAAGGATGGGGTCGCGCAACAGATCAAACCTGTTGCAATTTTATCGCAACCGTCGGGATGACGCACTAACCGCTGAACTTGCGACCATACTTTTGGACGGAGAGGAGCTGTGCCCGCCACTCTATGTCTTCGTAATTATAAAGGACTGGCAGCGGGAAATACGATGACAAATACAAAGGTTTCTAATGTGAGTGAACAATCGGATAAGGCTGACGCCTCAAGTCTGCTGGACCCGCAAACACGAGTCATTGTTGAAATGTTAGAGCGTGATCCTTTCCTTGACCCTGAAATGGCTCCGTCGCAAATGCGTAAAGCCTTTGACGCGTTCTACGCAAAAATAGGCTTTCCTGCGCTAGAGGTTGCAAACGTAAATAATATGAAAGTACCGAGTGAGGCGGGGCCAATCGCCATTAGGGTTTATAAGCCCCAATCCACTAACGACTTCCCAAAACCGATACTCGTGTTCATTCATGGCGGCGCCATGATGATGGGTAGCCTGAATTCTTATGATGGTCTTTGTCGCCGACTTGCCAACAAATCCGATTGCATCATTATTTCAACCTCCTATCGGCTTTCGCCGGAGCATAAGTTTCCATGCGCCGTTGAAGACGTGTTAGTGGTATTTAAATGGGCGCATAAAAACGCAGCTTCGTTAGGCGGTGACCAAGAGCGCCTTGCCATAGGGGGGGAATCTGGAGGCGGTTATCTCGCCGCTGTTGTGACACAACAATTACGTGATGATGCGAATATTTCTATTGCGTTCCAGCTCCTGATTAACCCTGCAATCGGGAGACGCGCCAATTCGAAATCTATGGAAAAATATGCGGCAGGTTTTTTCTTTGAACCCGAAGCATTAGATTGGATTTACAGTCAGTATCTTGACGATATGTCTGAATTATCAAATCCTATGGTCTCACCGATCTTGGCATCCAGTTTTGGAAATCTCCCTCCCGCATTCATTATTGTGGCCGGATGCGACATTCTTCGGGACGATATAGAACTTTATGCGCACCTTCTGAAAGAAGCGGGCGTTGCGGTTGAGACATCCACCTATGAAAACACGATCCACGGGTTCACTGTTATGGGAGGGGTGATCGATGCCGGTGTTCGCGCTATTGATGAAAGTGCGGCCAAATTACGTATTGCCCTAGCGGATGCGTAAGTGATCGAAATTCTCGCACTTTCCGGCAGCCTGCGACAAGCCTCAATCAATACAAAATTATTGACTGCAATCACCCGGGCAGCGCCCGATAACATAACCATCAACCTGTTTTCCGGACTTGGCGCTTTGCCTTTTTTCAATCCTGATCTGGAGGGCTTGGAACCGGACTCTGTCTTGGCTTTTCGCAAAGTACTGTCCGCCAGCGATGGCGTTATCATATCCAGTCCCGAATATGCGCACGGAATTACAGGTGTGATGAAAAATGCGCTTGATTGGATTGTGGGAAGCGGAGAGTTCATGAACAAGCCGGTCGCAGTGCTTAACGCCGCCCCTCGTTCATCAACTGCTTACGAAACGCTTAAAGAAGTTGTGCGCACCATCGACGCTAAAATTATACCGGACGCTTCAATCGATATTCCCGTGCTAGGCAGGGATCTTGATGTTAGCGGCTTGTTATCCGACCCGGAGATCGCGCCACTGATCGATCGAGTCATTTCGTCGCTCACAATGGCAATAAACGCTACAGCAGATTGCGTAACATAGCTTTCCTTGTGACGACGCACCAATACTTTGGAATGGTTCCTGGAAAATGCGTGCGCCGTTAGGTTCTCGATCTCAATGATCGTGAAAACGGAGAGATCAAGATGAAGCCGCGTTATATTTTTGTAGGCCTGTTTACAGTAGTGACGCTCGGCTTAGCAGTGCGGTATTTATCTCCTGGCCCGGTCTCAACCTCAGGGGAAAAGATCAACATCACTTATAGTGAAAACATCGTTGATGTTCTGCTCCCTGTGTCAGGCGCCGCCCTAGTCCCGCTGAAAGATGCAAAGCTCAGCAAGCAAACATTAGTGGCCCTCGCTCAACTTGAAAAAGCTGCAATTGAGCACCCATCTATTGTAAACTTACCGCCTTACAGGCGCCGAGAAATTCATGATGCAATCTATGTTCCGCTCGGATTGTCGAACAGCAACATCACGGATGCCGAGGAACGGTTTATTCCTGGCCCTGACGGTCACAAGATCAGAATTCGCATCTACACACCAAAAGAACGGACTGGCGGAAAACTTCCCGTGATAGTCTATTATCATGGGGGCGGCATGATGATGGGCAGTCTTGAGCAATATGAGCCAATAACGCGGCGCTTATGTCAAAAATCCGGACTGATTGTGGTGTCTGTCGATTTTCGAATGTCCCCAGAATACAAATTCCCGGCAGCGCTTGACGATTCCTATGCGGCGCTTCTCTGGGTTAGGGACAATGCTGGTAGTTTTGGCGGCGATCCCGGGAAACTGGTAATCGCCGGTGATTCCGGCGGAGGGCTGCTTGCCGCCGCAATGGCTCAGCAAGCGCGCGATCAACAAGGGCCGCATATATCTTACCAAGTCTTGATTTACCCTGCGATCGGCACGCGCGGCAACAGCAAATCAGCCGACCTGTTCGCCAAAGGATACGTCTTCGGACGCAAAGAACTTGAATGGGCTTACGGCTCATGGATTAACAGCGCCGAAGATATGAATAATGTGCGTGTTCAACCGATACTGGCGACAGATTTCTCCGGTCTTCCGCCTGCCTACGTCGTATCGGCGGAGTACGAAGTCATGCGTGATGATATTGAAGAATATGCGCGCCTGCTTGATGCGGCAGGCGTTCCAACCGTCATGAAGCGTTTTGAAGGTACGGTTCATCCCTTCATGAGTATGGCTGGCGTGATTGACGCCGGTAAAGACGTGATTGACGAGGCCGCAGTCGAGATACGCCGTGGTCTGGATCTTCCCGCCAACTAAAACCGCCGTTAGGTTTGAACGCACCAGCGTTTAGCAATCTGAGTATAAATTTCTTCCGCCTCGGTAATACGTTGGACCAGGCAATATTCGTCAGTCTGGTGCATGATCGCAGGTTCACCCGGCCCCAGTATAAGGGTTGGGCACTGATAATGAGTATTCAACGCTGACGCATCGGTGAAGAACGATAGGCCTAATGGCTCCACATGCTCAGTATCGCTGAGGACATTGCGACAAGCTTCCACTGCTGCCTGTGTAAAAGGATCACTGACTGGTGTTGAGATCGCTGGCATATCGGTAAAAGTCTGAAGCTCTACATCTTCGCCAAGGTAATGTTCTAAGTCTGAGAAGAAATCCTTATGATCTCGGGACGCATTGGTGCGAATATCGATGGTGAATTCAGCATGATCGGGCACTGAATTGACATTCATACCGCCGGAAACCATGCCGACATTGATCGTTGGGTTTCCGAGCAGCGGATGCGGTTTTTCGTTAAACCCATAGTCTTCAATTTTTGAAATCGCTCTAGCAGCTTTGTAAATCGCATTGTCGCCTTGCTCCGGTTGCGACGAATGTGCGGTTACGCCTTTGGTTTTGGCGGCTATGAAAAGCGCACCTTTGTGTGCCGTGGAGATTTTATTTGCGGTCGGCTCGCCGACAATCATCGCGCTGGCCTCGCCCAGTAGCGCCCGGCCCTCTTCGATGAGATGAAGCGCTCCCGCGCACCCAGTTTCCTCACCACTGGTCAATACCAGCGTCAGGCCGCGTTTCGGTTTACCATCCGTAATTTGAGCCAACCGTAGCGCAGCGCCGATCATCGCGGCAACGCCGCTTTTCATATCGGATGCGCCGCGCCCGTATAGCCGCCCATCAACAATTTCACCGTCAAAAGGCGAATACGACCATTCAGCATTTCCGAGTGGCACTGTGTCGAGGTGGCCTGTGAAAACGAGGGGAGCGAGCCTGTCATCCGCGCCCACCAACGTGGCGACGACATTCATTCGGTTTTCACCAAAACGTTGCCGTTCAATTTTGAACCCGCCGTCCTCCAGAGTTTGCGCCGCAAACGCTACACACTCCGCCTCACGTCCTGGAGGATTGGTCGTCTCAAATTTTAGAAGCAAGCGGGTATATTCAACGGCATCGAACATGACCAAGTCGTCCTTTATGCACTGAATTCATCTTAAAACATTCCATTGCCGTTTTTATCGGTCGCCGGAACATCCTGAATGACATCCCAATGCTCCACCATAAGTCCGTCCTCGAAGCGGAAGATTTCTACGATCGCTTTGCCATGCGGATCATGGCCGCCAAATTTGTAATGGCAATGAGCAACTGTCATGTCGCCTTCCGCCATCACACGTTTGACCTCAACCGAGTAACCAGGGTGGCTCTTGTCGAACTCCTCGACAAGGTCGAGCAATGCATCTAGGCCGTTGGCCAGCCCTGGGCTGTGCTGAATATATTTCTTCGGGTTGATATAGGCGACGATGTCACGCTTCTTGTCGGCAAGGGGGATATTGGAGCTAAATAAAATCTCTAATGCGGTTTTCGTCGCAGCCTTGTTCTGTTCAAGTGAACTCATATCAATTCGCCTCTTTAACTCTTCGGGCAGGTCTGATTGCAAACTGTCCCAAACGTATCGTTTCCGCCCTATCTGAAAGTATTGGCGCCGGCTGCGAAAACTTGACCTTTCGCCACATACTTTTGGATGGGGATAGGCGACCTCAGCTATGCCAGCATTACGTAAATCAATGCGACCGAACCGGGCGAAAACTGACCTAACCCCTGCAGAGGCGGCCAATGGCGCTTACAGACCGAAGAGACTTCATGACGGCGGCGCTCGCGCTGGGCGCAACCGGATGCACTTTTGTCGGCGCTCAAGCGGCGCAGAACACTACGGAGAAAACCATGTTCAAACTGACCATCCTTTACCCTAATACTCCGGACGGCAGGTTCGATTTCGACTATTATATCAAGACCCATATGCCGCTGTCGCTAAAACGCCAGGGCCAGGCGGTCAAATCTGTTCTCGTCGAGAAAGGGTATGACGGCGCCATGGATGGCGTCGAGTTTGTCTATATCGCCATCTGCCACTTCACATATGAATCGCAAGACGCATTTACGAGCGCGTTCCTGCCCCATGCGGAGGAACTGCAAGGGGATATCGCCAACTATACGGACATCAAACCAATCATTCAATTCAGCACGGTTGAGCTTGAGCAAAGCTAGCCTCACGTAGATCTCGCTGCACCTGAATATATTATTTCCAGCATAAGGAACACTATGCCCAACGCTCTCAATTTTTTCATCAACGGCAAATGGGTCAAACCCCGGAACCAGCCAACGCTGGACGTAATCAACCCTGCTACGGAAAAGCCGGTAGGCCTTATCTCGCTGGGAACTGCGGAAGATATAGATGCCGCTGTTACCGCCGCCCATAATGCTTTTCCGACATGGCGCCGCTCTAACCGGAAAGAGCGGCTCGACCTGCTTGAAAGCATTCTATCACAATACCGCCGCCGTTATGATGATATTGCCGAAGCGATCACCCTTGAAATGGGTGCGCCCAGTTCGGTATCACGCGACGTGCAGGCGGCCATGGGCGTGACGCATCTTGAAACCGCTATTGCTGTCTTGCGTGATTTTCCGTTTTCCTTTGATCGCGGATCAACCCGCATTGAAAAAGAGCCAATTGGCGTGTGTGGATTTATCACGCCCTGGAACTGGCCAATCAATCAGGTCTCCAGCAAAGTTTGTCCCGCAATCGCGACGGGTTGCACGATGGTGTTGAAGCCTTCAGAGATAGCGCCTTTGTCCAGCATGGTCTGGGCGGAAATTATGGACGCAGCCGGAACGCCCGCCGGTGTCTTTAATCTCGTGAACGGCGATGGGCCTACTGCTGGCGCAGCTCTGAGCTGTCACCCACTCGTCGATATGATTTCATTTACGGGCTCGACACGCGCAGGCGTTGATGTCGCGAAAAACGCTGCTCCAACCGTGAAACGTGTGCATCAGGAACTTGGCGGCAAGTCTGCAAATATCTTGATGCCCGATGCGGACTTTGAAGCGGCCGTCGAGCATTGCGTCCGGGCTGTTACGCTCAATTCTGGCCAGAACTGTAATGCGCCAACACGCCTTTTGGCGCCCTTTAGCCAGCTCGACAGGGTTGAGGCAGCTGCACAAGCTGTCATTGATACAATTAAAGTCGGAAAACCAACTGAGCCTGTTGATATGGGGCCTGTGGTTTCTGAAATTCAGTGGGACAAGATTCAAGACCTGATCAAAAGCGGTGTGAAAGAAGGCGCGCGCCTGATTAGCGGCGGTCCAGATCGCCCCGAAGGATTGGATCAGGGTTACTATGTAAAACCAACAATTTTTAGTCGGGCGAGCAATGACATGCGCATCGCTCGCGAAGAAATTTTTGGCCCTGTTCTAACAATCATCGGTTATGAAAATATCGATCAAGCTGTCGAGATCGCCAATGATACGCCCTATGGCTTAGCGGCATATGTTTCCGGTAAAGATAAGTCGGTTATCCGCGACATCGCATCTCGGCTCGCCGCAGGACAAGTGGTTGTCAACGGCTCTCCTCCCGATCCCATGGCGCCATTTGGTGGATATAAGCAATCTGGCAACGGACGAGAATGGGGGGATTTTGCCTTCGATGAGTTTCTCGAAGTCAAAGCCGTACTTGGCTATCCGAGCGGTTAGCGCAAGAGGTCTAGCCGGCGCGCAACCGCCAAGGCGCCAGTTCTATTACGCACGCCGAGCTTTGAATAAACATGCTGCAAATGCCACTTAACTGTGTTCTCGGAGATAAAAAGCCGTTCACCCGCCTCCCGATTTGAAAGGCCCGCTGCAAGCATTTTAAGGACGCCAAATTCCCGCTCTGACAGCGCCTCTACTGCGAACGCTGGTTCAGCAGGGGCAACCGGCGCATCGCCAACAGCTTGAAGCAGTAAGGTGAGATAATCGCCGCCAATTGAATTCGGACCTGGCTTTTGAACACTAGCGACACTGCGCACAAGCCTAGCGGCAATCGGACCCTCATCTATAATAGTGCGAATGAGTTTGCCTTTTTCTCCAAGCTCAAGAGCCTGGCGCATACATCTTTGCGCCGCCTTGTCGTCTCTCATACCGTCACGGGCAACGGCCTCAAGCACCAGTAACTTCGCTGCGCGCCAGTTGCGTCTATGGGCAAGCGCCTGCGTTCTTGCCGACCTCAACCTAGCCAGCACGCTTGGTCCCGGCGATGTTACCATCTCAAATCGCAATTCACCGATGAGGTCAGCTTCCGTTTCCAGTGCGTGTGTCATCACACCCGGTTTTTCATGGAACGCTTTACTGCTATTGATCCGCGCGCGAAGTTCTTGAGCTTTGTCGAGCTTCTTGTCGTGAAGCGCCATTCGGACCCGCTCCCACTCAATCGCATGGACAAGGCGTGACCAGTCACGCAAATGACCTGTCCGTTCTGCATATTCAAGTGTTTGTCGAAGGGTTTTGCGGTCTCCCCGAGCATGCGCAATCCGGATTGCAGTCAGGAAGACCGAAATGATCATATCAGGCAACGCCACTTCAAGCGACGAAGCCAGGCACTTGTCGATATAATGCTGAGCCCCCTCGAAATCATTCCATTCGTAGAGCGCTTCAGGAAGGTAGCCGATAGCGATCGCCTCGACCGCATCGGTGACCGCAACGGGTTGTATTACTGTTTCGGCGCGGCGCCAGTCATGAACGGCGTCTACGAGGTCGCCTGATATTGCCCGAACAAGACCCTGAAGCGCATGCGACACAGCCAGACCAAAGACACTGTCGGCTCGTTCATTATCAGCACGCGCAGCGGTGATAAGGCTGCGCGCCTTATCAATATCGCCTTTGGCGATCCGGCCTATTGCGCCGCAAAGCCGCAGCGTTCCCATCGTGTAGGGGTCGCGCACAGAACAGGATCGCAGACCACGTTCAGAGGTTTCGATCGCGTCGAGCGGCTTGTCTCCATAGACAGCAATCATAGCGTCCACCGCGTACAAATCGTCACGAACAATAGGGTCAAGCTCATTAAAACGGTTACGAACCGTGTCCGCCTGCGTTCGTGCGGCCTCAACATCTATTCGCGAGGCCAAAGAGCAAGCCGCCCGAATGCGCAGGATCGGATGGAGGTCAAAATTTTCATTAGACAGTTTGCCCGGCCACGCCGCATTGGCATTTACCTGGCCAAGCCGCCGCCGCTCCAAACTGGCTTGCGCAAGCAATTCAGCAGCCGTCGCCTGATCGTCAGCGGCAAACGCATGACGGATAGCATCACTCAGACGGCCCTGTTCTATATGCCAACCCATCGCTTTGCGGTGAATTTCCAAAAGGCGGTCGGGCGTATCAATCCGCAATTGATCTTCAATACACGCCGCCAGCAACGGGTGATAACATCGCCAGCTTCTCTCTTCACTACTCAAACGGAGCAGGAGTCCATAGCCTTCAATGTCGGCCATCAGCGCCGCAGCTGCGCTGTTCTCCGTGACAACTGACGCTAACGCCAAAGTGAACCGACCCAAGGGGGCGGTTTCAAACAAGAACTGTTTTGCCTGATCAGGCAGGTCTGTGACGATCTCATCATACACATAGGCCCGCAAATTAGCCCATGCGGCCAGGTCGCCATTCGCGAGGCCTGACGCTGTCGATGTTTTCTTTTCCAGGGCCTGTCGCGCAAATTGCATTGCCGCCGGCCATCCTTCGGTAATCTTGGCGAGCCCTGCAAACTGATTGGGCTTGAGGACAGCGTCCCAGGCATTAAACGCGTCAGTCATCTCCGACTGAGTGAACCGCAAATCTTCGCGATCAATCTCAATGACTTGTTCTTCAAGACGTAAACGAGAAACGCCAATATGAGTATCCAGCCGCGTTCCAATAATCACGCAAAGATCTTCTCCGCTGCGCTCATGTAGTCGGCGGATAAGTTTTTCCGACCCTTCCCCTGAAATATGTTCGTATGCATCAAGGAACAGATAGCGCCGGGATGATCCCGTTATGGCGGCAGCCTCATCCACCAACGCTGCGCACGCTTGCTCAAGGCGCACATTAAACACGTCGCTGTCACAGTCGTCTTCGTTGAGCGTTAGCCAGGCTATGTTTTCACCCGCCTCAGTCAACGCCTCGCACCATTGGCTCATCAATGTTGTTTTTCCAAACCCTGCGGGCGCCTTTAGGATGACAACTTTTGGAAGCCCCCCAAGGGCATCCGGCATCAGTCGTGAGCGTGTAAACCTACCTTCGACTGATGGCGTTGGCGAAGATGTTTGCGCATCGGTTCCATGGCGGGCGGTCCGTTTCAGTTTCACAAGATCGCCCACACGTTCCTCCAATTCACGACACGCATTCAGGGCGCCAGGCACGACCCCCTTCAGATTACGCCATACTTTATACATGGATATCGCTATACGACCCATACTTTTTAATGGGTTTGTTGCGTGACTTCATGGCCCGACAGCTCGCGTAACCCCGAGACTTGTTAACAGCACAGCCAATACTTTTTGATGGCCCGTTCTTCTTTGCTACCGTCAAAATTGCCCTTATTGCGGCGATAGTTCTTCATCAAAAATAAAATACGGACAATTGGGGCGTCCCCGTTTGATCCATAAATGCGAGGGGTCGCCATGCTCGATTATTCTGAGGGTGCAATTAAGGCGCGACTTTCAAAGTCACCATCATTGTTGGAAATGCTGCGCTCAAGCGCGGCCCGCAAACCGAACGACCCGGCTCTGGTCTTCTACCGCCGAGCAACCGATCCTGAACCAGAAATTACAACCTACGGCGAACTCTTAACGCAAACAGAAGCCGCGGCGGCAGGTTTTGCATCACTGGGCATTAACCCGGAAGACGGGATCGCGATCTTGCTTCCAACAATACCTGAAAGCGTAGCAGCATTCATCGCGGCAAGCGCGGTCGGCGTCGCATTTCCGATCAACTTGCTTCTTTCTGCAAAGGCCATCGCCCACCAACTCGAACTGTCCAATGCGAAAGCGGCAATCGTCATGGATGAGTTTCCAGGCCATGATGTCTTTAATCGCCTGTCAAAGGCTGCCGCCCAATCACCGCATCTACAAACGATCATCAAAGTTTCTCTAACGCCCAATATGATCAATCCGTGGCAGGATTTTCTAAACTCAGCTTCAGGCGTCCCGCCTGGTCATGGCGACCGCGACCGCATCGCCGCCCTATTTCATACCGGCGGAACAACAGGCAATCCGAAGCTCGCGCAACTGTCGCAACTCAATCTGGCGGCAGGCGCTTTTATGTCGGCAGGCGCAATGAAATGGCAGGATGGTGAGCGGGTGATGGTATGCCTGCCTATGTTTCATGTCGGCGGAAATATCACCTGCACAATGTCAACGCTTGTAACGGGCGGCGCCGTGGTCTTCCCTAGCCCGCTAGGCGCACGCGACCCCGATGTCGTGAACAATATCTGGTCAATGATCGAAAAATCACAGACCTCAGCACTGGTGATGGCGCCCACCTCTCTTTCTGCGATCTATGACATTCCGATAGGGTCGCAAAAAATGAACGCCTTCAGAGGCATTGTCACAGGCGCCACGGCTCTCTCTCCTGACCTCGGAGCAGCAATCCAGGTAAAGACCGGACGACCCATCTCCCAGATTTACGGCATGACTGAAACTTCCGGTGTATGTACGACACAGCCCTGCGATGATACCTATCGCGAACATGCTGTTGGGTATCTCGCACCACTCATGGAACTGAAAATAAACTCGCAAGATGGCAGGGCAGGCGAACGTGGCGATGTGCAGTTACGCGGACCAAATAGCTTTAAAGGATACCGCACATCTCAAGGGGTTGCCGACGCCCCGATAAATGGATGGGTCGAGACAGGCGATATAGGACAGATAGGCCCGGATGGTCAGCTCAGATTATTGGGACGAGCAAAGGATACGATCATTCGTAGTGGCCATAATATTGACCCGCTTTTGGTCGAGGAAACTGTTCAAGCTCACCCGGCAATACGGCAAGCGGCCGCTGTCGCAATGCCTGACGCGTATGCTGGTGAAATTCCGACGCTGTATGTCAGCCTGCGGCCGGGCCATGAGTTAACTACCGAACAATTGGCAAATCACATATCGGAGCACATAGCTGAACCGCCCGCACGGCCCAAACATATCTTTATTCTGGATGAGTTGCCGCTCACGCCCGTTGGAAAAATTGCAAGGTTTCGGCTACGCCAAACCGCAGCAATATGGCAAGCAACAAAGGTGCTGACAGAACTTCCTATTACCGAAATATGCTGTGACGATACATCCGCAAAGGAACTGTCCATTCACTGGACTGGCACACCAAGCGATCAAAATATTATGCTCGCAAACAGCCAACTGACACAACTTGGCTTACGCCTTGTGCCTCAAGCACTCTAATTACATCAAAGCCCGTAAAAAGTATGGCGCAACACCGGTTGGCGGCAGCCAATATAGCAAAGCAAGATATATTATTATCACGAACAGGAAGCGCGCCATGAAACTCGAACAGGCGGATATAATAATTGAAGCGATCAAAGCTGAAGCACAAAACATGCATCTAAAACCTTTGACAATTGTGGTGCTTAGTGCTGATGGAACTGTCCGGGCCAGCATCGCGCAAACAGGGGCGTCGCCAGCTCGATTTGCGATCGCGAGAGGTAAAGCAGAAGGTGCGCTTACAATGCGTTGTCACTCTCGCAAGCTGGCCGAAATGGCGGAAGCGCGGCCTGAATTTTTTGCCAGTCTTAATGCTCTTGAAGAAATCCAGGGCATTGTGGCTGCGGCCGGGGCATTGCTAGTCAAAGATAGTGATGGCGCCCTCATGGGCAGTGTTGGCATATCCGGCGACACATCTGACAATGATGAGGCATGTGCAGAAGCTGCTATTACTGCCGCTGGATTGGAACTTTGGCAATAAGGTAGAAGGCCTTGTGGCAGTTTGTAGTGCTGCGCCCGGTTTATGTTTCGAGCCCGGATGCTGTCTGAACATAAGCCAAAGGCCGCTGGATTCGTATCTATGTTGGTTGGCGGGCAGGATTATTCTTCACAAGGTTGTCAGCGCAAATCCTTTATGCGCTGTGCTTTGCCGGTTGACCGGTCAACGCCGCCGGGCGCGACGATGTCTATCGCTGTTGAAATGCCAATCATTGTCTTGATGTGGTGCTGCAAACTTTGTTGCGCTTCTTTCAATGTGTCACTGTTCACGCCGTCACGATGTTCAACAATAACCTTGACCAGGTCCATTCGGTCAGGGCGCGTCACCTCGAGAATGTAATGCGGCGATAGCGCATCTATTTTTAATATCTGCTCTTCAAACTGCGTCGGAAATACATTGACACCGCGAATGATCAACATGTCATCACTACGGGCGGAAATCTTTTCCATACGCCGCATGGTTCTGGCTGTGCCGGGGAGCAGCCGCGTCAAATCGCGTGTGCGATAGCGAATGATCGGCATCGCCTCTTTGGTCAGCGACGTAAACACCAATTCGCCTAACGCACCTTCAGGCAATACCTTTCCCGTTGCCGGGTCAATAATCTCCGGATAAAAATGGTCCTCCCAAATCGTAATCCCGTCTTTTGTTTCCACGCACTCATTAGCGACGCCTGGCCCCATCACTTCTGAAAGCCCGTATATATCCACAGCGTCAATCGCAAACGCGTCTTCAATTTCCCTGCGCATAGCCTGCGTCCATGGCTCGGCGCCGAATATGCCAATTTTTAACGACGATGCACGCGGGTCTAGCCCCTGGCGTTTAAACTCATCCAAAATCGCCAGCATATAGCTTGGCGTCACCATGATGATGTCCGGCTTAAAATCTTCAATAAGCTGGACCTGTTTTTCAGTTTGACCGCCGGACATGGGGATGACGGTGCAACCAAGCTGTTCAGCGCCATAATGCGCGCCGAGCCCGCCGGTAAACAATCCATAGCCGTAAGCGATATGCACTTTCATGCCGGGCCTGCCGCCAGCGGCACGGATTGAGCGTGCAACTACTGACGCCCATGTCTCAATATCTTTTTTTGTGTAACCGACAACGGTTGGCTTGCCTGTTGTGCCTGATGAGGCATGAATGCGTTGCACCTGATCCATCGGCACGCAAAAGAAATCAAACGGATAGGCTTGGCGCAAATCATCTTTCGTTGTGAACGGAAAGTTCGCCAGATCACTCAGTGATGTTAAATCATCCGGGTGAACGCCGGCTGCTTTAAACGCATCCCTGTAATGCGCAGAATTTTCATAAACATGGCGCAAAGACCACTGCAACCTATCAAGTTGTAATGCCGCCAGCTCGTCTCCGGTGAGTTTTTCGCCCTCATCTAAAAGCGGCTCATAATTCCTGTCTTGCATATCAACCCTCTATCGAATGAGTTTTCGTTGTAAACAGGGTGTATATATCGTCACGATGTTTTTTCGCCCGCATCGCGCCATTCACGTTCTTTCAATTCCTTACGACGAATTTTCCCGCTGATAGTTTTGGGCAGTTCACTGACAAATTCTACCTTACGCGGATATTTATATGGCGCGGTATGTGTCTTTACGAAATCTTGCAATTCCTTCGCCAGCGTTTCAGACGCTTGATGCCCCGCCGCCAGCACCACAAAGGCTTTAACAACCTCACCGCGCGTCTCATCCGGGCTTGCAACCACAGCCGATTCAGCAACGGCAGGGTGTTCGAACAGCACACTTTCCACTTCAAACGGGCCAATTCGGTAGCCTGACGACAAAATCACATCATCCGAACGGCCAACAAACCAGAAATATCCCTCTTCATCACGGCAAGCGCGATCACCGGTCAAATACCAGTCGCCGCGATAGACGCTTTTTGTACGCTCGTGATCATCTTTGTAGCCCAGAAACATCCCCGCAGGTTTGTTCGCCGGTGCAATGTTCACAGCAATATCGCCCTCAACATTTGCAGCGAGAATGGCGCCATTGTCGTCGATCACTTGCAAATCAACACCTGGCGCCGGTAACCCCATGGAACCGGATTTAACGTCCATGCCGTCAAAATTACCGCATAATAAAACCGTTTCTGTTTGCCCGTATCCTTCATAAATTTGCAGGCCGGTTTGGTCTCGCCAGATTTTAATGACTTCAGGGTTGAGGGGTTCGCCCGCGCTGACGCAGCGCCGTAAAGAATGAAATCTTTTATCCGACAATTGTTGTTGTACAAGGATGCGATAAACCGTCGGCGGCGCACACAGCGCTGTAATCGGATAGTTTTCCAACGTAGCGAGCGTATCCTCAGCGTCAAAGGCGCCGCCATGAAATGCGAAGACGCCTGCGCCGCATAGCCAAGGTGCGAAGAGACTGCTCCAAGCCGCCTTCGCCCAACCCGTATCGGAAAGATTCCAGATGAGAGCGCCCGGTTTGGCGTCCAGCCAGAAACTGCCCGTTGCTTTATGCCCCAGGGGGTAGTCTTGTCGGTGGATCGTCAGCTTTGGGTTGCCTGTGGTGCCGGAAGTGAAATAACAAAGCGAGGGTTCGTCGCAGAGCGTGTCAGCACAATCACGCAGCGGTGTTTTTTCACTGCGCAGCTGCGGGTAGCTATTCCAGTCATCAGTATCAACATCATCAATGCAAAGTTTAACGCCGGTCCAGCCACACTGTTCGGCAGCCTCATCTACCTTAGAGGATAGCTCAGCATTGGTGATGATCGCCCTCGCCTCCGCTGCATCCATGCGATAGGCGATATCTTTTGGCGTCAGCTGGATAGTTCCAGGAGAAAGCATCGCGCCGATCTGGATGCAGCCGAGAACAAGTTCCCACCAGGATTGCTCGCGCGACAAAATAATCAGCACTGTTTGCCCGCGCTTAACGCCAAGCTCGGTAAGAACGGCGGCGGCCCGCGCCGCATCCTCGTGCAATTGCGCAAAGCTGCGGCGATATTGTGCGCCTTCAGCATCTGTCCAGTAGAGTGCAGTCGCATCAGGTTGCGACACCGCCCACTGCGCCAGACAATCGCGAACGAAATTATATTTTTGCGGGCGATCCCAGACGAATTGCGCGCGCTTTTTCAGATAGTCACATTCCGTCATCACCGCCTCGGATTATCTACAAGGCGTTCAAGCATCCACTGAACAGTGATCAAACGCCGCTTTTACATCATCGCCGCCCGCATCATAGGCTTCCGCATCACTTGAGTGCGCCTCACCCAGAGCCCTGATTTCAGCTTCCAGCTGTGAATTACCCGCAGCTCGTTCTGCAAGACATGAGCATTGCCCAGCCACATCGCCGCCAGTGCCCCATTCGCCAGATACACGCACGCACATATCCTCAAACGACTCTGCATAAGCCGCCCCCATAAGCACGGCGCCAGCGATACTCGCGACAATTATTGTTTTAATCATTCCAGTCATTCCTCTTAAGCTTTTGTCCGTGTACCTATTTTATGACTTCGCAACATTGATGAGTTGGACTTGGGTGTACTCTTCAAGCCCTTCGATGGACTGCTCAACGCCGATGCCGGATTGCTTGAACCCTGCCATTGGCAGATGCGGTCCGATATTGACGTGCTGATTAACCCATACCGTTCCGCTCTCAATGCGGTCTGCAATTTGCGTGGCTTTTTCTACATCGCGTGAGAACACCGAGGCGCCAAGGCCGTATTCGGAGTTATTGGCGCGCGCTATAACATCATCAACGTCCGAAAATTTTATAAGCGGTAATATCGGGCCAAACTGTTCCTGATCGACGATGTCATCGCCGTCTTTTACATCACGTACAATCGTCGGGCGCACGAAAAATCCGTCTCGATCTTCGACAATTCCACCCGCCGCAATCGTGCCGGCGCTGCGGGCGCCATCAAGGAACTTTTGAATCTTTGCATATTGCGCCGCATTCTGGATCGGCCCAATCTGCACGCCTTGTTGCAGCCCATCATCAACGACGGCCGCATCGGCAAGCCTGCTCAATTCTGCGCACATCTCATCATAGATCGCCTCATGCACGTAAGCGCGCTTGATCGCGAGACAGACCTGGCCGCAATTTAAAAACGCCGCATCGAAGATTTTCTTCGCTGTGTCCGGCACATCGACATCATCCATGATGATGCTGGCGTCATTGCCGCCAAGCTCCAGGGTCAGGCGTTTTAGCGTATTGGCCGCGCTTTCCATGATGCGCCTGCCGGTCGCGGTTGAGCCGGTGAAGCCAACCTTTGCAACGTCCGGGTGACTGGTCAGAAACGGCCCAAGTTCATTTTCATCGGCGAGAATATTCACAACGCCAGCGGGGAAAATATCCCTGCAATACTCGCCAAAGGCCAGTGTCGTAACCGGCGTTGTCGGCGCCGGTTTTAACACCAATGTATTCCCGGCAATCAGCGCCGGTGCAATTTTCCAGCACGCTACAAGGATGGGGAAGTTCCACGGCAAGATCCCCGCAACAACGCCAAGGGGCTTGCGGCGCACTTCAATAAAAAATTCGTCATCATCCTGAATAAGTCGATTCTGCGGCGCCAGCGTAGCGAAGTGGCGCAAGTATCCCTCTGTCCAGGCCATCTCACCCATCGCCTCGGCCAAAGGTTTTCCTTGCTCCCGCGTTAAAAGGCGCGCCAACTTATCGGCGTTCTCAGCAACAGCATCCGCAAGTTTTGAGAGCAAAGCCTGACGCTCAGTGATCGGCGTCACGGACCAATCCGGGAACGCTTTTTTGGCGGCGGCAATCGCGGCGGCGGCTTCTTTCTCGGTAGCTTTGGCAACCGTCGCAAAAGGTTTTTCCGTCGCCGGATTTATTACGTTAATGACGCCAGAACCTTCTACAAATTCGCCATCAATCAACAGTTTATAATCTACCATCTCAGATCTCCTTGCGTGGCATGCGCTATGCGGTTTTGCGAGCAACCAGATTTAATTCTTCCACCATCTGCTCACGCATCAGGTATTGTTGTACTTTTCCAGTGACGGTCATGGGAAATTCACCCACATACTTTATCATAGCAGGGATTTTATTATGGGCGATCCACCCATGGCAAAAATCTCTAATTACCTGATCGCTCAGCTCGGTTTTGCCAGCAGCGCGTAACCAGATGGCGACAATGTCGCCGTATTTCATATCGCAAAGGCGTAGTTGACGCACTGGACAGGTAACTTAAACAGCATTCGTCTTGTTTGACCATTTCCACTACTGCCCTGAAATATGCGTTTGGCGCCCCGGTCATACGCATTCGATGACAGGGGCGCCGTTTTGGAATAGACTTAGAAGTCTACATTCAAGGTGACCGACCACATTCTCGGGCGGCCATAATATTGTTCAATCATTCCGAAGAAACCTCCTGAAGCCAGCGTCCCCGACAGATCGAAGGTCTGCACAAGATATTCCTCATCTGTCAGATTGCTGACAGCGAAACGAAGATCCCAGGGCTGGTCTTCCGGTATCCAGGCAACCGAACCATTGATTACAGCATAGCCGTTTTCCGTTGCCGCTGGTAGCGCCGTCAGGTTGAAGAAATGCTCCGAGCGGTATTGAAAGTCGCCCTGCAAGGCGAGATTGCCATTCCATGCAG
>JAADIH010000168.1:0-5389 GCA_013151435.1 Alphaproteobacteria bacterium
CGTGCGACGCGCGTTCAGCAATACCGGTAATCCCTCCCCCAACTTCTTTCGGTTCTCGAAAGGTCCGCGCTCGCAAGGCGCGGATTTTTTTGCCTTCCTTCAGTGAAGGGCTGCTTTTCAGAACTGTGATAAAAAACACCAACAACGGGTGTCGCAAAGCTGCAGCTGCATTGAAAACCAAAATAGGCCTTTAACCGGTGGCACTAATATGGCCTTTTGCGCCCAGCTGGGCATTTGGCCTGCTATGATGGTTAATCAGGCCCTTTCATGAAATGAATTTCACCGCCATAATGGGCTAAAGACGTTTTGAGCAGATTTAGTTTTCGGTTGTGTTCTCATGATGAAATTCATCGCCTCAGATATTGAGGCCGCCAAAGCCAAAGCACGCCGGGCGCTTGGGCCCAAAATGGTCATCCTATCCGTCCGGGATTTGCAGAGCGGTGACGTCGAAGTCACCGCCTCAGATCAGGCCTCCCCGTCTGCCCCCGAAGCTGCCCCTAAGGCGCAATTTGCCGGCGCCGCCCTAGATGCGGTTGATGAGGGTCCGTTTAAAACGAGTGCAGGGGCGCGTCTGAATGAGGCGGTTGAGCAAAGGTTTTCTGAAGAAGCCTTAGCGCAACTGAGCGGCAGGCTGACGGGCGGAAAAAATACCCGGCGCCTCGATATGAGTAATGTTGCTGTACGCAGCATGGCGGAAGCCCTGGAGCCCCACGGTATCGGCGAGGCGCTGATCGCAGCGCTCGTCGAGGGCGCCCGAAAATCTCCCATCAATGAAGATCTCTACCGGCTCGAAATGGCATTCCGGGAAACCTTCACTTTTGCACCCTTACAATTTTCGCCCACAACACCAATTCTTTTAGTCGGCCCCACCGGTGCGGGTAAAACGTCTTCCGCCGCAAAGCTCGCGGGCGCTGTCATCAATCAGGGTGCATCGGCAATGTTGATGTCTGCCGATGCGGGCCGTGCCGGCGCAGTTGAACAAATCAAATCCTATGGGCAAGCCCTTGGCGCTGATGTGTTCATTGTTGAATCGCCTTTGGATGTTGCCCAGACCATCCACAATCACCGGCCCGGCGGCGCCGTGATCATCGATACGCCTGGGGTCAGCCCTTATGACAGCGGCGATATCGCAGCAATTAAAAGCTTCCAGCAAGAAAGCAACGCCGAACCTGTCCTGGTCTTGTCAGCAGGCGGCGATGCGGCAGAATATGCTGACTGGGGGAGTGCGTTTAAGGAAATTGGCGTTCGCCGTTGCATCATCACCAAATTTGATGCGACCCGCAGAGTTGGCGCGGCGCTAAACGCCATTCATGAATGTGATCTTGGACTGGCGCATTTTTCGGAGACGGCATTTATTTCCGAAGGTCTGATCCCCGCCAATCCTGAGTTCCTGGCGCGGCGTATAATTGCCAGTCGACCTGGGCGCATGGGGTAATTTATCGCATCGAGCGATACGCAAAATTCACTTCATCCTGAGGGAACTTGTCCATTCGTCCTTCCTGACGCTCCTTTAGGCAAGTCCCATGGTCGCCCTCAGGGGGAACAAGGTTGTCACGAAGGAGAAGTGAATTTGATGTATCGACAGCCGGATAAGAAATAAGAAAAAGGCGGACCACGAAGGCCCGCCAGGAATTACTCAAGACACTTTATTATATCTGTTTAGATCAGCGTTGCCCCGCTTGCTATTATTGTTTGCCCAGCATGGTTGCTGGATCGATTGATTTCAAATTCTGGCGAATTTCAAAATGCAGCTGTGGCGAGGACACCGATCCGGTGCTGCCAACTTTTGCAATCATTTGGCCCTGGCGAACAGTGTCGCCTTTTTTGACCAGCATCGCGTCATTATGCGCATAGGCGGTCACATAGCCATCCACATGCCGAACCAGCAACAAATTTCCAAACCCGTCGAGGCCTGAGCCGCGATAGACAACCTGGCCATCGGCAGCCGCGCGCACCGGCGTACCCGCAGGCGCAGCGATATTAACGCCGTCATTGCGGCGTCCTATTCCACCTGATCGATAATCGGCGATGACATTGCCCCTCACAGGCCAATCGAACAAGTTATTGGCGTTGATTGGAGCGGGTTGGGTGTAGGAAACATTGCGCGCAATATCAGCAACATCACGAGGCGCGGCGCGACGGTTGGCAATTTTCGCCGACTTCTTGGTTTTCCGGGACTGCGCAGCATTGGCGTAAATGGCGCTGTTTTCCCGCGCTTGTGGAACCAGGATTTTCTGGCCGATGGAAAGCCTATAAGGCGCGCGCATTCTGTTCGCCTTGGCAATTTCCTTCACCGGTACATTCGATGCTTTAGAAATCGAATAGAGCGTATCACCTTTGCGAGCCGTATAAAGCATATCGCGGGCAACAACCTGACGAATTGGGGCTGGCGCAGTGGCGACTGTTGCTCCCTTGGGAAGCTTTAACGCTTGCCCAACGCGCAATGCATAGGGCGCACGAAGGTCGTTGGCTGAAATGATCGCCTTGGGGGAGACATTAAACCGGCGCGCAATCACATAGACTGAATCTCTGGGTTGAACCTCGATATAGCCCTTCACTTTTTCCGGCGCCGCAGCTGGCGGCGTATCAGAAAGGTAGATCGCCGATACTGGCGTTAACGCCACCGGTCTGCCTTGCGCAGTTACCGAAGCCGTGCGTCGCACCTCTTCCACTTCTTGCTTGCGATAAATATCTTTTGGCGATTTATAAATCCGCGCGGCCTGCGGCGCATCGGGACCATAGAGTGCTGCTGCGTGTTTGCCATGGTTCCCACAAGCGGCAACAGCAAACAATGCAAATAAAACAAACGCTTTTTGCGCTACATTCATCGCCCCCTCCAAGGGTATTCAACTAACGACGAGGAGACGTTTATAAATTTTAGTTAATAACTGGTTAATTCCAAAGCGGATGTGAAAGGATTGGTTAAGATTTCCAACGCCGTACCTTGAAAGCATCGCTCAAAGACCGATGACTGTCGTCATGGGTAAGCGCCAGATGCAGCGGCGTGATCGAAATGCGCCCCGCATAAATCGCATGTATATCCGTGCCCTCAGGTGGGTCAGACAGATCACCGGTAAACCCGTACCAGTAATATTTGCCTCCCCTAAGGTCCTTTCGCTCCTCCGCATAAAGCTGATGCGTATCGCGATGACCCTGGCGGGTAATTTCTACTTCTGTGATCTCAGCCGGGTCGAGATCCGGGAAATTCACATTCATCACGACATCCTTCGGCCAGCCTTCTTCCAAAAGCCTGCGGACGATATCCGCACCATGGGCTTCTGCGGCCTCCCATCGAACATGCTCCCGAGAAAACCGCGCCAGCGACAAGGCAATAGAGGGAATACCCATGCTCATGCCCAAAAACGCGGCGGCGATGGTGCCAGAAACCGTTACATCTTCGGCGATGTTTTGGCCGTTATTCACACCGGACAAAATGAGGTCCGGCACTTTATCCGTCAGAATTTTAGTGACGCCCAACATCACCGCATCGCTGGGTGTGCCGGTAACCGAAAAACGCCGCTCCTCATATTTACGGATCCGGATCGGATGGGCCAGCGTCAACGCGCGCGCGGCCCCCGACTGTTCTTCTTGCGGGGCCACGACCCACACATCATCGGAAAGCTCATGCGCAATCTTGATGAGGCTCTCCAGCCCCCGCGCGTGGATGCCGTCATCATTGGAACATAAGATACGCATGTTATTCTCACCTTTGTCATCCCGTGCGCGGCGCAGCATGAAATGCTGCACTGCAGATACGGGATCTTTATCTACAACGCTCAGCCGATAGCGATCCCGGACCAGCAAAACAGCGCTTCACGCTGCATTGCATCCGGGATGACGGTATCATTTAGCAGCCTCAATCTTTTTCAAGCCACCCATATAGGGCTGCAGCACATCGGGCACCGCAACGGAGCCATCCGCCTGCTGATAATTCTCCAATATCGCCACCATGGTCCGGCCAACCGCCAGCGCCGAGCCGTTCAGCGTGTGGACGAACCGGGTTTGTTTCTCGCCCTTGGGGCGGCAGCGCGTATTCATGCGCCGGGCCTGGAAGTCCCCGCAGTTAGAACACGACGATATTTCGCGATAGGCGTTTTGCCCGGGGAGCCACACTTCAATGTCATAGGTTTTGCGCGCCCCAAACCCCATATCGCCAGTGCAAAGCACCATGGTGCGAAAGCTGAGATCGAGACGCTTTAGAACTTCTTCGGCGCAAGCGGTCATGCGCTCATGTTCTGCGTCTGATTGTTCCGGCGCGGTGATCGAAACAAGTTCAACTTTAGAAAACTGGTGCAGACGGATCATGCCGCGCGTGTCGCGCCCTGCTGATCCCGCTTCCGAGCGGAAGCACGGCGTCCAGGCGGTAAAGCGTAAAGGCAATTCTTCTTCGGCTAAAATTTCACCGTTGACGATATTGGTGAGAGGGACTTCGGCAGTGGGGATGAGCCAATATTTTTTCTCAAATCGTAAGCATTTTTCCGATCCATCCATTCTAACAATTCGCTCATACGTCCATTTACTATCTTTAAGTAAATTAGAAAAATACGTATAACGATCTTTATCTTTGATGTTTATTAACTCAACTTTTCCTTCATTGATTTGGTATTCATCCACAGGCAAATCGATACGAGTCGTGGACTCAAATAAATCTTCCTTAAATTTAGGTAGTTGCCCCGTGCCGAAAAGCGCTTCTTTGTGCACCAGCAATGGAGGCTGGCATTCCGTATAGCCATATTCTCCCGTATGCAGATCAAGCATGAAGCTGGCGATGGCACGCTCTAATCGTGCCAATTGGCCTTTCAGCAAAACAAAACGCGCGCCGGACATTTTCGCAGCGGTCTCGAAATCCATCTGGCCCAGCGCTTCGCCGATATCGAAATGCTCTTTTGCGTCTTTGATCTGGCGTGGCTCACCGACTTTTCGAATTTCAACATTCGCCGCTTCGTCGGCGCCATCGGGCACATCATCGGCGGGAATATTCGGCAGGCCAGAGAGAAGCGTACGTATAGCGCCCTGCTTTTCCTTTTGCTCGGCCTCCACCGCAGGCATCTCTTTCTTGATGGCATCAACCTCAGCCCGCAAGGCATTAAACGCCGCGTCATCGCCTTTGGCTTTCGCGGCGCCGATCTCTTTCGACGCAGCATTCCTGCGCGACTGAAGGTCATTCAAAGTCTCTGTTAATTTACGCGCCGCCTTATCGAGATCAAGAATAGCTTTGGCTTGCGGGGCAACGCCCCGGCGGGCGAGGCCAGCATCAAACTGGTCAGGGTGATCGCGGATGAATTTAATGTCGAACATGGTCGGTCCTGTAACGGTTTCGAGTGGTGCGGTCTAGCACTTCAGCTGCGCCTTTCTTTCCTCCCTCGCCCTGCGGGGGAGGTGGGCCGCG
>JAADIH010000168.1:5407-11249 GCA_013151435.1 Alphaproteobacteria bacterium
TGGCCTACCCCCACCGTCAGCTGTGCTGACACCTCCCCCGTAAACGGGGGAGGAAAACTCTTCAAACTGACGCACTCTCTTCCCCATCCCGTCGCGGTTTACCGGCAAGGCGCACCGACCAGACCGAGGTCTCGTAAAGCGCAACAATCGCCGCGGCGAGGACCAGCTGGCTGATCGGGTCCGGCGGCGTCAAAAAGGCGGCGACCACGAATATAATCACGATGGCGAATTTGCGGTTCTTGGTGAGGGTATCTGCGGTGATCAATCCGGCCCGGGCGAGCAGGGTCAAAAACACCGGCAACTGAAAAGCAAACCCAAACGCCATGATCAGCGTGGTGATGAGGGAGAGATAATCCCCGACCCGGGTTAACAGCTCAATCGTGACGCCTGACCCCTCACCGACATTTTGTTCCATCCCCACCGCAAAACGCATGACGAAAGGCATCAGCACAAAATAAACCAGTGATGCGCCCAGCGTGAACAGAACCGGCATTGCCGCAATAAAGGGGAGCGCAGTCTGGCGCTCAGCTTTGTAAAGTCCCGGCGCAATGAACTGATAAAGTTGATACGCCACCACCGGAAAGGCCAGGGCAAAACCGCCCAGCGCCGCAAGCTTCACCCGTGTGAAGAAAAATTCCAGCGGCGCGAAATAGAGTTTTGGCTCGACGCCCGCCGCCGTCAGGGCTTTTTCAAACGGGATCACCAGAAATTCGTATAGCGGTACAGAAACCGCAAAACACAGAGCAAAGCCAATGACGATTGCACTGACGGCAATGATCAGGCGTTTGCGCAACTCCATCAAGTGATCCATCAAAGGCGCCGCCGAGGCGTCTATTTCCTCTTCGTTCTTAGGTTTTGTTTCAGTTTTCGCCGCATCACTCATGAGCTTGCAGAATCATCTTTCACGTCTGGGTCACTCATGGCCTCGTTGATCTTATCCGTTTCTTTGCGCAACTCCTGATCAATGGGCGCCATGCTGTCATCGATAGCGCGTTTTACATCCGCAATCGGATTATTTTTTTTCAGGAGATCAATTTCGTTGCGCAACTCATCCATCTCGGTCTCGCGCGCCATCTGATCAAAGGCTGAGGTGAACTCCGCCGCCATGGCTCTTGCCTTGGCGACCATCCGCCCGGCGCTGCGCATGAGTTTGGGCAAATCGCGCGGGCCCACAACAATGAGCGCCACGATCGCGACCAGGATAATTTCCAAAAATCCAAATTGCGGAATAAGGTTCATGAATTATATCATCTCGCACTGTGAGATCACATATCTAATCCACATGTTTGAAGTCATCATTAAACACCGCTCATTCCCGCGCCCTTCGAGACGCCGCCTTACGGCGGCTCCTCAGGATGAGGAGCGAGAATCCATCTAAGCCGCCTTTCTGGATTCCCGCTGTTGCGGGAATGAGCGGCGATATGATACTCACAATCATTGACACATTAGCTTTATGATCTACTCAGTGTGCGTATCAGTTTTTTTCGTCTCGTCCTTAGCGGGCGTGACATCCATTGCGCCGTCGCTGCGATCATCCAGGGATTTCTCGTCTTCTTCCTGCAAGCCCTTGCGGAAGGATTTTATGCCTTTGGCGAAATCACCCATCATCGATGAAATACGCCCGCCGCCGCCAAATAACAGCACCGCGATAACCAGAATAATAATAATTTGCCAGGGGCCAATCGCACCCATGATACGCCTCTATAATTGCTGCAAGCACCCTATATACGTAAACCCACCGGGGGATAGACGCAAATGAGGTGGAATTTGTGGTTTAAGTGTCTGCGCTTTCCTCGTCCTCATCGGCCAGGAAATCCTGAGCGAATTCCGCGTCTTCGCCAATATCCGCCTCGTCTTCCTCATCATCGCCATCAGTGGGACTTGGCACGGAAAAGCCCGGCGGCAGGCGCGCATCAAGAAGCCCGGCGGCTTTGAGATCCGCAAGCCCTGGTAGATCCCCGACAGATTCCAGCCCGAATTGCTCGAGGAAATCATCCGTGGTGCCATAGAGAATGGGCCGCCCCGGCACGTCCCGACGCTTGCCCCGAAGCTTCACCCAGCCAATCTCAAGGAGCTGATCGAGAGAGCCTTTGGCGACCTGAACGCCGCGCACATCTTCGATGTCGGCGCGGGTGCATGGCTGGTGATAGGCAATGATCGCCAATGTTTCCATCGCAGCACGCGAAAGGCGGCGCGGCGTAACGCGCTCCTTATCAAGAATATGCGCCACGTCACCGGCGGTCACAAAACGCCATTTCCCGTCAGTCTCTTTGAGGTTCACACCACGCTCCGCATAATCCCCGGCAATGCGGTGAACAAGCGTTTCAATGCCCGCCCCTTCGGGCAAACGATCCGCAATGCTTTTGATATCAAGCGGCTCGGCGGCGGCAAATAACAGCGCCTCAACCATGCGCGCATGAGCGGCAAGGTCTTCTTCGGCCCATTGGGTTGCTTGCACAGCCGATTTGTTTTCCTGATCGTCTTCGGTTTTATCGCTCACGTTTTCCGTCTCACTGTCCTCAGAGAGTTCTTCTGCTAACGCCACTTGTGTCTCGTGCGCATCAAGATCTTTAAAATCCCGTCCCGCGTCCGCGTCGCCCGCTTCCATATCGAATGCATCCGCTTCAAGTTCCACGGCGTCAAGATCTGTCATTTCTCATTCCCTTCATCCGTACCCTGACGGGAGCGTACATATACGGGTTCAAACGCGCCGAGCTGACGCAAATCGATACGGCCGTCCTTGGCGAATTCAAGCGCGGCATTAAACGCACTAGCCAAAATAGAAGCGCCCGGCGCATCAATTTCCTTCATAGGCGACAGCGCAACTAAGTCAGTCCACTCCGGGATCACCCCCAGAATACGCTCCAGACGGTGTCGCGCCATTTCAATCGAATAGACTTTAGGCGGATTAAGATGATATTCACGATCGACCGCAGCAACACGCTGCGTCGCATAGGCGCGTAATAACTCATAGATATCCCCCTGCCAGTCAGGTGTCCTGGTTACCCGCACCCCTTCAGGAGCGCCGCGCGGAAAAAAATCAATGCCAAATTGCGGGCGGGCTTGCAGAGCTTCAACAGCGTTCCGCATGGCCTCAAGGCGATGGAGCTGAAACGCGAGACGCGCAGCCATCTCATCAGCGGTTGGCTCATCGCCCGCATCGTCGTCTGCCGGCAAGAGCAACCGTGTTTTCAAATAAGCAAGCCATGCAGCCATGACCAAATAATCTGCGGCAAGCTCAAGGCTGCGCTGTTTGGCGACTTCAACAAATACAAGATATTGATTAACCAGCGCAACCATAGAGATCTTGCGGATATCAACTTTTTGTCGGCGCGCGAGATCAAGGAGAACATCGAGCGGGCCTTCATAGCCATCAATATTGACGATCAGCGCATCAATGTCGTCATCATCGAGCTCAACAGATGTGCGCACGGGTGCGTCAAAGGCCTCGGCGCTGGTCTCAGCATTAGCCTGCACCTCATCATCATCCCCCCGGCCCTCGCCAGCGAGACTCATCGCCATCATTGTTTCACCATCTGCCATTTCACAACCTTACGGGCGATTCTACGCCAAACCTATCGCCTTTACGCGCCTGTTGAAAAGTCAGGCCAAATTCCAGCCAAAGTTCTGGCCAAGATCAGACAAGCACCGGTTTTAAAAGCGCATCCAATCGCTGGTAATCCGCCCCTGTTTCCCCACGCTCAACATCTCTCAACAGCGCCAGCGCCGCATCGGCCCGTTCGCCCGCTCGCCCGGATAATTCTATGGCGCCTTTCAGGCTTTCCTGTTTTTCTTCCATGGAAAAATTACAGCAGAGCGCAATGTCACAGCCCGCGGCATAACTATCACGCATGCGATCTTTGATGGCGCCACCAAGCGCCTTCATCTTCAGATCATCGCTCATCAATAAGCCGTCAAATCCGATCTCGCTGCGGATCACGTCTTCGATGACGATCGGTGACAGGGTCGCACAGCGCTCCTTATCATAGGCCTCGTAAAGCACATGGGCTGTCATCGCCATGGGCGCAGTATTAAGCGCCCGGAAAGGCGCGAAATCCACATCCACTAGATCGCTGCGGCTGGCGCAAACGCGCGGCAATTCATGATGGCTGTCACAAAGCGCGCGCCCGTGACCCGGTATATGTTTGACAATGGGAAGAGCGCCCCCGGCATAGGTCCCCTCAATCACCTCAGCGCCAAGCGCCGCAATAATATCTGGATGCCATGCATAGGCCCGATCGCCGATCACCGTCGGGTCAGCGTCGGCTTGCGGTACATCCACCATGGGTACGCAATTCACGTTGGCGCCGCAATCAGAAACCAGTCGCGCCAGAAGATAAGCGTTAAGACGTATCGCCTCCCTGGCTTTTTTCGGATCGAGCTTCCACAGCTTACCGAAGGTCGCAGGGACCACATGCTTTGGAAAAATCGGCGGCGCCATCCGGGCAACCCGCCCGCCTTCCTGATCGATGAGGATTGGCGCATCCGCCCGGCCAACGCAGTCCCGCAGCTCATCACAATGGGCGCGCAATTCATCCGCAGTCGAACAATGCCGGGCGAAAACAATAAAACCCCAAGGGTTCACGTCGCTGAAGAAGGCCTTTTCTTCCGGGTTAAGGCGCGGGCCTTCGCAATCATATATGGCGGCTAATGGCAAAATTTACTCTCTATACTGCATGATGATATTAACCTGCATCTCACCAATCTAAAATCAACCCCAAAGGACCCCCTTCGTCAGCTTCGCTGACACTTCCTCCGCTAGCGGGGGAAGAACAAGCACATGGCTTCATTCTATCCCTCCCCCATAAATGGGGAGGTGGCCCGAAGGGTCGGAGGGGGCAGCAGTCTACAACTTCTTGATCAGACAGTCCTGTCCGCGTGTTTTCAGATCGGCACAAAACGCAGTCGCCGTATCGTAAGAACTGAACGGACCAATCCGTAGTAGACACCGCGATCACCCAAATCAGCGCGCTCGATATCGTCGCTTTTCCCTGAGAGGAAATCACCGAGGCGGCCTTGCAGCCGATTCCATTGCGCTTGCGCCTCAGCCGATGATCTAAAAGCGCCAATTTGAACCACATGCGTACCGGATCGCGCGCCAAGCGCCGCAGCTGGTGGATCATTGACTTCAATAGTGCTGACCTCCGTCGGTGGCGTTACCACAACGGGCTCAGGCTCGGTTTCTTCAGTTCCTAAGCTAAGGGAGACGGCGTCATCCAGAGGCAGGCTGGTGGAGCCGCTTTCAACCTCATCATTAGCTGCTTCACCTGCATCTTCTGTAGCGGAAGCAATCGATCCGATCGTATCTTCTGCACACGCGCGACGGGTTCTTCAGGGCCTTCGGCCAAGACCGTCACCGGCGTTTCGCTTTCACCATCGAAAACATCATAGACTTCACGATCATCCGCGGGAGCAGAATCGTCGGCGCTGGCAATTTTGATCGGCTCGGGATCTGCCACCACATAGGGCGTCCCGCCAGCCAGTCCGTCTGCACCAGTCCTAATCCCTTGAGTATAGGCAATCCATACAACCGAGATAAAAGCGCCAATCATAACCAGGCCAATGACCAGGACCGAAAAACCTGACAGACCGCGCTCATCATCGTCGTCAAACTCGTCATATTCTTCGTAGTCGTCGCTCATTGTATCACTCGCATTCGTCATTTTCTAAAGTCGCTCCTTGCCAGCGCCCCGTTTTTGCATCTGCATATCCCCAAAAATCACCACCAGGTTGAATACGCCGAATCAATTCTAGTGCATAGGTTACCATCGGACGCACCGAACCGATAACGCTAGTCCTGAATTTCGGTCCCAAAAAGGCGGCGATATTCACGTGTTGCATA
>JAADIH010000110.1 GCA_013151435.1 Alphaproteobacteria bacterium
GCGGCATGGCTGGATCAGGCTTGCGCCCATTGTCCAATATTCCCCACTGCTGCCTCCCGTAGGAGTCTGGGCCGTGTCTCAGTCCCAGTGTTGCTGATCTTCCTCTCAGAACAGCTATAGATCGTCGCCTTGGTAAGCCTTTACCTCACCAACTAGCTAATCTAACGCGGGCCGATCCTTCGGCGATAAATCTTTCACCCGGAGGTCGTATACGGTATTACACCCAGTTTCCCGGGGCTATTCCGTACCGAAGGGCACGTTCCCACGCGTTACTAACCCGTCTGCCACTGTCCACTCACCGAAGTGAGCTTCTCGTTCGACTTGCATGTGTTAAGCCTGCCGCCAGCGTTCGTCCTGAGCCAGGATCAAACTCTCAAGTTGAGTTTGGTTCTGACCTCGTAAGTGCATCCTTATTGCTAAGTCTACCTTACATAATTACTGACAAGTAGTTCGTCACAAAACAAAACCTCGAATAAACGAAGTTTGGTTTGTAAAACTGAAAAACGTCAGTGATGGTCAGTCCTGTTCAGGGCTATAGAAGCCCTTACCTAGTTACCTAGGTATCGCCAGGACGCCGCCTCCCACGTTTCTCTTCCTCATATTCAATTGTCAAAGAGCCTGGCCCCGCCACCATTTCTGGCCTTGGAACCCACCGACATTAACCTCGCGTTAACGAAACTAAGGCCGACAAAAAACCGACACTCCCGAGACCGCCGTAGGACCTAATCGGTGGTCCGTGGCAGCCATCTCGGCCGCGTCGGTGAGCGGCGGATTTAGCCATCCGAACCCGCCCTGTCAACGCATTTCTCAAACTTTTCTTTGAGGAAAATTTTGGGAGGTTTTTCCCCAAATTTTCAACAGGATTCAAAGCGCCCAAAAGCGCTCAAATATTACCTAAAAGCCCGAAGAAGCTTTACCTATAGCCACATTCGAGAATTTACAAGTGGGAATTCATCTCCCGAGGGAATTGCCGCAGCTTTTGACTGGAATGTTTTCCACAATCTGCCGAATACTTCGGTGATTTCAACTAATCTTGGGAATTTCAGGCATTTGTTACCGAATCTATGGATATTTGGATGGTGCAATGACCCCAACCGATCACATCGACGCCCCAGAGACCAACAACCCTGATTTTGGGCTGGATGGCCCAAACGCCCTTCCCAGAGGAGGGCCTGCAATCGGGCTTGCCCTTGGCGGCGGGGTCGCGCGCGGCTGGGCCCATATCGGCGCCGTCCAGCGTCTCGAAGAACACGGCATCAAACCCGATATTGTCGCCGGGACATCCGTTGGCGCTCTTGTTGGCGGCTTCTGGCTCGCGGGAGAACTCCCCGCCCTTGAGAACTGGGCGCGGTCTCTTACCAAACGGCGTATGCTGAGTTACGTGGACTTTATGCTCACCGGCTCGGGGTTGATGGGCGGCAAACGCCTACAGAAAACCATGGCGCAATTTCTCGGCGACACCCGAATAGAAGATTTGCCTACGCGCTTTGTCGCCGTGACTTCAGAATTGGCCACAGGCCATGAAACCTGGCTGCGGTCCGGTCACCTCGCGCAATCCCTGGAAGCGGCCTATGCCCTGCCCGGCGTATTTCCCCCACGCTGCATCGATGATCGTTGGTTAATTGATGGGGCGTTGATTAACCCGCTGCCAATTTCTGTATGCCGCGCATTTGGCGCCCGCCTCGTCATCGCCATTGGTCTGCATGCGGATGCTTTTGGGCGAGCCAGCATTCAGCGTCGTGAAAAATATGAGAGCCCTGATAGAAGCGAAGCCGAAACATTAGTAAAAACCGCAAAAGCAAACATCGCAGAAAAGGCAGTGATGCGTAGGCTTTTTCGCTCTAACGGGCCAACGCCGGGGCTTGGCTCAGTGATGTTGGCGTCCTTTAACATCGTCATGGACCGCATCACGCGCTCGCGCCTGGCGGGTGACCCGGCTGACGTTTTGATCCTGCCGCCAGTTGCGCATATTCCCTTAATCGACTTTGACAAGGCCGATGAATTGATCGCGCTGGGACGAACCGCAGTCGATGAGGCCATGCCCGCAATCGAAAACGCGCTGGAACATCTGGCGTAAGAAAGTATTTTAAGCTACCCTTTGGAACAACAATGGGGGCATTTGCCATGCAAAGTCTTTGGCGCAAATTGGGATTTCTCCTTACTGCATTGGCTCTATCGATAGCCTTTTGCCTCCCGGCAAGGGCGTATCAAGAGCAAAGCAGTTCTGAATCTCCGACCCATATTACCGAATACAAAGCCTATATGGCGGCCCTCGATGCTGGTGATCGCGATGCTGCAGCGCGGCACAGTAAGGCCGCATGGGAAGCTGCCGAGCAAGCTCTTGGCGACCATCAGCTAACCGCAATTCTAGCCTTTAATTACGCACAGCAAGTTTTTATTAGTGATCCAGAAGCAGCATTAATCGCATTGCGGCGCGCCGATGCCCTAGTGCAGATAGGCTTGGTAGAGCTGCCAGAAACAGAGCTCCGACTTTACACTGCCTATGCTGAATATGCGATCAACGACAGAAGCAAAGAGGCAAGAGCACTACGTGAGGCTCTGATTGCTGCAGAAAATCTTAATCCTGATGAAGTGACCATGGATGAGGCTTCCATGTGGTTTCTACTTTCCCAGAGGGATATGATACGCAAAAACTACCGCCGCGCTATTGAATCTGCGGATGAGGCCGAAGCAATCATCAACAACCTTGATCCGGACAATGTGGATTTCATGATGCGGGTTTTACTTATTCGTGGCGTGGCTAAGTTGATGCCCACGCCACTCTCTACAGATGACATAATTGATTCACATTTTGACCTGGATCGCGCATATTGGCTGCCGCCTCCTCAAAAAGACTTCGAGTCATTTGATCCTACTTTTGCCCGGATTATTGCTTGGCACGCAACCACGTACTCCGTAATGGCGAGCATGGCTAAATATGAACCCTTGAAGAGTAGTAGCAATGGCCCAAGGCCAATATTTGAAACTGACATTGATGCCCCTGAGGATTGCGGCATTGAATGGGAGACCCGCATCCCGCCGAAATATCCGAGAAAGGAACTGGCGAATGGGTATATCGGCGCTGTCATTGTCATTTTCGATATCAGCGATACAGGGAACATCTTACACCCACGGATACTATCCGAGGTACCCACTAAAAAATTCAGCAAGATAGTACTTCAGTCTGCCGAGAGCTGGCGCATAAAGACCATGCCCATCGATCACCCCAGCTGCAGATTGAATCTGCGTTCAGTTTTTGCCTTCACCTTGAGACCGTGATGACAAAGCACAACAATTCAGAGTTCATAATGCCGACTCTAATGTATAATCCCCAACTACCACCTTGAAAATTGGTCGGAGCGGTGGGAATCCGCACAATATGAGTTACCGATATTCAAACCATTTATCCTTATCCAGTTTCTAGAAAATATTTTGAAGCTGATTTGCCTCATTCACTCAATTCATGCCCACGGATATAGACTTATGGTGTTGCAGCCCGGTGTTGGGTCGTCGGGATGCGTAGATTGATGATGGGATCAGATGTCCGATCAATTGAAATCTCCGACGAACGCCCTCAATGCGCTTCGATCAATTCGCAATCGCTATGGGCCAGATAAAGAACGGGTGAAGCGCGAATTAATCGCCGCTTTGACCGCACAACCGCCACGTACAATGCGCGCGTTGATGCGACTGCATGAAGATCTTCTGTTTTTGCGCGCCTTTCCTGGTGATCGGCAAACGCTGCAATCGGCTATCCAGGCACTGGAGCGGATGGAGACATGGTTCAACAAGACGCCTAAGGCTGATCGCGCTACCCTTGATGATACTGGCGCTGTCGGCTCAAAGACTCGCTATGTGTTCCCCTTCCCTATCGTGCAGTGGCTGGTGCGCAGCGCCGCCAGTGAGGTCGACATTGACTGGCGCAATTATGACGACCCTTCGCGGCTCGACCCTGCGCTGCGGGCGTTTGCACGCCTTACGGAACGCGATGGCTTTGACAGCGGCGAATATGGGACGCGCGAATGGATAAAGCTTGCGCGTCGTTTTGATCTTAGCACTGATCTTCGATGGATAATCGACGCGCTGAACGCCGGATCGGGGTATGACGAAGACCAACTCTGGACTGGCGCCGAGCCGCCCATCATCTGGGACCTTAAGGGCTCACGCTGGTCAATCACCCATAATGCCTTGCGCCATATGCCTAGCACGTTTCGCAGCAAGATGCGCCGCCCGGCGCCTGATCCGATCCGCCGCATTGCAACGCCCCTCAAAGGCGTCAGGCCGCTAAAGCCCCACCTGGCTCGCAAAGTCATCGATGTCACCCGCGCGGCTCTGACGGCGCGCTGCCGTGAAGTCGTATCCATTAGTTACGCCAATCCAAACGAAGTCCACTGGTGCGATCTCGGCAAAGGTGCAGCGCTTGCGGTTATTGGCGCGAGCCCAAAATACCGCATGAGTATGGAGGCCAATTACGGCTATCTCCTGTTCTCTAACAACGTACCGATTGGGTATGGCGGGGTGACGGCATTCGCCCGCCAGGCAAATACTGGCATAAACATATTTGATCCCTTTCGCGGCAGTGAGGCGGCGTTTTTGTGGGTTGAGATGCTGCGCGCATTTCACACGTTGCTTGGTGTACGACGTTTTATCATCAATGGTTATCAGTTTGGCGAAGGGAATGCAGAGGCGATCAATAGCGGCGCCTATTGGTTTTACTATCGGCTCGGCTTCCGGCCCACCGTGCCGGCGCAAAAGAAACTGGCGGCGCGCGAAGCCGCACGCCTTGCCCAACGAGGCGCAAAACGCAGCTCGGCCACGACCCTAAAAGCTTTAGCGAAGGGCGATCTTGTTCTGGATCTTCCGGGATTCGACGAAGGCGATTATTTCGACGAAGCCTTGCTGCCTCGCATTGGCGCTCGCGCTGCGGAAATTCT
>JAADIH010000046.1 GCA_013151435.1 Alphaproteobacteria bacterium
CCTCGGTAACGCTCTTGTGCTTGAGCGATTGTCGTCTGGCGCGTATCACGAAACTGGGGTGTCGAAGGCGGGTTTGTATTTATGTTGCGTAGACATCAAGGAAGATCATGATGGCCGAAGACAGTGAAAAACCGGATGAGGAAAACCCATCATCCTCTGTGGAAGCGCCTGAAGTCGAAGCCGAGATTGTAACGGATGATGATGTCGCCTCATCAAGCGCAGAGATAAATGATGGATTTTCCAATGAGGATGAAGCGCCTTCAGCCCCGCTTCCACCCAAGAAAGCCACGTTGCCGCCCCGCGCCATAATTCTTGGTGTGGGGATTATCGCAGTTTTTGGGGCGGGGTTTGCAGTTTGGCGTTTGCTGCCGCGTGAAGCGCAACCCGTTCTTCCCGCAGATGTTGTCAGCGAACAGAAAGAGCAACAGCCAGTTGAGACGCCAGAAGCAATTCCTTACGAAACGACGCCGCCTCCGGACAACGCGGAAACATCGCCTGGTGTTGATTCAAAAATATCCAACGACATTGCCGCGGCCAAAGAAAACCTGCCTGATGCGCCGGAAGAAGGGCCGTCAGCAGACGAAACTTTCCTCCCTCCCTTACCCTCAGCCGATAAGATTGAAGCCAGAAATCAGAACTTACAGGATGTTGCTAAAGCAGCATTGGGCATGTCCGGCCCTTTAATTGGCGAAGAGGAAAGTAGCGTTATTGCTCCGGATAAAGAGCAAAGCTATGCGCCGGTCTTTGAGATTGAGGGTGCAGGAGAGTTGACGCCAGGCGATTTGCAAGGGGACGCCAGAGAGCCGGGGGAAGTGAGCAGCGCCATCATCGACAGTGTAGAGAATTCCGATACTGATAATGCCGAAGCGATTACACCTGAAGAGACTGGTAACTTGACGTCTGTGGGCGCTGCGCCAGCCCCTATATCCGATCAAAATATTGCGAAGATCGACAATGATATTGAGGCCATCAAAGAGACTTTCCGCGAGGAAATCGCTGACCTTAAAGCAAGCCTGGCTGATGCGCGTGAAAATGATGCAAGCCAGCGTGCTGAGATTGAGGCCATGCGCCGTGATTTTCAGGCGGCTCTGAAGGTTCGTGACGAAAGAGCAAGCACAGAAATCGCTGCGATCACCAGTCGCCTCGACAAAATTCAAAATGATGACGGGATTGCAGCTGGCCGACGGGCGGCAGCGACCATTGCGCTCAGCGCTCTCCAGCGAGTGCTAGAGACAGGCAGGCCCTATGCAAGGGAGCTTAATGTGCTGGCGGAGTATGCACCCAGTGCCAGCGAGCTGACCGTTTTGCGGCGTTACGCTGTCACCGGCGCGCCGACAATGAGAGTGTTGCAGAGTGAGTTTGGCAATGTTGCGCGTGTTGCACTGGCCACCGATAGTGAAGATACGACAGGTTTTATGGGCAAGCTCTCAGCGCGGGCGCGCAACATGATTAGTCTGCGCCCAGCAAAGCCCACAGTCGGTGCCGGTGCGCCAGCCATCATTTCCCGCGCAGAAGACCATATAAAAAATGGCAGGATCAGCGCCTGCATTGCAGAGTTGGAAGATCTACCTGCGCCCGCTCAGGCTGCAATCAGCGACTGGATGGAGATGGCTACGGCGCGTGCGGAGATTGATGATGCTGTCGCGGCTTTATTCGCCCGTTTTACGGCGCCGATCAGATAGAGGCTATTGATGATTCGAATATTAATCTTTTTACTGAGTATCGTATTTCTGGCCGGCGTGATCACGTTTTTAGCCAGCCTCGATAGCCGCATCACGGGAGAAGCCTTCGGGGTTATTTTTGACGGCCCTTCAGGATTGATTATCGGTGGGCTTTTCTTTGCATTGTTGGCGGCGATTTATCTTACCCACAAAATAAAAGATATCATGGCGCTGCCGGCGAAAATTCGGGCGCGTGATGCGCAAAGCCATCGAACGCGTGGGGTTGCGGCATTGACCCGGGGTCTTGAAGCAGTTGCTGTGGGAGATGCTTCTGCGGCCAGCCATCATGCCAGGGTTGCGCACCGGCATCTTGATGACATGGCGTTAACGCGTCTCTTAAGTGCGCAGGCCGCCCAGCTAAGTGGTGATGAGGTCGCTGCAAATGCGAGTTTTGGCGCTATGCTTGAAGCGCCAGAGACGGAATTTATGGGGCTGAAAGGCCTCTATCTACAGGCGATTTCCAAAGATGATCGTGCTTTAGCGCGAGACTATGCGGAACGCGCATTTAGCTTGCGCCCGAATGCGCGCTGGGCGTTTGATAGTGTCGTTGAACTTGGGCTGGAGCGAGGCGCCTGGGGGGAGACCCGTGAGGCCATCGAAAAGGCCCGGCGTAATCACCTCGTTGATGGGCAACACGCTGATCGCGGTGTGGCGGCGTTGCTAACGGCAGATGCGTATGCAGCTTCAGACAGTGGCGAGGTGAAAGCCGCCCTGAGTGAGGCAGAGGCTGCACTAAAGCTGGCCCCATCCTTTACTCCGGCGGCGATATTGGCGGCCCGGCTCTATGCAGAAAGCGGAAAGATCGGCAAAGCGGCGAAAGTCCTTGAGACCGCTTTTGCCGTTGAGCCGCACCCAGCGCTGATCCGTCTTTATGATAAGATCTATACGGATGAAGAGTTTGAGAAACGTGCGACTCGCTTGCGCAAACTTGCCGAGAAGAATCAGGCATGCCCTGAGGCGGTTTTGTTGCAAGCCCGGGCGTCTAATTTGACCGGCGATTGGGCCGGAGCGATGACGACATTAGAGTCCGTGCTAACGGGCGCGCCAACGGCGGCGGCATTTGCGCTGATGGCAAAAGCCGCGAAGGGTTTAAATGGTGATGAGGCCGCCCGGGTCTGGCTTGAGCATGCCGCCGCCGCGCCGCGTGATCCGCGCCCCGGCGCTGATGGGGAATTTCACTTAACCCGAGAAGGGTGGGCGCGACTGGTGCGCGATTATATGGAGACAGGGCGGCTTTCTCCGCCACCACTCGAGACGACACCCGCCGGGGTTTCCGCCGAAGAAATCCGCCTCTTAACCGCGCCGCCAATCCCGGATGTTGTGGCGCCTGAGATAAGCGAGCCGGAAATAGGGCCAGAAAAAGGGAAAGCCTCAGGGGCCGCAGGCGAGAGCGGGGTTGAGGATGATGAAATAGCGGCATCACCCACAAAAGAAGTTCCCTTTACTCCGCCTACGGAATCTTCCACGAATGACGATGGTATTCGGAGCGAAGAAGAGGCTGAACGCGCCCTGGCGGCATTGCGCAATAGATCCTGATTTAGATAGGATTGATGGAGTTCTACTCCGCAGCGTCTTTAACATCCTCGGAATCATCATTGGCTGGGGTGGTGAGGGCCGGGGCGGCTGGTTCGCTGGCCGTATCCGGTGGCGCCGTATCCGGTTCTTTAACAGCAGGATCATCTAAGCTTTGTGCGACCTCTTCTTCGGCCGCCTTGGCGCTCTCTTTGGCTGCAACTTTTTCCGCGTCTCGCTCGGCCTTCTCGGCGCGTTTCTTTTCTGCCCGTTCTTCGGCTTCGCGTTTTTTCAACTCACGTTTTGTGAGTTCAGGTTCGGGCTCGGCCTTTTTTGCGGCCAAGGCCGCAAGGCCCTCTTCGGCAAGTGTTTTGACAGTCAGAAAATCTATTTTGCCAGTGCCCAATATCGGCATTTCGTCAACAACAACAATTTTCTTGGGCACGGAGATTTCCGGGACCCCATGCGATTGCGCCCAAGCGAGGAGAACGCCGCGCGGTGCGTCCTGGCGATCTGTCACCAAAATAACCTGTTCGCCTTTTCGGGGGTCCGGCAAAATTGCGGCGGCATGAAAATTATCTGGCCAAACGGCGGAGGCGCAGTTTTCAACGACTGCCAGCGAAACCATCTCGCCGCCAATTTTTGCAAACCGCTTCAACCGTCCACGGATTGAAACATATCCCTTTTCATCGATTGAAACGATATCGCCAGTATCATGCCAGCCATCTTCCAATGGCTTGATGACGCCCGGCGCGTCTGGTGTGATGTAGCCCTTCATCACGTTGAGACCGCGCACGAATAACCGCCCAGAATTCTCCAGCCCTTCGACCGGCTCCAGCCGGGTTTCAATGCCGGGCAGCATCCTGCCGACAGTGCCAGAACGGATGTCCCCGGGCTGGTTTGCCGCGAGTACCGGTGCGGTTTCCGTGACGCCATAGCCTTCGAGCACTTCAAAGCCAAAGCGTTTTTCTGCTGCCTGACGGGTTTCATCACGCACGCGCTCTGCTCCGCAAACCGATATACGCAAAGACGACATGCCGCCATCAGCGCTCGCGCGCATATATTGCGAGAGGAAGGTGTCGGTTGCGAAGAGGACTGTAGACCCGGTATCAAAGATCCGTTTGGAAATGATTTTTGTCTGCAGTGGTGAAGGATGCAAGACTACCGGATAGCCATTTACGATTGGCCAAAGCGTTCCAGCGGTAAGCCCGTAGCAATGAAATGTCGGCAGCGGATTAAAGAAAATATCAGTAGGCAGAAGTTTTACATGTTCAGAAATTTGTTCGATATTGGCTACAATATTCTGGTGGGAAAGAACCACACCTTTGGGCGCACCTTCGGTGCCGGAGGTAAAAAGAATGACGCCAGGATCGTCGTGACTGGGCGTTGCAGCAAGAATATGCGGCAGGAACGGCCCCATGACCGCAAGCGCCTTATCACTTTTATTGATTTCATCTTTTAGGTCTTCGAGATAGATGATGTCCACCGCTTCAGCGAGCTCATCTACAAGCTTATGCAGATTGGCGATCTCAATGAATTTTTTTGCGGTAACGATGCGGCTGATCTGCGCTGTCTTACAGGCGATGAGGAGGTTTCTGGAACCAGAGGTGAAATTCAGCATCGCTGGCACGCGCCCGCGAG
>JAADIH010000064.1 GCA_013151435.1 Alphaproteobacteria bacterium
ATCGCATTACTTCTTAATTCGAAGGGGCAGTCGCTTCTTTCATTTCGCGACATCGAAACATATGAACCACTATCTGACAGCATTAGCTTTGGCGACTTAAATGCAGGAAGCCTGCAGTGGATCAATGATCAGCATGTCATTGTCCACACTTCCACTACGCAACGGGTATTGACAGTGGAAGGTATGAAAAACCTTCCTTTCAACCGCTGGGTTTCAGTTTCGCGACAAGACAATAAAACAACAATACTGTTCCCGCATGATGGTGACTATTTTGTGCCAGAGGCAGGCGTATTATTATCCACCTTACCATTTGAACCTAATTTTGCTTTATTCAGCCGCTGGGCAGGCGATTCTCGCGCCAGCCCCGCCAGAATACGATATGAAAAAGGGCTTATTCTAGATTCCGCATATGAGGCTGGCTACTCTGTCCTTAAGGTCAGCCTTGATACGGGGCAGGCAAGGCGCATTTCATCTGGACTTTACAATACACGTGACTGGATTGTGAATGCCGCAGGCGATCCAATCATGCGGATTGATAATGCATCAGAAGGCTGGATATTGAGGCGCAAGCACCCTGACTTGCAAACATTTGTTCGCATCGCATCCATAGACCGAACACCGAGCTCCGCAGGGATACTCAATTTTTATAGTTTGGACGAAACCAATAATGACCTCATCGCCACTTCTTATGCCGATGGGGACACTAAAGCCCTGGTTTCATATGATCCAGAAACTGGCCAGTTGAGAAATACTATCTTCCGAAATGAGCGCTATGGAATTACTTCAGTAGACTACAACCCGGCAACCGCTAGAGTTCAAAGCATTACCTATACGGATGACTTTGAGCGACAACATCACTTTCTTGCTGAGAACCGACGCACTCTCACTCAACTTGAAGCTGCATTGCCTGGCTCCTCAATTCTGATTAGTTCAGAATCAACAAATGGCCAAAAGAAGCTAATTCTAGCAAGCTATCCAGCACGCCCTATGGAATATTATGTCTATGACCAGGCAACTAAGGAACTGTCGTTCCTTTCTTCAAATCGCCCTTCATTCATGAATGAAACAAAATACACCAAAGAACGATTTGACTACACCACGCCTGATGGGCTCACCATCACTGGTTACCTGACACTGCCAGCACGAAACCAAACGACCAATATGCCATTGGTCGTGCTGCTTCACGATGGATCAAAAGGTCGCCACGACAAAGAATTCCACTGGTGGTCTGCTTTTTATGCAGCAAAAGGGTATGCCGTCTATGAACCAAATCCACGTGGCTCACTCGGACTTGGCAAGCGTTTCCGAGAGGCTGGTTATGGTGAATGGGGCCGAAAAATCCAAGATGACATCTCTAACGGTGTGCGCCACCTTATCGCGGAGGGTCGAGTGGATGCGACAAAAGTTTGCATCGTCGGTACAAGTTATGTTGGCGGTTATTCCGCACTCGCTGGAGCTACATTAACGCCTGACCTCTATGCCTGCACCGTTTCCGTGAATGGTGTTTCTGACTTGGCGTCATTTAGGGGCGATCGAGGAAGGAGCGGGCAGAGAATTGACAATTGGTGGTGGCGCGTCGGGGATTATTTCAAGACCACTAAGCAACTAGAGGCCGTTAGCCCATTAAAAATGGCGGGCAGTTCTATTGCTCCAATCATGCTGATTCATAGCAAAAATGATCCCGTCGTGCCTTTCTATCACAGCAAAAAGATGAGCAAGGCACTCACTGCAGTCGGCAAGCCTCACGAATTTATCGAATTGGAGGGCGCAGACCACTGGCTCTCGTCCGGCGATACCCGCACTGAAATGCTGCGTCGGTCAATTGAGTTCATTGATCGCCATATTGGGGAGTAAAGAATTATCTAAAAACGATAGCCGATCCGCATACCCATATTATCAAGACCTTCGTTCTCGTCACAAACCCCGGCATTGGAAATGTGCTCCCAATGAAAAGAAGCGCTGACGCGTTCTGTCAGATCATAACCGATATCAGTACCGAGACGAACGAGCACACGACAACCAAAGAAAAGCGTATCATTGACCCGTGCAGCATCTGCTACAGGATCAAACGCAGCCGTCTCACCATTGTGAACAGCGCCGCCGACCATTCCCGCTACAAACAGGCCGCGGGTTAAATAAGTTCTCCATTCAAATCCGGCATAGATTTGGCTGGTGGCGTCACTATCGGTTGCGATCGAGGCGCCGATGACAGGTCGCGGGGCGCCGATGACGCGCATGAATTCCGGAGACTGAAACAACAGTTCAAGATTTATGCTGGCGCCATCCTCAATATTCGGGGACCAACCGCCAAAGCCTTGGGACAAAACCCCAACGCGCGCCTCATCGATGTTCCCCGCATATGCGGGCGCCGCGTTAAACACTGATGCAACAAGCATAGTCATAGTGATGACGGTAAGTCTTGCTCGCATAATAATCCCTCCCACTGGCGGCGATGAGGATGGCATGGATTTAGTCTGTCTTCAGGCTAATCCGGCGTGTATTTTCCACTGATTCTATCCCCGCAAATCGCCTTATATGCCCGTTTCACAAAAATGAATACGGATTAATATCCACAACACGGCGGACCGCGGATGGTGTCTTTACCCGCCCCAACCAATCAGCAAGATAAGACTGAAGATTGACGTCCCGGCGCGCCTTGATGAGGAACCGCATCCGCGCCTCTCCGCGCAAACGATAGATCGGAGCCCGGGCGGGGCCCAAAACTTCAACCCCATCGCCATTGGGCGCGGCTTGGCGAAGATCATTGGCAGCCTTCATCAACGCTGCCTCATCCTGGGCGCGCAGGATAATTGCTGCAAGACGCCCATAGGGCGGAAAGGAAAACGCCCGCCGACCCTCCGCTTCGGCTGCTAAAAACGCGTTTCTATCCCCGCTTTCCAGCGCCGCCAGTACTGCAGCCTTTGGTTGATAAGTCTGCAACAATACCCGCCCGGGTTTTGTCGCGCGACCGGCGCGGCCCGCCACTTGGGAAAGCAATTGATAGGTGCGCTCACCAGCGCGCAAATCACCGCCGGAGAGCCCGAGATCGGCATCAACTACGCCCACCAAAGTGAGATTTGGGAAATGGTGCCCTTTGGCTGCAACTTGAGTGGCGATTAGAATATCAATCGCGCCGTCATGCATCGCGTCCAGGATATCGCGCATGGAGCGCGGCGTTGGTGCGGTATCCGATGACAAAACACTGATCGAGGCATCGGGCCAACGCGCGCGCGCCTCTTCTTCAATACGCTCAACACCTGGCCCGCAAGGCGCAAGGCTATCAACCGCTTTACAGGAAGGGCATGCGGAAGGCTTCTTCATAGAAAAACCCGTGTGATGGCACACCAAACGGTTTTCAAATCGATGTTCCACCAGCATCGTATCTGATCCCGGCGCGGTCATCTTATGCCCGCAGCGCCGACAAAGCGTCAAAGGCGCATAACCGCGACGATTGAGAAACAACATAGATTGTTCGCTTACGGAAAGATTTTTGTTGACAGCGTCGATCAGCACTGGCGACAGCCATTTTCCCCGCTCCGATGGGCGCGCGCGCATATCCACAAGGAAAATTTCAGGCATAGAGGCGCCCGCTACGCGCGAAGGTAATCCGACGGCGTCATAGCGGCCTTCATCTACATTAATGACAGTTTCCAGCGATGGCGTCGCCGACGCCAGAACTACCGGGAAGCCACCACGAGACCCTCGCGCCACGGCTAGGTCACGCGCATGATAAATAACCCCATCTTCTTGCTTGTAAGCGCCATCATGCTCTTCATCGACAATGATCAGTTGAAGATTTTGAAAGGGCAAAAATAAAGCTGATCGCGCGCCCACAACCAGTCTTGCTTGGCCTTGTGCAACACGCCGCCAAGTCCGTCGCCGCTGGGCTGACGTCAGCTCGGAATGCCACGGCGCAGGCGCCGCCCCAAAACGCTCTTCGACGCGCTCTAAAAATGGCAAGGTCAAGGCAATCTCGGGGATGAGAATAACAATTTGCGCCGTCGGGTCGCGCGCAAGGGCCGCCGCTACAGCCTCAAGATAGACTTCCGTTTTGCCAGAGCCGGTAACGCCGTCAATGAGGGTTGTCGTATGCCCTCCCGTCTGGACTTTTTGTTTTAGTATATCAGCCGCATAAATCTGTTCTTCTGACAACTTACGGCCAGGCCGCTTCAGATCAGGCGCGCCAAAGGGCTGGTCCGGATCAAGCTCTACCGGGGCCAGCGCGCCAACTTTAGCCAGCCCGCGCACCACAGCATCGCTGACCCCTGCCGCCTCGGCGAGCACCGCCGCTGTCTTCGCCTCCGTTTTCGGATCGATCCCAGCAACTTTGAGCACCGCCTCTCGCTGGGGGGTCAGTCGCGACGGGCTCGCATCCGCCCTTACGTAGCCAGTCTGCATAGTCGGTTTTTCGACCATATCGCCGGATCGCATCACCATCCGCAGCACTGATCCAAGGGGGAACATTGTGTAACCCGCCGTCCACTCGATAAAATCAATCAGATCCGGGGTGAGCGGCGGCGCGTCGCAAATTTTCTCTATAGATTTCAGTTTTCCAGACGCTGCATCATCAAATTCGCCAGGCCAGATGACGCCATATACCTTTCGAGGGCCAAATGGGGCGATTACAAATGCGCCAGGTACGATCCCGTCCACAGGGGCGAGATAATCATACGGTTTCAAAAGTGGCAATGGAAACAATATCTTGACCCGATTTCTCGCGGCAACGGGCTGGCCCGCTTCTGTCTTTCCAGATTTCTTTGCTGTGTTCATCGGCATCACGCTTGATCCGGGCGTCGGTTTCGGCTGAATTGCTGCTCTCCCTTTTGGTAAATTGCTGGCGCTGGCAAAGCGCAATGCGTATTCTGTTTTTTTCTGTTCTTTTTCTAATGCTGAGCGCAACGGGCGCCAGCGCAAAGTATAGCCTCTGTAACAAATCGAGCTATGCCCTGTCTGCGGCTATTGGTTATGTGGATGGCGACCGGCTGGCGACGCGCGGCTGGTGGCGCTTGCGTCCCGGCCAGTGCAAAGTTGCGCTCACAGAACAAACCAGCCCGGGCCGTTATTTCGTATTCGCCGAAGCCATCCCGGGCCATAAAGGTCCTTTGCGCAGATGGTCAGGGCATACTCCTTTGTGTGTTGAAAGCTCCGGCTTCTTCAACTTGCGCAATCAGGATGTTTGCCGTGACGATCCCATCAGGCAACGAAAATTCTTCGATGTGGAAGTCACTGAGGCGGCAGCCGGCAATTGGCAAACCGACTTCACCGAAGCCAACAACTATACAGTCTATTCAGCAGAAGTTGCGGGCGTGCAGCGTCTATTGGCCGATATTGGCAAAGACGTCGGGCGGATTGACGGCGCCATGGGTCGATCAACACAACGGGCGCTGGCCAATTACCGGCGACAAAAAGGACTGACTGAAGGCACAAGCATTGATGATGAGCTCATTGATACGCTGATCGACGAGGCAAATGGCCGGGAAGCCAAACTCGGATTTTTCTATTGCAACAAAACGGACGGTTCTGTTTGGAGCGCCATTGCGCAGCCTGCTGAAGATGACGCCTACACGTCAAAAGGCTGGTGGAAATTGGAGCCCGGCGAGTGCGCAAAAATCATCAAGGGCGAATTGCAACATGATCATTATTACGTCTATGGGGCAATCGAAGAGGGCATAAATGAACGCCAACTCGTCGGCGGCGATAAAGCACTTTGTGTCAAAGCCATCATGTTCAAAGAAGGTAATGAGCTTTCTTGCGAGTCTCGCGACCTTGACGAGGCAATGTTCAAACGCGTTGAAATCGGTGGGTCCAAATCCGCAACCTTTGATTTCTTGCCGGAGATGTTCGTTGCATCCCCAACGCAATAAACACCTGCGCTCAGATGGTTGACCTGCAGCATATTGAAAGCTGGATATTCGACCTCGATAACACGCTCTATGCGGCAGATTGCCAACTCTTCGCACAGATCGATGCGCGCATGACGTCCTATATCCGTGACAACCTCGAGATGCCCCATGATGAAGCGCGGCATATTCAAAAAGACTATTACGTGCGCTATGGGACCACGATGGGTGGGCTCATGGCCGAACATGATGTGGACCCTGATCATTTCCTTGATTATGTCCATGATATTGATCTGGCGCCATTAGCACCTAACCCGGCCCTGGCGACAGAGCTCGCCCGGCTCCCCGGAAAAAAATATATTTTCACCAATGGGTCCGTGCGCCATGCGGAAAATGTCGCGGGCGCGCTTGGAGTTTTTGACCAGTTTGACGGTGTCTTCGACATCAAGGCTGCGCGCTACACCCCCAAGCCAAAGCGTGAGCCTTATGATATTTTTCTTAAAGAACATAGGGTGGATCCAAAGACATCTGTGATGTTCGAGGATATGGCCCAAAACCTCGAAATGCCCCACGCCATGGGTATGACGACTGTACTGGTTTGTTCTGCTGCGGATTGGCTGAGCGATGAACCTCACAGCAAACGACCGGCCCGGCCCGGCGACAGGGCCCCGCATATTCATCACACCACGAATGATTTAACGATATTCCTGACTAATGTCGCCACCTCAACCCACCCCCTCAATCAGCCCTGAAAGTCCCTTCATGACCAACACGCATATTTTGGAAGAAGTTGTAAACGCCGCTTGGGACGATCTGGAAAATATCTCCACCAACACTCATGGTGACATTCGCGAGGCCGTCGCCAAAGCTTTGCAACTGCTCGATAGTGGATCCTTGCGCGTCGCTGAAAAAAGCGGTGAAGAGTGGGTCGTGCAGCAATGGCTAAAAAAGGCCGTGCTGTTGTCTTTTCGTCTGTTCCCCAACACGCTGATAGAAGGCGCCCCCGGCATTATCAAAGGCGTCTGGTGGGATAAGGTCCCATCGAAATTCGATGGGTGGTCTGCAAGTGATTTTGAGCGCGCAAAGCTTCGCGCCGTACCGCCGGCAACCGTCAGGCGCGGGGCCTATATCGGGCCAAATGTTGTGCTGATGCCGTCTTTCGTCAACATCGGCGCCTATGTAGGGGAAGGCACGATGATCGATACCTGGGCCTCTATCGGGTCGTGCGCACAAGTCGGCAAGAATTGCCATATCTCAGCCGGAACCGGCATTGGCGGTGTCTTAGAGCCCTTACAAGCGAACCCGGTGATCATTGAAGATAATTGCTTTATCGGCGCGCGTTCGGAAGTGGTTGAGGGCGTCATCGTGCGTGAAGGCTCGGTAATCGCCATGGGCGTTTTTATCACCGCCTCCACAAAGATTGTTTATCGCGACACCGGTAAGGTCATTTATGGCGAAGTGCCGCCTTTTTCAGTTGTTGTTCCAGGATCACTGCCATCGGAAAAGGGCGGCCCCAATTTATACTGCGCTGTGATCATCAAACAAGTCGATGATCAGACTCGCGCCAAAACCTCTGTCAACGAATTATTGCGAGATTAAATTTCTGCGCCATTCTTGCGGCAAGCCTTCCAGGCGCCATTGGTCTTGACCATCTGCATATCCACATCAGGGTCGGTGTAGCTTGAAACCTCGTCATCGGCGCGCGTGCCAACCTCAATAAAAACAGCGGCTTTATCGCTCCGGTTGACCATCATATGGCCGATGACCACGCCCGCCTTAAATGTCGCAACATCCCCGGCGCACATCACTGTTTCTCCGTCATCTTCAACCAGCACCACCTCCCCCTCCAGCATATAGACAAGCTCGTCCTCATTTTCATTGCCAGTGCTTATGCGCCGACGCTGAGCCTGGCTCCAACCGCGTAAGATTGACGCCAAACTGGCTCAATTCGCCCAAATCACCCAGGGCAATTTTACTGCGCCCCGCACAATGCGCATCATAGGGCGGCGGATAAGCGCAGGAAGAGCTGACAGGCGCTTTCGATAGATCAATTTTCGGCATGAGGCCCTCGCTAGGCTTGTTAATCCTTCACCCTTAGATTAGCCGACTATCATGAGTGAAATCGACCCCATTGAGCTCTCCCGCGCGCTGATCCGCCGTCCGTCCATCACACCCGCTGATGCTGGCGCCCTTGGCGTTCTCGAAGACACGCTAAATGCTCTGGGGTTTTCCTGCACGCGCCTGAGATTTGAGGATATTGATAATCTCTATGCACGTTTTGGAACGGGAGCCCCGCATTTCTGTTTTGCCGGCCATACTGATGTGGTGCCCCCCGGCAATGAAGCCAGATGGTCATCGGCGCCCTTTGACGCTGAGGTCAAAGACGGGTTTTTATGGGGACGCGGCGCAGCAGATATGAAAAGTGCGATCGCCGCTTTTGCGAGCGCCGCCTCGAGCGCCATCAAAAAAGGGGCCGTAACCGGTTCATTATCTTTCATGATTACCGGCGACGAGGAAGGGCAAGCGATCAACGGCACCCGAAAAATACTGGGTTGGTTGCAGGAGCAGGAGATCGAAATTGATCATTGCCTTGTGGGCGAGCCCTCAAACCCTGATGTCATGGGCGATATGATCAAGGTCGGTCGGCGCGGCTCCATCAATAGCTGGCTGACGGTCACCGGCAAGCAGGGGCACGTCGCCTATCCTCATCGCGCCGATAATCCAATCCCGGCGCTGCTTCGAAAACTTCTCCATCTCAGTGAGACACCGCTTGATGACGGCTATGAACGCTTTCAACCGTCAAGCCTTCAGATCACGGACATTCATATCGGTAACCCGGCGCATAATATCATTCCGGAACAGGCAACAGCGCGATTTAATATTCGCTTCAATCCCACATGGACAGGGGCCACAATCGAGGCCTGGCTGCGCACTCAACTGATAGCCTCAGCACTGAGCTCGGCGCACGATACGAACTTAAAACAATCCTGTCGGGTGAAGCATTTCTTACCACGGATATGAATTTTCTTGGGCTGATTGCAGATTGTGTCGAAGAAAAAACCGGGCGACGGCCAGAATATTCCACATCGGGCGGCACTTCAGATGCGCGCTTTATCAAAGACCATGCCCCGGTTGCTGAATTCGGAATGGTTGGCGCCACCATGCATCAAACGAATGAGCACGTAGCCATTGCCGACATCGACATGCTCTCTCAAATCTATGAGGAAATCCTGACACAATATTTTCAACGATTTAAGAGTGCCTCATGATCACGATCAATTATGTAGCGCAAAACATTCGCGGCGTCTGGAAAATGGCTTTTGGCGGCGAGGGTGATGGGCATGAAGATTTAGATTTCACCACTGATGGTGTTTTCAAATCCCTTTGGGCGATTATCATCTCCGCGCCATTCGCACTGCTGGCCTTTGCCGCTGGCCGACGAGTGGTGATGGATATGCCGCAATATAATGAAACAATCTTCGCCAATGCGCCGTTCAGTCTGCTGCTCGCTGCGGAACTTGGCGCATTAGCGCTCTATTGGTCCGCTAGCATTGCTGCTCTGGTGATGACCGCAAGAGCGATCAATGCATCACGGCAAATCGCCAGCCTCATCATTGCCTTTAATTGGAGCCAATTGCTGGGCTTTATGGTTATCGCCTTGCCAGCAGCGCTCTTCGGCATGACCGGCAATATGAATATTTATGTCTTAGCGATCTTGCCCGCATCATTTTTGAGTCTGGCTATTTTATGGGGCGTGTTGCGCCGTTGCCTGCCCATCAACATCATAATGACCATATCCCTGATCGCGATGCTCGTTTTAATCGAGATTATGATCAATACACTGGTCACTCATGGCGCCGTTGCAGCCTATCAAGCGCTCTCATAATCTGCGCGCATAAAATAAAGCCCCTCGGCAGGCGCCACTTGCCCGCAGCGTGTGCGATCCTTGGCCTCCAGCGCAGATTTCAAATCCCGGGCGCGCCATTTCCCCTTTCCGACTTCCACCAGTGAGCCCACAAAAGAGCGTACCTGGTTGTGAAGAAAAGACCGCGCTGAACACCGGATATAAATCTCTTCACCCGCCCGAGAGACCGAAATCTCAGCCAGTGTTTTCACTGGCGAGGCTGATTGGCACGCCACCGAACGAAATGTTGTAAAATCATACTTGCCAACAAGACATTGCGCGGCATGGTGCATGGCCTCTTCATCAAGTGCCGGAGTGATGCGCCACGCGCGATGCTTGTCGATGGTCAAAGGCGGGCTGCGGTTGATGATGCGATATTCATAAGACCTCCCCACACAAGAAAATCGCGCATGGAAATCGTCGCTAACGCATTCTGCTTTCAAGATCGCGATGGGTGCAGGGCGCAAATGATGATTGAGGGCGTCGCGCACCACATCAGCTGGAAATTCTTTTAAGAACTCCACATGAACGACCATGGCAAAGGCATGAACACCCGCATCGGTACGCCCGGCAGCATGGGCGGTTACACCCTCGCCGCTAAGTTTGTTCGCAGCTTTTTCTAACGCTTCTTGTACGGATGGCCCATTGTCCTGGCGCTGCCAGCCGACGAATGGTGTGCCGTCATATTCAAGGGTGAGTTTATATCTAGGCATTACGAGTTACAAAACCTGACCAACACTTAATGAGAAACCGCGCAAGAACTCTTCGGCATGCTGCGCACGTTTTCCTGCACGCTGAAGTTTTTCAAGCGCCACCGCCCCCTCGCCACAGGCAACGACAAGCGCACCATCGGCTTTCAAGACTTCTCCCGGCGCCCCGGCTTGGTCTGTCACCCTTGAAAATAGCGTTTTGACGCGGACACCACCCACTTCAAACCATGCACCCGGGAAGGGCGACAACCCCCGAATATGACAATCAACTTCCGAAGCTGGCCTTGACCAATCAATATGGGCCTCTTCAGAAGAGATTTTATGGGCGTAGACCACACCCTCCTCTGATTGCGGTGTCTCGGTAAGATTGCCACGCTCCAGCGCCGCCAAGGCGCCGCCAAGGCGCGGGGGCCGAGCTCCGCAGCAATGTGTGAGAGCCGGTCATGCAATGTCGCGGCCGTGTCATCGCACCGGATTTGGGCTGTCTCTGACAACATCACCGCGCCGGTATCAAGCCCGGCCTCCATCCGCATCACCTGTACGCCGGTTAAGCTATCCCCCGCCATGATCGCACGCTGGATTGGCGCCGCCCCCCTCCAACGCGGCAGCAATGATGCGTGAAGATTGAGGCAGCCATGACGGGGCGTATCGAGAATGACCTGCGGCAAGATCACGCCGTAAGCCACAATGATCGCCACATCGAGACCAAGCGCTGCAAAACCCTCAATGACTTCACTAGATTTGAAATTCCTTGGCGTACGGACTTCAAGCCTATTCACCTCGGCAAATTGGTGGACCGAAGAGGGGTTTGATTTCTGCCCGCGGCCCGCACGCCGCGGCGCCCGCGTATAAACCGCTGCAATCTCATGGCCCGCCGCCATCAATTCACTTAAAACGGGAACAGCAAAATCCGGCGTTCCCATAAAGGCAAGGCGCATCGAGAAGATCTCCTAAAGACTCAAGCGTTGATATTATTCAGCCGCAGCAAGACGTTGTTCTTTTTTCAGCTTTTTAAGAACACGATCGCGTTTTAACCGCGAAAGATGATCAATGAAAAGTACACCCTCGAGGTGATCCACCTCGTGCTGGACACATGTGGCCATCAATCCTTCCGCCTCCAGCACCTGTTCATTTCCTTCATAATCAAGATATTTGATGCGGCATGTGGTCGGGCGCTCCACCTCATCATAAAATTCTGGCACCGAAAGACAGCCCTCCTCATGAAGGGTCACCTCGTCGGAGGGCTCGAGAATTTCTGGATTAACGAAATAGATCGGTGCGGGCTCCTCATCAGCGCCAGCAAGATCCATCACTATGACGCGCAAAGGCTCACCAATCTGGACGGCCGCAAGCCCAATTCCGGGAGCGTCATACATGGTCTCTAACATGTCATCCATGAGCGAGCGCAAGGCGTCGTCCACCCGCTCTACGGGTTTTGATAATACCTTACGCAAACGCCCGTCTGGGGCTGTGATTATCTCTCTAATAGCCATACTGATCACCTATTGTCGCGGACCCACGCCGTCAAGATGCGCTATGCCCCGCTATCTTCGCCCTGTAATACGCTAACCCCTCGCATTTTATAGGTTTTTCGCCTAAACTGCTGAACATCAAGTTGAGTACCGCGTGGGGTGGGACATGAATATGCTGTTGTCGTCATTACAAGGCGGCTCGGAAGCCGTGACGCTCGCACTGCAAGCGCCACCTGCTACAACTGCACTTATTGACGGGCCGAAGGACGTATTATGGTTCGGATTCGGCGCGTTCATTTTTATTTTTGTGGTTGCGCTCTACATGATCATTCATGCCAGGGTGATCGCGCCGTCGCGACGAAAAGTTAGTGAAAGGGCAGTTTTTGAACCCGCAGGTTCGGATGCTGACATCATTTTTGATGAACCGGAATTTGATTCCCATGAGCCTGAAACCCACCTCACCAAAGAAGAAGAGCAGTTAGACTCTCATGAGGATGTAGACGAGGTTGCCGCCGACCCAGCCTACCTCGGCCGGGAGCACGCCCTTTTCAGCGGTCAACCTCAGACTAATCTGGGCACCTTGGTTTCAGACTTACCCTCCGAAGAAAAAAAACACCGCTCACCTATCGCAGGATTGTTCTCTAGAAAATCCAAAGACAAACAAGCGCCACAGCTGACTGAACATACACCTTCCTTGCTGGATGATGAGCATTGGGCAGAAAATGACCAGGCAGACCACTCAGCCGACTCGGCGTCATCTTTTAACGCGCTCAATGAGCCATTCGAATATAGCGTCAGGCCATCGGTGCAAACCGATCAACTTCAAAAATTAGATGATGATGTCGAGGCGCGACGCAGAAAGGCTGAGCTCGACGATGCAGATCACATCACCTATGAGCAGAATGAATTTTATACGCGCCAACGCGCTGAAGAATTACGCGAAGCAGAATTTGAGCGCCAAAAAAGCAATGCAGCGCTAGAGCAGCGCATGCAGTCCTTGGCGACTATGGAACGCACACTCTCGGAAACAGCAAATACTCTGCGCGACGACACGCACGCCGCTCAAGAACGCCTAGATACATCTATCGAAGAGCGCTTTGCCGCCCTTTCCGAGGAATTAAATGCGCGCCTGGATCAGACTACAGCCGCCAATGCACAATCCAAATACGATCAAGCCATCGCGACTTCGGAACGCACCCTGACAGAGATGGCGGATTATGTCGGTCGAGAGCTGGGCAATCTAAATACCTCAATGCAAGACGCCCTGCGGCACTTATCCAGGCGTATAGATGAAATAAACGCCGACCCGGTGGATGCTGCCGGCATCGCCCATCAGCTCGCCGAGCTTAAGCTGGCGATTGGGAACCGTATCAGTGGCGACAAGGAACACCGCGCATCCCTGATCGATATAGTACGTAAAAACCTACCGGTGGACCGCTACTCCTTTGGTGATCCATTGCCCAACGGAGACAGCACCGATTGCAGAGTAAAACTCATTAGCAATGAGGCGCCTCTGGTTATTGATGCACACTATCCCGTCAGCGCCTATGATCACTATAGGCGAGCAAAATCTGTATCTGGGAAAAACCAGCAGGCGGCGAATGAATATAGAAACGCCCTCCTTCTCCATATCAACACTGTTGCTAAAAAGATGATTGTTTCTGGTGAAACCGCAAATTCAGCGATGTTGTTTGCGCCGTCAGATGTTATCATCAATGATTTGCATGCAAACTTTCCTGATCTCATTGAAGATAGCCACCGCGCACGCGTATGGATCGTGTCACCAACATCACTTAGTGCAACCTTACATGTTTTGAGCACTTTAGCGCCCACCCAGCCGCCTCATACGCTGGAGCCAAAACCCATGGACCGCGAAGACAATGAGGTAATCGCAGAAATCGAGGGCCTACGCAGGCGCCTCGGCGATCATGGCCAGGGCGCCAACATACCGCCAGATGCGACGTCAACGGTTACCGAGGCCCCAAAGCCCGATACGCCAAACACTGATGCGGAGGATCACAACGGCGATGATGTTGGCGATTTAAACTCCGGCCCCCTCTCTATTTCTCCCGAAGAAGAAGCATTCGAACGCCTGGAAAGAGAAGAAAAACTGGCGGAATCTTCAAAAGATGAAACATCCGAGAAGTCGACCGACCGGCCGCCATTTCCATTACGATAGAGACTTATCCAAGCCCGTCAGGCCGCATCATCCTGCGCTTTTTCTGGCCCTTTGAGGGCATCATCGAATAAAGTATCTTCGCTTTCCGCTCGCACATCGCGCGGCGCGCCTTCGATTAACGCAACCGGTTCAATTCCGGATTCAATCCCAGGAATTTCATATTCTACAAACTTGCGGGCGCGAGGCATGACACGAGACTCAAAACCCCCAATGGTGGCGTTGTAGGTTTTTAGCGCACTGTTCAGAGACTTCCCGAGTCCTGCGAGATTACCGCTCATCACCCGCAAGCTGTCATAAAGATCTTTCGCCATCAGGGCGACAGCCTGCGCGTTCTCGGTCATTTTTTCCTGACGCCAGTTGAGCGCCGCTGATTTTAAGAGAGCGATTAAAATCGTTGGCGTCGCCACCAGTATTTTTCGATCAAAAGCATCCTGATAAAGTTGTGGGCGTGCTTCCAGCGCCGCCGAATAATAATTCTCTCCGGGCACAAACATCACCACATAATCGAGGGCGTCACGTAATGATGAGGCATAGCCTTTCGCCGAGAGCGACTTGACGTGGTTCCACATATCTTCAGCATGGCGCGCCATAGCGACGGCGCGCGCTTCATCTGTATCCGCCTCAACCGCATCCAAATAGGCCCCCAGGGAAACCTTGGAATCGACCACGATCACCCGCCCCCCGGGGAGGCGCACAACCATATCGGGCTGTTTTCGTTTGTCGCCATCATCATGGGAGGCCTGCTCTTCGAAATCCACATATGCGGTCATGCCGGCTATCTCGACCACATTACGCAATTGTTCTTCACCCCAACGGCCGCGGGTTTTAGGGCCAGCCCGCAATGCTGTCGCCAGTTTTTGCGCTTCCAGACGCACATGGTGAGTAGACTCTCTCAGCTGCCCTATCTGTCCGGCGAGTTCGCCGCGTGATTTTTGTTGTTCATCACGCAGCTCGGTCAACCCCTTTTCATATCGGACAAGAGTCTCGCTTACTGGCTTCAATAAATCATCAAGTGCTTTACGGCGTTTGTCGCCCTCTGCATTGGCTGTCTCCCGATAGCGCCCAAAAGTTTCGTTGGCACGCTGAAGAAATGCCTCATGGGCGCCTTTCAACATATCAGCCGTCACCGACTTAAACTCCACATCCATGCGTTGCTTTAATTCGCCAAGCGCTTTTTCACGCTCCATGAGGGTGGCCTCATTGGCGGCAGCTTGCGCTTCCAATTGCTGACGTAAGGATCGCTCTTCATCCAGCTGAATACGAATTGCATCTCCTTCAGCAACACGTGTTTCCGCCGTCGCCAGCGACACTTTCGATTGCTCAAGCTCTGTGCGCAATCGCGCTGCACGCCGAGACACTCGGCTGGAATGCATGATGAAATAGACCGCTGCGATCAACAAAAACAGCGCCAGCCAAAGGCCGGGCCGATCGGGCGGCAAACCCGCCTGGGTGAGAATATCTAAAATCATAAGCAAAAACATACGGCGATTCGCCAGGCGATCGCGCGCCAAAATTCCTCCAATTGGCCAGCCTAAGCCATTTCCTTAAAATGGCCGCCGGGTTTTCATGGCGGCTGTGAGCGTTCCCTCGTCAAGGTAATCCAGCTCGCCGCCCACCGGAACGCCCTGGCTAAGCCGAGTAACGCCAACATCTATGGCCTCTAGATGGTCGGTCAGATAGTGCGCCGTTGTCTGGCCATCGACGGTGGCCGGAAGCGCCAATACGATTTCCGTCACCATGTCCTCACCGGCACGCGCCACCAGCCCGCCAATATTGAGATCATCAGGACCAATGCCATCGAGGGGAGATAACAGGGCGCCCAGCACATGATAGCGCCCCTTATGGGCCCCAGCGCGCTCCAGCGCCCAGAGATCGCCAACATCTTGCACCACACAAAGGATGCTCTGGGTGCGCTCCCCGTCAGCTACAGCGCATGGGTCGATGGAATCCCAATTGCCGCATGTGGTACACGCCTTCACTTTCTTGGCCGCATCATCAAGTGCAAAGGCGAGCGGTCCCATCACCTGTTCACGGCGCTTCAACAGATAAAGCGCTGCGCGTTTTGCTGAACGCGGTCCGAGCCCCGGCATTTTTGCAAGGAGATCAATGAGGCGCTGCAATTCAGGACCAATCGTGGCGGCGGGCATATGCGTAACTCTTCTACTCGTATCTATTCAGCAGCAACGGGCATCGGTGCTAATATTGTCTCTCGACCAGGCGCAGGCGCTCTCGGTATCAACCAGGAAAGTCCAAGTGAGACGGCCGCCATCCCCGCACCCAAAAGAAACACCAGAGACGGGCTCGCCAGCCAGATCAAGCCAAAACTTGCGGGAATCACCACCGCCGCCACATGATTGATGGTGAAAGAAACCCCTGCCGTTCCGGCCATATCCGCAGGGTCTGCAATCTTCTGAAAATAGGTGTTGATCGCAATCGCCATAGCAAAGAATGCGTGATCGATAATGTAGAGCCCCGCCGCCGCATAAGGATTGGACACAAACGCATAAGCCACAAAGACGCCGATCAAACCGACATATTCCAAACGCAACGCATTGCGCTCCCCGAAGCGGCCGATCAGGGCGCCAATTTTGGGCGCGAAGACCATGTTGAACCCGGTATTGATCAGGAACAACAATGCGACTTCGTGCACGTCATAACCAAATTTTTGCACCATCAAGAGCGCCGCAAAAACCGTAAAAATCTGACGCCGCGCGCCAGACATAAACTTTAACGCATAAAACAGCCAATAGCGTTTTTTGATGATCAGTTTTTTGTGTTGCGGCACCGCGTCTTTGAACAATGGAAAAGCCTGCCAGAGGTAAATAACGATGACGACAGACAGCAACCCAAAGATTGAAAATGCCGCTTCAAAACTAAGAGCGAAGACTTTCCAGATCAGCGCAATCAATCCGAACACTGCCAGCTGGGCGCCCGCGCCAATGGCAATGAGACGGCCCATGAGCTGCGGCGCCTCAGCCTTTGGCAACCATTGCAATTTCAACGATTGATTGACGGTCTCAAAATAGTGAAACCCCACCGACATGAAAAATGTAGTGAGATAAAGCCCCCATATGCTCGGAAAGAACCCGGTGATCGCCACGCCGACCCCAAGCACCACAAGCGATAACAGGGCAAGCGTCTGTTCGCGCATCACCAGCAACACATAGACAACCAGAAAGGCGAGAAACCCCGGGATCTCGCGGATGGTTTCCTGCAAACCAATCTCGGCGCCAGTCATTACCAACGCCATCCACCGCAAAGTTTTTCGCCAGCGTGTACCAGGCCGCAAATGCCAACTGCATAGCAACCGTCATCAACGCCAGCGCCATAAAGGGAGAGCGGTCAGTACTGAGGCGACGGAGGGTGGCGAGGGGGTTCATTAGGCCAATTTCAGCATTTTAGGGGGTAGGTCAATCAAGCGTGACAACTTAGGGCCAAATCTTAAATGCAAGCATATCACCCTTCGTTATCTGGCCAATTTGGTATCTGTCGCTTTATTGAATCAACCAACTCAACAAATGTATCATTCAATTTCAGTTCAATCGAGGACCCAAAATATGCTCTAAGTCGTGCAAAGACAATATCCTCTTCCATCCGTGTGCTTTGCAGGACTAGTGCTTCGTCTGACAAAAAATCCGGTTGGAATTTGGGATCAGGGTCTATTATATTTAGAATTAAATGTATTTCACGCGCACGTTTTTTGACTCCGTGTGAGTCAGCAAATTCTATTTTAAATGGTTTATGGTGCTTCATATCTAAAACGGCAGCTTCATTCCCGGCGGCAAAGGTAACCCCTCAGTGAGGCCCTTCATTTGTTCCTGGGACTGAGTTTCGAGTTTTGCTTTGGCGTCATTGATCGCCGCGGCAATTAAATCCTCCAGGATTTCCGCGTCATCTTCCTTGATCAGGCTTGGCTCGATCGTCACAGACTTGGCGTAGCCCTTGCCATTCATCACGATCTTGACCATGCCGCCGCCCGCTTCGCCAGTGACTTCAATCCCGGCAATTTTTTCCTGCATTTCCTGCATCTTGGCCTGCATTTCGCCAGCCTGTTTCATGATCTTGCCAATATCCATCA
>JAADIH010000053.1 GCA_013151435.1 Alphaproteobacteria bacterium
GCGCTGCTGGTCGCCAGCAATGCGCCGAGGATCACGAGATTAGTTCCAACCGGGCCAAGCACGTCGCCAGCGCCGGCTGCAAGTGCATATTCCTGATTTTGAATGATGTCGTCGAACGGAATAGCGAGCAAGGCGCCAAACGCGATAATCATGTATATCACGACCGTAATGGCAATTGCGGCATATATCGCCCGTGGGATATTTTTTTCCGGGTCTTCCATTTCATTCACCGCGTTGATGACAAGCTGGAAGCCCTCATAGGCGACAAATGTGACCGATGCGACGATCAGAATACTTAATATGTCGACGCTCTCATGGGTTTGAATAAGAGTTGGCAGGCTGGTTTCGCTGTTTGTAATGAGGACAAAGGAGATGACGACGAGAATAATAAGTTTGGTATAAACCATTATGTCTTCGAGCTTGCCCATGCCCTTGACACTCCAGATGTTTACTAATGTAAAGATTGCAATGACGCCGCCAGCAACTGCTTTGCGAGCCCACTCATTATCTGCAAAAGCGAACCCACTTATGGCGTATGCGGAAAAGGTGTATGCATAAAGTGCGAGCGTGCTGATGTAACCGAAAATTACCCACCACCCGAGAAGCGATGCAGCGATGGGTGATTGCGGAAAGGTTTTTTTCACGAACGCATATGTGGCGCCTTCGTCTTTGTAGTAGCCGCCAAGCTTTACATAGGAATAGGCAGCCAGTGCTGCGATAAGACCGCCGAGGAAAATGGCGAGAGGTGTAAAGGCGCCGATCATCGAAACGGAAATTCCGAGGATCGTGAAAATTCCACCGCCAACCATACCGCCAAGAGCGATGGCGATCAGCTCTGTTACGCCGAGCGTCTTATCTCTTTTGCGGTGCATCAGGTTTACCCCCTAATCAAATACCCGGCACAAATTTCTCTTTCATGGTCACCAGTTCCTCTGAGATTGTCGGGTGGAGGGCGACCGTGTCGTCAAAGTCTTTTTTCTTCAAGCCCGCTTTGACCGCAATGGCGATGCATTGAATAATTTCGGCGGCTTCTTCGCCGACAATGTGACAGCCAAGGACGCGGTCCGTATCGCCATCGACGACCAGCTTCATCATCACGCGTTCCTCTGATCCGGTGAGGACGTGCTTCATGGAGCGGAAATTGGTTTTATAAATATCAACATTTTTGAATTCATGACGCGCTTCATGCTCGGCGTAACCGACTGACCCTACGGGCGGCTGCGAGAATACGGCCTTCGGGATGAAGCGGTAGTCCATCTTTACCGGATTCTTATTGAAGAAGGTCTCGGCGAACGCCGCGCCTTCGCGGATCGCCACCGGCGTCAGGTTCACCCGGTCGGTGACATCGCCTACGGCGAAAATGTTCTCAACTGAGCTGCGTGAGAATTCATCAACTTTGATCTCGCCGCTTTTGCCCATTTTAACGCCGAGCTTTTGCAAGCCGAGCCCGGTGGTCGCGGCTTTGCGGCCAACCGCCCAAAAGACGAGGCCAGTATCAATGTGATTGCCATTGGAGAGGTGGACGCGTTTTTCATCGCCCTCTAGTTTTTCAATTTTTTCGAAAATAGTCTGGGTGATGACACGAATGCCCTGGCGTTTCATTTCGGTATGAACCTGTACGGATACGTCCGTATCGAAATGCCGCAAGATATCTTCGCCGCGATAGACGAGGCAGACATCACAGCCGAGCCCCTTAAAGATGCAGGCAAATTCAATGGCGATATAGCCGCCGCCCACAACAACAACATGCTTGGGCAATTTTTCGAGATGGAAGGCCTCATTCGAAGTGATGCCAAGCTCGTGACCGGGGACATTCTCGTCCACCCAGGGGTAGCCGCCCGTGGCAATCAGAATTTTCTCCGCCGTCACATCGCGGTTCTCTGCGTGGAGATGAACTGTATGCTGGTCTTTTAGGCTCGCGCGAGTCTGAAAAATATCTGCGCCGGCGTTTTTTAAGTTGCGGATATAGATGCCGTTGAGGCGGTCAATTTCATCATCTTTGTTTTCGATAAGCTTGGTCCAGTCAAAGGAAACATTCTCCGCCGACCAGCCATAACCCTTAGCGTGCTCGAAGTTGTGTCCATACTCACTGGCGTAAACCAGGTATTTTTTTGGGATGCAGCCGCGAACAACGCATGTGCCGCCGACGCGGTATTCCTCAGCAACGCCGACCCGGGCGCCATAGCTTGCGGCGAGGCGTGATGCGCGAACGCCGCCGGATCCAGCGCCAATGGTGAAGAGGTCATAGTCATAATTGGTCATCGTAAATCCTTGCAATGAGAGGCGGTTTAGTCGCTATATCAAGCTGTTTGAACGCGTAGTTGCTTTCATATGTTCATATCATCAGGGGGTGCAAGGCATATCCCCGGAATTTCTATTTGCATTGGAGCTATTTGTGGTCTCGCTCAATAAAAAAACAGCGATTATTCTTATCCATGGCATGGGTGAACAGCGGCCAATGAACGCGCTAAAGTCATTTGTAAAATCCGTATGGCTTGATGATGATCGCGTCAGCAAGGGCAAAAGCAATCAGGTTTGGAGTAAACCGGATCACATTTCTGAGAGTTTCGAGTTAAGGCGTCTGACAACAGGTCAAAATACAGCCGGGAAGCGCCAGGACTTTTTCGAATTTTATTGGGCTCATTTGATGCATGGCACAGAACTGGTCGACATCATCGATTGGGTCAAAATGTTGCTTTGGCGGCCGAGTAAAGACATTCCAAAAAATCTTCACAAGGAATATATAGCGCTTTTTATTGTTGTGGGAATTTTGGGCGCTCTGGCGTTGGTCGCGGCGGCGGGACTGTTTTTTAGTGGAAAGGTGGCGCTGACCGCAGTCGCGCTGGCGTCTGTTTTGCTGGCGTTCATCAAGTCTCGTGTCCTGCTGCCCGTTGTGGGGGACGCTGCGCGTTATTTAAGTCCCACGCCCCGCAATGTGGCGCGCCGAACCGCCATTCGCGCGGCGGGGCTAAGTCTCGTGAAGCGTCTTCACGACAGCGGTAAATATGACCGCATCATTATCGTTGGACATTCTCTTGGCAGCGTTATTGGCTATGACTTGATGCGGTACTATTGGTCGGAAATAGTCAAAGATGTTATTCCCGATGACGATCAGAAAACCGCTTTTGACGATCTCCTCCGTGAAGTGGAACTTAGCAGCAAAACCGTTACCGAGCATCCCGGAAATGAAGCAGCTTATTTGAAGTTTCGGCAATTACAGAACACGCTCTGGCGTGAAATCGCCAAAATCAATAATCGTAAAGACAACCCAGTGTGGTTGATCAGTGACTTTGTGACCATGGGGTCGCCGCTCGCACATGGTAATGTGTTGCTTGCCGCAACGCTTGTCGGCTTTAAGCAACAAAAGCGCATGCGCGAATTACCGACGGTCCCACCATATTTGGAACATTTGAATCCGCCCAAATTCACCTATGACTCTAATGGAAAGACGTATCAGCATCATGCGGCGTTATTTTCTTGTACGCGCTGGACGAATATTTACTTTCCCGTTGATTGGGTGGTTGGCGGTGATGCAGTAGGCGGCCCTGTACGGAAAATTTTTGGCAATGGTATTCGCGATGTGGCGGTGCACACATCGCGACAGTATGGACTGGCGTCCCATAATTTTTATTGGAGCCGTTATAATGAGGACAAGCTGGGGGCGGATAGTGTTCGTAGTTACATTAGCGCATTGCGGCGGGCGTTAAATTTACTCGATGAAGATGAGGTCGCCTTATGGGGCGAGCTTGCAGACAAGGCAAAAACTGAAGGCGGAGATTTTTCTCCGAGGCCTAAATATGAAAAGCCTGACTAGAATAAGCGTTTGACGCTCTAGCGCCCTTATTTATCCGGGACAAAGCCGATCCCTGTTTTGAAGCGCTGATCGTTAAACTCAAGCACTTCAAGCTGAAATATGTTCAAAAACTCGCGATAGATGGCCTCATAAACGGGCTTGAGTTTGTCTTTGTGATCCAGGGGAACGTGAATGACGGGTTGTTGCGCCACAAATACATCGAAGCTGTCGCCGGTGACTTCGACAGAAATGATGGTGCGCAGCCAGAGAGAGCCAGAGTCTTCGAGGTTTTTTACCGTCAGCGCAATACCAAACCGGATCGGTTCCAGTACGACAACTTCGCGGTCATGATAGCTGAATGCTTTTGTTCCATAATCCTTGCGCGGATCAAAAGGCCCTTCTGCCGGGACAGCATTTATACAATTTTCCGAGCAATCGATAAATTCGGGTAGGCCCTTGACGACGGCCTCGCCAAAACCTTTACAGCGTAAAAGATTTTCAAATGCAGCGGCGCCATAGGTTTTGATCGCTTCTTGCAGTTTTTGAAATCGTGTTTGAGCCATGGGGCGCCCTTGGATTGATCGCTATTTGAGATTGAGATGTAGCGTTACGGCGCCCATGATGCAAAGGCTGTTAACGCGTTTGTGTGCTAACGCCGTCTTGATCGCCGAAAATGACAAGATCCGTCATGTCCGGGAAAATGCCGGTTTCCACGACGCCGGGAATAGAGATCAGTTTTTCGTGGAGCGCTGCTGGGTTTTCTATCCGGCCAAGGGCGCAATCAATAATAAGATTACCGCCATCGGATTTGACGGGCGCCCCGTCAGCCGCGCGTAAATCCAATTTTGGCGCCTTAAAACCATCGGCGGATAGGGCAATACGCAAGGCGCTGACGGTAAGGGCCCAGGCGAAGGGTTCAATTTCTACGGGCAAGGGAAACTTCCCCAAAGCGGTCACGCGTTTTGAATTGTCGGCAATAACGATAAATTTCTTGGCGGCGTTGGCGACGATTTTCTCCCGCAGCAATGCCGCCGCCGCCCTTGATCAGATGCAAATTCGGATCGACTTCATCGGCCCCGTCAATAGCAAGATCAATCACCGTGGTTTCATCAGGCTCGATGATTTCAATGCCGAGGCTAACAGCCTGGGCCCGGGTCTGTTCCGAAGTTGGGATACCGTGAAGCGTCCAGCCCTTGGCGACGCGTTCGCCCAATATGTCGACGAAATGCTTTGCCGTGGAGCCCGTGCCGAGGCCGAGGGTCATGCCGTTTTCAACATGTTTGGCGGCTTCTTCTGCGGCCAGGCGTTTGCCGACTTCTTTATCCATATCGGTTCCTAGTTCTCTTATCTTTTTTGAGTTTTGTGAAAGCGTGCGACCCAACCTTTGAGTACAGACTGGCGCCCACGCGCTACGGCCAGATCGCCGCTGGCTACATCTTTGGTGATCACTGATCCTGACCCAACATAGGCGCTGTCGCCTATGGTCACCGGGGCGACAAGCGATGAGTTGGACCCGATAAAGGCGTTCTTACCGACAATCGTTTTGTGTTTTGCGTATCCGTCATAATTACAAGTAATGGTTCCGGCGCCAATATTCGCTCCCGCGCCGATTGCCGCGTCGCCAATATAGGTGAGGTGGCTGACTTTTGCGCCCTTGCCGAGGGTGGCTTTCTTGATCTCAACAAAATTGCCGACTTTCGCGCCTTCCCCAAGATCGGCGCCTGGGCGAAGGCGGGCGAATGGCCCAACGGCAGCGCCAGCAGCGACCTTCGCGCCCTCAAGGTGTGAAAAGGGTTTTATCACGACATTATCCACAATGGTGACATTAGGTCCGAAAACCACATTTTGACCGATCGTCACATCTTTGCCAATCTGAGTGTCAAATGAGAAATATACCGTAGACGGATCATTTAAAGTTGCCCCGTTCTCCATGGCCGCAATGCGCATGCGCTGTTGGAAAATGGCTTCGGCCTCGGCAAGTTCTGTACGGGAGTTCACACCAATGACTTCCTGGGTGTTTGCCTCGATAACAGCGCAGGTTTTTCCATCTTTTCGCGCTAAGGCGATGAGGTCTGTCAGATAATATTCACCTTTGGCGTTGTTGGTATCGATGTCCTTGAGGCGGGCTTTTAGAAACGCAGCTTCAATCGCCATCACACCGGAATTGCAAAGCTGAATTCCAAGCTCTTCGGGGGAGGCGTCTTTGGCCTCGATGATTGCGTCGAGGGCGCCGTTTTCATCTTGTTTAAGCCGACCATAAGCGCCCGGATCGGTTGGCGTAAACCCCAGCACGGCAACGCTGGCGCCTGCGGTGATGGCAGCTGATAGCGCGCGCAGAGTTCGCGGCGTCACTAAAGGCGTATCTGCATAAAGTACGATCACCGCGCCTCTAAAATCATCGAGCAAGGGTATGGCTTGCATTACCGCATGGGCGGTTCCTTGTGGCGGCGATTGAACGGCTACAGAAATTTTAGCATCAATAGATGCTGCAAAATCACCCACCTCCGGGGCGCGATCACCGATTACAACAATGATGCGCTTGGGTGACAAGGCATTTGCCGCTGCGATGACATGGGCAATCATCGCCCTGCCGCCAATTTCATGCATGACCTTCGGGCGTGCAGATTTCATCCGTGTGCCATGACCGGCGGCGAGGATTACAGCCGCGATGGGGGGGGCAATGGGTGAGTCTTTCATCTTTACGCTTTTCTTTCCGTATTTTATCAGCTCTATCATAGTCGCCGCGAAACGGCTTAGAGCAGGTTGAATTAGCCCCGAAGTGGGCAACCTGCTCTAGATTCTTATTATCCGCATTTTTGAACGCAAAACCGGATCCACTTTTGCTAAAAATGCTCTATGGCCTCGTGAAGCGGACTTGGCGTGATTCGGGCGCCGCATGCGCATATCATTATCGTTAAAAGCGGGCATATCCATGGCGGATGATTTGGCGGGCACAGCAGTCTTATTTGATCTTGACGGTACGTTGATTGATACCGCCGAAGACCTTGCGGCATCAATGAACCATGCTCTGGCCCGCGCCAATATTGATCCGATTTCAGGGGTGGAAGTTCGCCATCTGGTTGGCTATGGCGCCCGGCGTATGCTGATGCGCGGATACCAGCTTTCGGCCAGGCGTGAGGGGACAACAGAAGAGCTCGACAAAGCGCTGGAATGGTTTCTCGAGCATTACCAGGATAATATCGCTGTGCATTCGCGACCCTTTGATGGTGTGGTTGAGATGATTGAGCGCCAGCGCGCCCTAGGTATCCGCTTTGCCATCTGCACCAATAAGCGCGAAGCCATGGCGGTTTTATTGCTCGAGACCCTCGGGGTGTCGTCACTGTTTGATGCAATTATCGGTGCCGACTCGGCGTCTGCGGCAAAGCCAGATCCGGCTCCGGTGAAAATGTGTATGGAGAAATTGCGCGCACAACACGGTGTCTTTGTCGGCGATAGTGATACGGATATCCGGGCGGCGCGAAGCGTTAAAATGGCGTGTTTTATCGCCCGCTTTGGTTATGGCCCATTAACCCTCGCCAATGAGGCAACCGCATTGTTCGACAGCTATGGTGAAGCTGCGCCATTGATCGAAGCGGCTCTGAACACCCACTAAAGGTTTAGCCAGCTTCGGCTTCGGCAAGTCGCGTCGGCATGCCGTTGATCATGTTGCTGCGCAAATCCGTGCGCGCTGAACGCATGGTTGAAACAAAGCCCTCATCCTTAGCTTCAACCACGACATCAAATCCGCGTTTACGCCAGAAGTCCTGAATTTTTGATGCGAGACGGTCTGCGCCGTCGCGATCACACAGGTCAGTCATATGTCGTACCCCGATCCATGCTTGAGTTTACCCACTGAAGCTAGAATATAAGACAGTCTGATTTTTTCAAGTGCTCCTTTGAAATTTTTTATACTGCCTAGTTTACCCGATAAGTCGTTATAAATTCACAATCTTGGCCTTGGTTGAGGATAATCCCACACTGATTGGGAGATAATATTGCGCGTTTACAAGATATATTATAAGTAAAACTTATAAAAAGGATTTGTGATGGCAGCAATTGAAATAATTTCAGAGGCAAGATCAATTGGGGAGCGTATTCGTAAGGCGCGTAAATCACGCAATCTCAGTCAGGCAGACCTGGCG
>JAADIH010000143.1:0-1221 GCA_013151435.1 Alphaproteobacteria bacterium
ACCAACGCCTCGATCATATTTACGCCGAATTAAGGCAAAAACGTTCTTATCCCTGATGGCGGCAATATCGCCGCGACATTGCAGGGACCGAGGACTATGGAAAACAAGGACTTGAAAAAAGAGCAGGTCAGCCTGCTCGGGATTGAAAGAGACATCAAAAGAATTGCCGTGAAAATGGCTGCCCTCACCGCCACCAGTGGCGTTGTCTCGCTCGGAATTGCCAACGCCCAAATGGATACGATGAAGCAATCCATCGTGGACCTGGCCGAAAATACTGCTAAACTCCATGAAACAGCGCAAAATGTTGCGCTGGATAAAGGCATGCAGTTCATGGAGGCGAACGGCGGTGCAAAGAATGACCCACCAGCCGTTGTGGAGGCTTTTAAATCGATATTGGGACTTGGATAGCCTGGATATTGTGGGCGCTCTTAACGGGCGCCCTCATCTATACAGTTACACGACAATCTAGAGCTAGAATACCCATCGCCGCCCTGATCATTTCATTGATCGGGCTTTGGGCGTTTGCCTTACCAGCGGACTACGGAACGGTCGCTCTATATGGCGCCATCGTTATCACTGCCATGGCTGCCGCCATTAACGCTAAAAGTCGACATTTTGAATTTGCTGCTTTTGTGCTGGGCATTCTTTACACTCTTTATAATTTCACATGGCTATTTTCGTCAATAAACGGTGCAATCTCGATTGTGCCTATTATTAATGGGCTGGCCGCGATCTACTTCTTTTGGCAAGCCTTACGCAAGAATGCCCAGCACAAAACTTTCCATCTTATATTAGCAGTGTGCCAACTGACGACCTTGGCCATGACTTATCTTCACCTACTCGCCGGCTCGATACCAGCAACAGAAAACATCGCATCGAATTGGTGGCATATCTTTGCGACAAACCGGATATATGATGCACAGCTTCTACTTGTGATTATTGCTTCAAGATTTCGCGTGCACGCAAAAAAAGACCCAAAGGCTTGGCGCAAGAAGGTGGCCTCTAAAAAGAGATGGAAGATAACTGATTTCTTTCGCTTTGATTCCTGACCCTCTTGCACCCAGTTGCCTCACAATAGTTCTAACCAATAGCGTTGGAACTATTTCACCACGGACTTCCTACCCAACATTTTGTCATCATCTTTTGCGCATTGGCGCGAATATGCGTACAGAGCACCCATGGCCAATCTCATCACACTCACGCGCATCGCGCTGATCATTC
>JAADIH010000143.1:1233-6051 GCA_013151435.1 Alphaproteobacteria bacterium
TGTTTGATGTGTCCTGGGGGATGAAGGCCGCATTCATTGTGTTCGTTATCGCCAGTTTAACGGATTTTCTCGATGGCTATGTCGCCCGGGCCCGCGGTGAAGTTTCCGCCCTTGGCGCGGCGCTCGACCCCCTCGCCGACAAACTGCTGATCTCCTCAGCCCTCATCCTCCTCATCCGCAATGGCATCATTCATGACCTCGGCGTCATTGCCGTCATTATCATCATCTTGCGCGAGATATTGGTCAGCGGACTACGTGAAGCGGTAACGGCCAAGGGCGCTTCGCTCCCGGTAACGAGCCTTGCAAAGTGGAAAACCGCCGCTCAGCTCATCGCCGCCGGGCTATTGCTTGCCGCAGCGCCATTGGGCTTTGTGGGTGATCTCTGGCGCCCCTTTGCCGCTGGGGCTTTGTGGCTTGCCGCACTGCTTACCTTTTGGACCGGGGCGGACTATGCTTATCGCGCCGTGCAACTCCTGCGCGAGCGGTAACGCTTTAGGGGCCGATGCAGCAAACCGATAAAATTCCCGATGATGCGCCGCACCTTCTTGTTGTAGATGATGATGATCGCATTCGATCGCTATTAAAGCGCTACCTTTCTGAAAACGGCTTTCGCACATCCACTGCTAGCAATGCCAAAGAAGCGCGCGCGCTCATGCACTCGGTTGATTTTGATCTTTTGATCTTGGATGTGATGATGCCTGGCGAATCTGGGTTTGATCTCACAGATGCTGTGCGCGCCGCCTCCAATGTGCCGATCATGCTGTTAACGGCGCGCGGCTTACCGGAGGACCGAATTGAAGGCCTTGAGCGCGGCGCTGACGATTATCTATCAAAACCTTTCGAGCCGCGTGAATTACTGTTGCGTGTCGGCGCACTGCTGCGCCGCACGCGTTCCACGGCACTAAACAGGCAGGAGCTAAAATTTGGCCGTTGCATATTTTCTTTAGGTCGCAGTGAATTGCGCTGTGATGACCAGCTCGTAAAACTCACCTCTGGCGAGGCAGCCTTATTGAAGGCGCTCGCACAAAAACCCGGCGTAGCTATCTCGCGCCAGACTCTCGCAGTTCAGACATCGACTACGATGGAACGTTCAATCGACGTACAAGTCACGCGCCTACGCAAAAAAATTGAAGAGGATCCCCGCGCGCCGATCTATCTACAAACTGTGCGCGGCGTTGGCTACGTCCTCATGGCGGACTGACGATTATGTTACGCCGATACCTTCCCCGAAGTTTATATGCACGGATTGTCCTCATTGTTATCCTGCCAATTTTTTTGATGCAGTCCGTAATTACCTATATATTTTTCGAGCGCCATTGGGACCTCGTCACAGCAAATCTTTCCGCCAATGTCGCCGGGCAAGTTGCGCTCGTCACACGCCTCTACGGAGACAATCCAAATTTTGAGGATCGCCAGAACATTGAGCAATGGGTTTTCGACGATCTTGATCTCAAAGTGCGCTTTGACGCCAACATAGGAATTCCAGAAAAAGACAAGTTATCCATTTTCAATATTTATAACTCCACTTTTGATCGTCAGCTGGAGCGAAGCCTTGAAAATTCATATTGGTTTAACACTCAAAGCTGGCCTGCCTTTGTAGAAATACGCGTACAGCTTGAAGGAGGGCAGCTGGTATTTTTCGCCTATCGTGACAGAGTATTTGCGACTACCGGACCAATTTTCCTCTTCTGGCTCATCAGTACATCAATCTTACTCGGCGCTATCGCAATCGTCTTCCTGCGCAATCAGGTGCGGTCCATATTGCGACTGGCCAATGCCGCTGAAGCTTTTGGCCGGGGGCGTGATGCACCAGACTATCGCCCGACCGGAGCGACTGAGGTTCGAAAAGCCGGGCATGCTTTTATCGCCATGCGTGAACGGATCAAGCGTCACCTCGAGCAACGCACCTCTATGCTTGCCGGGGTCAGCCACGATTTACGAACGCCCTTAACGCGCATCAAACTGGCGCTTGCTATGCAACCAGACAGCCCAGAAGTGAATGATCTGCGCAATGACGTGCTTGAAATGGAACATATGGTCGAGGCCTATCTTGAATTTGCGCGTAATGAAGCCGCAGACGAAGAACCAAATTCATTTGATCTCGCCGCCATCATCAATGAAGTGGCGCACGACACCAAGCGATCCGGACATGTATTTCACATCAACATCCCCAAGGGTCTCATCATTACTGCCCGGCGCTATGCATTGAAACGCGCCATTGATAACCTGGTCAATAATGGCTTACGCCATGCGACCAATGTTTGGGTGAGTGCCCTGGGAATGGATCGGCATATCGAGATCTATGTAGATGATGATGGTCCCGGCATGGACCCGGAATTCTATAAAGATGCGTTCAAACCCTTCACCCGCCTTGATGAAGCCCGCAATCTCAACGCAAGTGGTATGGGGCTTGGCCTTGCCGTTGTGCGCGATATGGCGCGCAGCCATGGCGGCGACGTCACCCTTGATCGCTCGGAGCATGGCGGACTGCGGGCGACTATCAGGTTACCGGTTTAAACCACGGTGGATTCTATTTTTGATGAAATGAGTTTGATACCCGACCGTGTCCCAGCTTGAAATACATGGGCGCACGTTGACTTTTACTCCTCAATGGTTTCATCATGCTGATGAGAATTGATGCAGCGAACGGAGGACGTCGCGTGGCTAATTTTCGACTTATTTTCACTTTATTCATTGGCACTTTGGCGCTGGTAGCAGGGGCGCTGGTTGCAGGCTTTGCGTTAAGCCCCGCCGCTTCGGCGCAACAACGTGTTGAATCGAGCCCACCGCGCAATTCCAAAAAACCTATCAGTGAGGCCGCAGCAGACAGAAACAATATGCAGGACCGTGAAATCCGTTTTTCGCGGGGATCGGTGAAGGACCTATACGCCGCGCGTATGGCTCAGACGATGACGCGTATTGAGAAATCTCCGGGTGCTGAGGAGCAAACCAAAGTCTGGATTGCACATGCCGATCTTACCAGCCTCCCCGGACTTGAAACGATTGTTCATGTGAAAAACCCCGTCAGTTGTGGCAGCCTTGGATGTGAACTGGTCATTATGGGCGAAATAGATGGCAAGAAAACGGTTCTATTGCGAACAATCTGCGAGAGCATTACGTCGCTTGCACAGGACAAGCTCATCACCAATCAGGGTTCTAAATATGAAATAACCTGGGTGTTTGATGGCGCCAAATTTATTCAGTACAGATAACGTTTAACCAGAATTGGGGCAGATATGGTGATGTATTTTCGTTTTCGTGTGCTGCTAGTTGCGTTAAGCGGATTAGCGCTCATGGCTTGCAGCACTACTGGCGGCGCTGGCTCCGGAAGTGGGTCAGGCACTGGAAGTGGCGCTGGCTCCGGAAGCGGGTCTGGCTCTGGAAGTGGATTTGTTGGCGACGTCGATGATTTCTACAATGCTTTGGCTCAGCGTGAATCGAGCGGAGACCCGACCGTCGAAAATACATATGGCTATCTTGGATTGTACCAGATGGGCGAGCCAGCGATGATGGACGCCAATTGGTATGCGGAGCCGCCGCCTGGCGATACATCCAGCAATGACTGGATCGGCCCGTGGCAGAGCGCTGCGCAAAATAATTCGGTGACATCAAAATCAAGCTATTTGGGCCACGCCGCCGCTCAAAATATTGCCGTTAGAGCATTTCACGACCGGGTTTGGGGCTACATGACGAATTTGGATCTTGTTGATCAAGAAGGCGAGACCGTGAACGGGGTTTTGATCACGCGCTCTGGCCTGCTTGCGGCCTGTCACCTGCTCGGTTGCGGAACTGTTGATGCTTACCTGGAATCCCCCGGCTCGGGCTCGCCGGCCGACGCCTATGGCACGACGATCGAAGACTATCTGAGCCTGTTCGCCAATTACGAAACGGCATTTTGAGAATAGTGCTTACCGCTGCGTTCTGGAAATTGTGAAAGCCCGGACGCCATTACTTTGCCCATACGTTAAACGAAAATTCTCTCTTGCAATTACAGGTAAGAACCAAGCTATAAGCTCAAATGGCGCGAAATTCAGAAACCTATGTCTGCCAGTCTTGCGGTGCGATCTATGGCAAATGGGCCGGCCGCTGCGATGCTTGTGGCGAGTGGAACACGGTTCAGCTGGAAATGTCAGAGGCTGGACCTCCGGGGTCTCTGGCGGGGACGTCCATCGGCTCTGGATCGAAATCCAAGGCCAGGAAGCTGGAATTCTCATCTCTTGCAGGCGGTTCAGAAATCATTCCGAGGCTCGATAGCGGCAACGCAGAATTTGACCGCGCTTGTGGCGGCGGGTTGGTGCCGGGCTCAGCGCTGCTTATCGGCGGCGATCCGGGTGTCGGCAAATCCACCCTCCTCCTGCAAGTCGCCGCTGGGCTGGCCAAAGGCGGCTCAAGCGTCGCTTATATTTCTGGCGAAGAATCGATCGGGCAAATACGCATGCGCGCGCAACGCCTTGGGCTGGAACATGCGCCCGTACACCTCGCCTCGGCCACATCTCTGCGCGATATTCTGACGACGCTAAAAGCGGATAGACCAAGCGCTGTGATCATTGATTCCATTCAGACGCTCTGGTCCGACGCCCTTCCCGCCGCGCCGGGCACCGTCACGCAAGTCAGGGCCTGCTCGCAAGAGCTGGTGCGCTTTGCCAAATCCTCAGGCACGATTGTTCTCCTTGTTGGCCACGTGACCAAAGACGGCCAGATCGCCGGACCGCGCGTTGTGGAGCATATGGTCGATGCGGTGATGTATTTCGAAAGCGAGCAAGGCCGGGATTTCCGCATTTTGCGCGCCGTAAAAAACCGCTTCGGCGCCGCCCATGA
>JAADIH010000114.1 GCA_013151435.1 Alphaproteobacteria bacterium
GGCGCCATGATCGTCGCCTTGATCCACGGCTCTTCCATGTGATCAATCTTGACCGGGTCCGGCATGTCCGCCGGGTTGTGCAACTCAATCAATGAACCGTCATTCATGCAAATATTATAAACCACGCTCGGCGCCGTGGTGATGAGGTCAAGATTAAACTCGCGCTCCAACCGCTCGCGGATGATCTCTAGATGCAATAGCCCCAGAAACCCGCAGCGGAAGCCAAAGCCAAGCGCCGCCGAGGTCTCCATTTCAAATTCAAAACTTGCATCATTGAGGCGCAGGCGACCCATGGCCTCGCGCAAATCTTCGAAGTCATTGGCGTCAACCGGAAACATCCCGCAAAACACAACGGGGACGGATGGCTTAAATCCGGATAACGCCTCCGTTGTAGGGCGGCGATCATCCGTGATGGTGTCACCAACCTTGGTATCGGCTACCTCTTTGATTGAGGCGGTTAAATACCCAATCTCACCCGGCCCTAATTCATCCACAGGCGTCTTCTTCGGCGTTGAAACACCAACCTGATCGATCGTATAGACCGCATCTGCGCCCATCATCCGAATGCGCATGCCCTTTTTCATGACACCGTCACGCACCCGCACCAACACAACAACGCCGAGATATTGGTCATACCAGCTATCGACGAGGAGCGCTTTTAACGGCGCCTCCCGATCACCTTTTGGGGGCGGCAAATGCGCCACGATGGCTTCCAGAACATCGGGGACGCCAAGCCCGGTTTTTGCGGAAATCTCTATCGCCTCCGAGGCGTCAATACCGATTACGTCCTCGATCTGGGCTTTGACGCGGTCAGGATCCGCCGCAGGCAGATCAATCTTGTTGAGAACGGGCAAAATTTCCAGATCAACGTCAATCGCCTGATAGACATTGGCAAGCGTTTGCGCCTCAACCCCCTGGCTTGCATCCACTACGAGGAGCGCGCCCTCACAGGCCGACAACGAGCGCGAGACCTCATAGGTAAAATCCACATGGCCCGGCGTGTCGATGAGGTTGAGAATATAGGTCTCACCGTCGCTCGCCTCATATTCCAGCCGCACCGTCTGGGCCTTGATAGTGATCCCGCGCTCGCGCTCCAGCTCCATACTATCGAGGACCTGCTCTTTCATTTCACGGATTGTAAGCCCTCCCGTCTCCTGAATCAGGCGATCCGCGAGGGTCGATTTCCCATGATCAATATGGGCGATAATCGAGAAATTTCGGATGTTTTTCAGCGGGGTCATCAAGGGGCAATCTGTTACACGATGACGGCATATAACCGCCGCGCGCGCGTACCACAACCACGTAGGCGCCGCCCCCATAAAAAGGCCCGGCTTTAGCGAACTAAGACCGGGCCCATACGCAACTGAATGAGATCGATATTTACCCGCGCGCTTTCAGCACATCGCGAATTTCTTCGAGCAGTACTTCTGATTTTGGCGGCGCCGGCGGCTCGGAAGACGCTTCTTCTTCTTTTTTCTTGAGGGAGTTCATGGCCTTCACCAGCATAAAGACCGCCCAGGCGACAACCAGGAATGAAATCACATTGTTGATGAACATGCCATAATTCATGGTGACGGCCTCAGTCTCCGCCGTTGCGGCCTTCAAGGTGAATGCCAGTTTAGAAAAATCGAGCCCCCCCATCATGATGCCAATTGGCGGCATGATAATGTCACTAACCAAGGATTTTACGATGGTGCCAAAGGCGCCGCCGATGATAATCCCCACCGCCATGTCGACAACATTTCCCTTAACCGCAAAATCTTGAAATTCTTTAAGCATGCCCATAATCTCGTCCCTTCTCGACCAAAGTTTTGGCCCATAAAAAGCGCTTCCCAAATATCAATTTGGGATTTTTCGAATCACATCCGGGTGCGACGCTAGTCTGATTTGTTAGTCACGCAAATATGGCGGCGAAATGAAGTTGTGGGATTGGACAATCAAAATATCGTCAAAATCTCATCCAGGGGTTTTTTGATCATCGCATGTTTGGGGATCAGCGTATCTGATGCGGGGTGTCCCACAACAACCAGCAGATAGGGTTTCTCCGCTGCCGGACGATTTAATTTTTTGCTCAAGAAGTTCATAGGGGCGGGCGTATGGGTGAGCGTTGCAAGCCCCGCATGATGAAGCGCCGCGATTAAAAATCCGCACGCAATGCCAACGCTTTCATTGATATAATAATTCTTCTTGTCCATACCGGCCTCAACGCCGCCTCGGCGTTGCGAAAAGACCGCAATCAGCCAGGGTGCGGTTTCCAGAAAGGGCTTTTCAGGGCCGGTGCCGAGCGGGTCCAGCGCCTCCAGCCATTCATCGCCGCCGCGCCCATCATAAAAAGCGCGCTCTTCTTCTTCCGCCGCCAGGCGAATTTCGCGTTTTACGGCCGGGTCGCCAACCAGGCAAAAATGCCAGGGCTGGTGATTGGCGCCAGACGGCGCGCGTCCCGCCGCAGCAATACAGTTCTCGATTATCTCGCGCGGCACAGGCTGACCTGTATAGTCACGAATCGTGTGGCGGCGCTTCACCTCCTCAAGAAACGCTGCAGCGCGGTGTTGCATCTCACCATCGCTGCGGACGATGAAGTCCCCAAGTTCAGAAAGCGGCGTGTATTTATCATCAGTCATGGGACTATCTTCTTATGGATTGAAACTACATAAATCATCAAGAGGCCTAACGCCGCCCAAACAACCGCTCAATATCCGCGAGTTTTAACTCTACATAGGTCGGGCGACCGTGATTACATTGACCGGAATGGGGGGTCGTTTCCATCTGGCGCAACAGCGCATTCATTTCATCGCCGTTCAAACGTCTACCCGCGCGCACCGATCCGTGGCAGGCCATTGACGAACACACCTCTTCCAGTCGCTCTTTCAACGCAAGGCTTTGTCCAATCACGGCCAAATCATCCAGCAAGGACTGAACCAGCCCTTTGATGTTCACCTCACCCAACATGGCGGGAGTCTCACGCACCAGAACCGCATCTTCCCCAAAGCGCTCCATGACAAGGCCAAGCTCGGTAAATTCGTCAAAACGCTTTTCGAGGCGGTTCACCTCATCAGTCTCTAGCTCCACAATCTCTGGCAACAATAATCCCTGACTGGAAACTGGACCATCGGAGAGCGCGGATTTCATCTTTTCATAGACCAGACGTTCATGCGCCGCATGCTGATCAACAATGATGAGGCCGTCCGCCGTCTGCGCGACAATATAGGTTTCATGGAGTTGCGCGCGCGCCGCTCCCAACGGATGCGCCGCAAACGATACGTCGTCCGGGGGAGCGTCTTCGGTGCGCGCGCTTGGACTATCTACATCATCAAATATCGCTTGGGCATCGCTTAGCCCTCCGGCCGGTGCATAGATGTCACGGGCGAACGGATTTTGCGCATGCGCTCCCCCATGACTGGGCCGGAAACCGGAACGCATGGGGCTAACGCTGCCTGGGGATTGCGGTGTCATCCGACCAAGCGCGTAAGCGCTGGTCGTGGTTGAGGCGCGATGCCCGGCCTCTGCTAGAGCATGGCGCAAAGCCCCGATGAGCAGCCCGCGAACATTACCAGCCTCGCGAAACCGCACTTCAGTTTTTGCAGGGTGCACATTCACATCTACCATCGCCCCGGGGAGTTCAAGAAATAACGCCACCGCAGGGTGCCGGTCGCGCGCCAGAAAATCCGCATAAGCGCCGCGCACAGCGCCAACAATCAGCTTGTCACGCACAGGTCTTCCGTTCACGAATAGAAACTGCTTGTCGGGAAGCCCCCGGTTATAAGTCGGTAATCCGGCAAACCCGGTCACCCTAACGCCGTCCCGCTCCGCATTGATGGGCAACGCATTCTCGCCAAATTCTTTACCCATGATCGCCGCAAGGCGTTTCAATCGGCCATCTTCACCGAGAGCCTCAGCGGGGAGGTTCAATATTTTCCGCCCTGAGGATGTGAGCTTTATCGCAACATCGTGACGCGCCATAGCAAGGCGGCGCACGACTTCGCCGATCGCTGTCGTCTCCGCTTGATCGGACTTCAGAAATTTCAGCCGTGCAGGCGTTGCATAAAAAACATCACGCACTTCGATACGCGTCCCATAGCCGCCAAACGCCGCCGGGGCCGGGCCAGACATGGCGCCGCCCTCTACGCGCACGCACCACGCCTCACTCGACGCTTCGTCCTCAGACTTCACCCGAGAGGTAATGGAGAGCCGCGCCACAGCGCCAATCGACGGCAAGGCCTCACCACGAAACCCCATGGTGGCAATCTGCATCAGATCAAACTCGCCATCGGCGCCCAATTTCAATTTCGAGGTGGCGTGGCGCTCCACCGCCATCACCAGATCATCAGCGCTCATCCCGCAACCATCATCGATCACAACAAGGCGCGTCTTACCGCCATGGTCGATTTCGATTTCTATGCGCGTTGCGCCCGCATCCAGAGCGTTTTCCACCAGCTCCTTGACCACCGCCGCCGGGCGTTCGATCACCTCACCAGCGGCAATACGATTAACCGCGCCGGGGGGCAGCATCTGGATGACGCTGTTTGGCTGAGGCATATGTTCCGGGCGATTCGTCATAGTGCATTATGCCCAATGCAACGCCGCACACAAATTGCAAATTTTTTCATAATTGACTACGTTTGCGCCCATACAGGCCAACCGCTTCATATAAGAGTGAGAACAGTGAACTAGGAATATCGGCCATTTAACCGCTTAAGTATTGGAGGCCATTGCCTCCAGCTTTTCCTGTTCGATTATTTCTGGAGATCCCTATGAAACGACTTATTGGCAAGACCTGCCTTGTCACAGGCGCTGCGCGCGGTATTGGCGAGGCCAT
>JAADIH010000270.1 GCA_013151435.1 Alphaproteobacteria bacterium
GGCAGTCCCGTGAACGACGACATAGAAATTCCCTCTCCCAAGACGTGCGCCGTCTAACGCCCGGGCGCGCGCTGCTCAACCGCCATTTTCGAAAGCTTCAACCCCAATCCCGTCGCCTCGCGCAAGGTTTTGATGGCCTCAATCTTTTTGGCGTCAGCCATAAGACGATCGATCTCCTCTAGTTTCGACTGGGGGATGTTCGCCATCGCAGTTTCAATCTCCTGCGCCTCCGCCAGCTCGCGCCGCTGGCGCTCTTCGGGACTTGCCCCCTTGGTGGCGCGCCCGAGAAGAAAAGCGACATAGGCCACTGCCGCCACCAGGAACCAGAGTTTATAGGGTTCTAAATTTTCTATTGCAAAATCTCACAGAAAACGTTTCGCGCTTAAGGCTGAATAAGCATCAGCCCACAAGCGCCAGTAAATTTCGCACCGCCATGATAATTAACAGTACGCTCAAGAGTGCAAACAGCGAAAACCGGATCATCACTTTTTTCAAAATGATCTGCGCGACAGAATGCGCTACCCGCAAAGCCACATAGCCCCAGGCGAGATAAATATTTATCGGGTCCGCCACACCAACCAGATGAGAATAAATCGCCAGCGCATAAAATAGCGTCGGCTGTTCATGCAAGTGGTTATAGTTTTCCGCAACAACCCGGACATTTGTCGGCAAGACGGACAATGCCCCGGCGTGGATCGCCTTTTGGGGATGAATTTTCGCTTTCTGCATTGCGGGGATACGCGTTGCATACATCCATATCCAGACAATCAGCGTCCAGATGATAAGCGCCAAGACGGGTGTCATCATTGTCATTGCTAACTCCATTTCAGTACATGCGTCATACTATAATGATATTTGTTTGAGGGGGGCAGCTCGCCCCCTCAAACATTCAAGGTAGGTTACGCACGCGCTTCAAGCACCATATTTGTTGGTGTTTCAGTTGCCCGGCGCACAGTACCAAAACCGGCTTCATTCAGCACTTGGGTCAATCGTTTTTCTCCCGCCTGCGCCCCTAGCGCTAAGCCCACTTCCTGGGACTTTGATGTTGGTACACAGATGGTTGTGGAGAAACCATAAAATATTCCTGATAGTACATTGAGGTTTTCAGCAAGGCTGTCCCCGGCCAACGGCTCAACCACCATAAAGGTTCCATCGGGTTTAAGGCTTTGCTTGATATGGGTCGCGGCGCCAATAGGGTCACCCATATCGTGCAGCGCATCGAAAATACAGGCCAGGTCAAAATCGTTACCTGGATAATCTTTTGCCGCAACGGTGTGAAATTCAATATTGGTCACGCCAGCAGCTTTTGCCTTCGCTTTCGCCTGTTCAATAGACGGTTCATGAAAATCAAACCCATGCACCGTGGAATTTGGATAGGATTGCGCCAGCAGAAGCGTCGAGGAACCATGACCGCAGCCAATATCGGCAATCTTACCGCCAGCTTTCAGTTTCGCATCAACGCCATCAAGCGCTGGTATCCAACTCTGCACCAGATTGGCGGCATATCCCGGACGGAAAAAGCGATCCGTTCCGCAAAAACAACAGGAAGAATGATCACTCCAGGGGCGCCCCCGGCCTGTTTTAAATACATCAACCGCAGTTTCATGGGCTTCATATTGCGAGACGATTGCCTGAAAGAACCCTTGCATGCAGGTCGGCTCGCCTTCATGGGCAAAAAGCGCTGCCTGTTCTGGCGACAGACTGAAATGCTCCTTGGCAGGATTATAATCAATATAGCCAAGGGCAACATTAGACGACAACCATTCACGTAAATAGCGCGCATCAATACCGGACTTCTCGGCGAGCTCTTCATGCGTGCAAGGCCCGGCCTTCTCAAGGACTTTATAGACGCCAGCCTGATCCCCCATATAGGACATCAAGATGCCTATGGCGCCGCCAACATCCCCTAAGACTTTACCAAATAGCGCATTGAATTTTTCTTCATTCATTTTTTCTCCCAAAGAAACTATGTGGCGCACTCGCCGTTAAACCGCGTTCGAATATTTCTTGAATTCAATCCGTGCAATTGCGCGGCAATGCACTTCGTCGGGCCCATCGGCAAGGCGCAATGTGCGGATGCCGGAATAGGCTTTCGCAAGACCAAATTCCGTGGTGACGCCAGCGCCGCCATGGGCCTGGATTGCATCATCAATAATCTTTAGCGCGACGCGCGGCGCCGCCACCTTGATCATCGCAATCTCGCCCTGGGCGACTTTATTGCCCACCGTATCCATCATCCACGCGGCTTTCAGCGTTAAGAGCCGTGTCATCTCGATATCGATGCGCGCTTCGGCGACGCGCTGCTCCCAGATTGAATGCTTATAGATCGGCTTGCCGAACACTTCGCGCGTCAGGATGCGCTTGACCATTTTTTCAAGCGCCACTTCTGCGGCGCCAATGGTGCGCATGCAGTGATGGATGCGACCTGGCCCAAGGCGCCCTTGCGCAATTTCGAAACCACGCCCCTCGCCAAGGATTAAATTTTCCTTTGGTACACGGACATCTTTCAGCTCAACTTCCATATGACCGTGCGGCGCATCGTCATAACCAAAGACCGGCAAGTGCCGCAGAATTTTGACGCCCGGCGCATCTGATGGCACCAGAATTTGGCTTTGCTGCACATGGCGCTGCGCCGATGCATCGGTCTTCCCCATCACGATAAAAATTTTGCAGCGCGGGTCACCGGCGCCCGACGACCACCATTTACGGCCATTGATCACATACTCGTCGCCATCAAGCCTTATATCGGTTTCAATATTGGTAGCGTCCGATGATGCAACTTGCGGTTCGGTCATGAGGAATGCTGAGCGAATTTTTCCCTCCAGCAACGGCTCCAGCCACTGTTCCTGTTGCGCAGGCGAGCCATATTGCATCAACACTTCCATATTACCCGTATCGGGCGCGGCACAATTAAACACCTCCGGTGCGATGAGGCAGCGCCCAGTGAGCTCAGCAATCGGTGCATAATCTGCGTTAGATAATCCCGGTCCCCATTTTTTGTTGGGATGAAACATGTTCCATAAGCCCTCGGCCTTGGCCTTGTCTTTCAATTCATCAATGATCGGCGGTACTTTCCAGCGCCCCTCGCCGGGCCCGAATTCCGCATGCTGACGTTCATAGGTCTCATTTCCCTCATAGACATATTTGTCCATGAAATCGGAAACACGCTTTTGATAGTCTTTAGACCGGTCAGAATAATCGAAATGCATGGGGTGCTCCTTTGTTCATGCCATGATAACGATTGACAAGGTCAGTGAAAGAGTTGAGCGCAGTCCCCTCACCCGAAATCACAGATTTCGACCTCTCCCAAGGGAGAGGTAATTTGTTCTGTTTTCGGTTTGAACACCTCTCCCTTGGGAGAGGTCAAAATCACTTCGTGATTTTGGGTGAGGGGTCAACGCCGCGCTTTAAAAAAGCCTTTCAAGAGCTGACCTGCCTCATCGGCAAACGGCCCAGCGACGACTTCCGGACGCCAATGACAGGTAGGTTGCTCAAAATACCGGGGCCCATGCCAGACGGCGCCGCCTTTAGGGTCCCGAGCTGCAATCACCAGGCGCCTGACCCGGGCGATAGAGATTGCGCCAGCACACATGGCGCAAGGCTCCAGCGTCACATAAAGCGTGGTGTCGTTGAGGCGATAATTGCCGAGCCCTTGTGCGGCGGCCCGCAAGGCACGGATTTCCGCATGCGCTGTTGGGTCATGCCCGGTGATTGGGGCATTGCCCGCCGCCGCGACAATCTCGCCCGCCGCATCTACCAGCACGGCGCCTATCGGGACCTCACCCGCTTCAGCGGCTTTGCGCGCTTCATCGAGGGCGAGCATCATCAATGTTTGATCGTCAGTCACAAAAGCGGTTTTACGCCGCGGATTGCTTTTGCGCCAGCCGTTCCGCCCGCATGGGCTTTTCCGCAAGACAAAAGGCGGTGACACCGGCGAGTCGGTTGAACGGAAACAGCACCCGCCGCTCCAGATCATGCATCGCTACAAGCGATCTATTCAGCCAGCCGGGCGCAGATTTAAGCTGACTTGTCGCCGCGCCTTGAGGCTTTTTATTTTCCGCTAACCGCATCACAGCCGCCGCCGGAAAAAGCATCCCGAAAAAATAACGTGTCTGAAGTGTGGTGAGACCAGCCGCTTCCACCGTTTTTTGTAGGCTCGCCAGCGTATAGCGTCGACGATGCTCCAGAAATTCATCATGGGATGACCATAAAAATTGAAATGCCGGAACGGAGAACAAAAACCGTGTTCCCGGCGCGGCGCGGGCTGCATAATCACTGACAAGCGCAACATCATCATCAACATGCTCGATCACATCGATCATCAAGATGGTGTCAGCGTCTACGGTCTCTACGACGCGTAGATAATCAATCTTGTCTGTCCTGCGTGCCCCGACAAATTCGTCCTCATAGCCTGGGTCAACACAGACCCCATGGGCCGCCAGACCTTCATCCACCAGCATCTTGGTGAAAACCCCGGAGCCAGCACCCACATCCAGAAGCTTTTTGATAGGCTTACCACCCAATAGGGACTTGATCGCACGGCCCTTGGATATGTAGTACCAATGGGTGGATGGGTCACCGCCGACCGATTTCTCTTCTTTTATGTCCATGAGTTTTTCATTGCTACCCGCCGCCACTAGAGACGGATCACTTTAAGGACCTATTAATAATGCCTGATCGCGACGCAAGCCCTGAGAAAAATGAAGAGCGTATCGCCAAATACCTCGCGCGCGCTGGCATCGCCTCCCGCCGGGAGGCCGAAAAGCTGATCGAACAGGGGATTGTGACGGTGGACGGGGTGACCCTGACAACGCCTGCTTTCAAGGTCACGGCGGATATGGATATCCGGGTCGATGGAACCCGCGTCAACAAGCCGGGCGCGCCCCGGCTCTGGCGCTATCACAAGCCCGACGGGCTGATGACCACGCACAAAGACCCGCAAGGGCGCCGCACCGTTTTTGACGCCCTTGAGGGGCGCTTGCCCCGGGTGATTTCTGTGGGAAGGCTCGACCTCACTACCGAAGGGCTGTTGCTGCTCACCAATTCCGGCGCCCTGTCGCGACGTTTGGAGCTGCCCTCTACTGGATGGACGCGGCGCTATCGGGTGCGCGCCTATGGCAAGGTCAATCAGAGCCAGCTTGATCGACTGAAAGACGGCATCACCATTGACGGCATTGAATATGGTCCGGTGCGCGCGCATCTCGATCAATATCAGGGCGGCAATGTCTGGATCACACTTTCTATTAATGAGGGCAAAAACCGCGAAGTGCGCAATCTGATGCGGCATCTGGACTTGGCGGTGAACCGTCTCATTCGCACCGCCTACGGACCATTTCAACTCGGAAAATTACCCAAAGACGGTATTGAAGAAATCCCCGGAAAACAGATGAGAGAACAACTGGGTAAGAAAATTTGCCAGGAAATCGGGCTGTGACCACACCCATCAACCTCAATCAATTTCGAAAAAGACAGCAGCGGGCTGACAAAGAAAAGCAGGCCGAAGAAAACCGTGTGAGCTTTGGACGAACGAAAGCGGAGAAACGGATCGCCGATAAACTGCGCAATGACCAAGACAACCATCTCGACGGGCACAAGTCTGAAGATCATGACGCCTAAGAAATCGAACTTTCCATTGTTCGATGTTTATTTGATTGTCGATTGGTCAGCGGCAAACTCTCCAAAGCGCGGCAAGGATTCTATATGGATTGCCGCGGCTTTCCGGGCTCAAAACAAGCTTGATATCCATATTCCAATTAACCTGCCGACACGCAGCGCAGCCATGGAGTACATCACAACAGCCCTGCAAAACTCTCTGGCGAATGGGCTGCGCGTGTTTGTCGGACTAGACTTTCCTTTTGGCTATCCAGCAAACACCGCCAAGTATATTTCTGGAAAATCCCATTGGTCCTCATTGTGGCATACGCTTCACGCTGCAATAGAGGACAATGATCAAAATCAATCAAATCGCTATCAGGTAGTAAATACATTCAACCGGACATATTTTGGTGAGCCAGTATACTGGGGTCATCCACATCAACATGTTTACGAAAACCTCTTTCCTAAAAAGGTGCCCTCTGCCTTACGCGAGGCTATGGAATTTAGAATTGTAGAAAAGCAGCAACCTCCCGCGAAATCTGTATGGCAGCTAGCTTATAATGGGGCCGTTGGATCACAAGCTCTTCTCGGCATTGCGCGACTTGAAACACTACGCAATCACTTCACGCAATCACTTCAGATATGGCCATTTGAAACTGACTTCACACGCTCCCTGAATGCACCAATCATTATTGCCGAAATTTATCCCTCTATGTTTCCTATAAGGTGTAAAGAAAATGAGATTAAAGACTGCGCTCAAGTCAGAACGGTCCTAGAATGCTTCTCTGAACTCGACACCAATGGCGCGTTCGAACAATTACTCTCGAAGCCTGCCAGCCTTGACGAAACACAATACAAGGAAGTCGTCAGAGAAGAGGGCTGGATCGTAGGCGCGGGATGGGTGGGGTAATTAGATATGCGCATCATTGGTGGGAAATTAAGGGGTAGGCAGATCATAGCGCCAAAAGGGTTGGTGGCGCGCCCAACCGCAGACCGCACCCGCGAGTCGCTTTTCAACATTCTCTCATCGCGCGATGATTTCGAACGGTGCGCGCGTCATAGATCTGTTTGCCGGTTCTGGTGCGCTGGGCTTCGAGGCGCTCTCACGGGGCGCAAGCAACTGCCTCTTCGTTGAAACCGATGCGGGCGCACGGGGCGCCATTCGCGACAATATTGAGGCCCTGTCGTTATTCGGCTGTACCCGCATTCACCGGCGCTCGGCCACGGACCTCGGCGATAAACCGGCCAGCACGGGCGCGCCCTCAACCCTTGCTTTTCTCGACCCGCCCTATGGCAAGGATCTCGTTCCACCCGCTCTGGATATGCTGGACAAAGGTGGCTGGCTCGCCCCCGGCGCACTGATCGTCATAGAGCAAGCCAAAGATGAGGCGCCCGCAACAGCCGACCATTTCACCGAGAGCGACCGGCGCCATTATGGTGCAGCGCAGATCGGACTCTACCGCTGGAGCCAATAACCATGTGGGTTTCAGCTTGCGACCGCTGTTGGGCAAAGGTTTACGAAAAACCGCGTACACTTTTTCGCGAAGCGTTCTGGGCTAATTTTCTTCAAGCGGTGAACTTAAAGACATCTTCAAAAGGGGTGTCGAATTCACGCGCAATCCTGAAGGCAAGTTCTAGTGACGGGGCATATTTTTCCTGTTCAATCGCATTGATTGTCTGTCGCGTGGCGCCGACACGAACCCCTAGCTCCTGCTGCGAGAGGTTCTTTCTTTTGCGCAGTTCTTTTATGGTGTTTCGGACCAAGCCTTTTTTCATCCGCTACAATTACTTCCTGTATAAAATGATCGTAGATATCAATTTCACAAAATGCGCCGCGTAGAGCAGTGTAAAGAGGATGAAAAAGATTTCGCCAGGTGTATTCATCACTAATTGCGGCATAAATTTGGGCAGCGCATTGGCCGGGTAAGCCGCATCAGCCAGCACCTGGATGATCAGGATGTTGATGGCGGCGGCTAAAAAAATCGCTGCATTCTGGTTTGCCTTCGCCTCGATAGCAAAATCACGTTCATCCTTTTCAATACCGCCATTTTTATTGAGCACAGCTATTGCGCCAGCGATAAACGCCTCGGCGATAATCGTCATAATCACGATAGCAATGTAGACGCCCGCAAGCTGGCCTGGCGACTGCTCAACGACCTGCCATCCGTCGAGCATACGCATCTGAAAGAACCAGTAAATCGCTCCTGTCGTTATCAACGACGCCCAGCTATATTTTTCGGCCTGTGTCATCTCCTGTTCCCTTCCCAATGCCCTCAACAAGGCCTTTCATTCGACCCCAAAATGTATAAGATGTTTTACATATAGGAGAGTGCTTGGGATGTCAAACATATTTTCCATTTTGATAAACCCTTTACACGCACGCTTGTGATACATAGTTTCATATGGCTGCCCGGCTCGTTAGGATAACATTCACCGGGGCCTTATCTTTTCTATCGGGAGCTGCCTCTGGCTTGGACCGTGGTCCATATCACGCGGTGCCCACCTGTACCTTAGGTCCAGGGCGAACAAGAATCCGACGGCCGTGGCGGCGTTTTATTTCATGCATGAGAAGGTTCACCATGCTTCCGCCCATCACCCCTTTTCTAGACCCTAAACACATCTGGCGCGAGCGCATGAAGGGAGAACGACGGGCAGCGGCCAAAGCCCGGCCGGACGCGGCGGTTCACGCCGCGCGGAATTTTCTCGGTGCAATTCCCATTACCGACGGCGAGATCGTTTCACTCTATTATCCAATCAAGACCGAGCTCAACACCGAGCCCCTCGTGGCAAGCCTTATTGAACACGGCGCCAAAATCGCGCTGCCGGTGGTGACCGGCAAAGACCAACCGCTGGAATTTCGCCGCTATACGCCAGGCGATGAATTGGTCCGCGGTTCCTATGGCGAGCTGATACCGACGGCCGATGCAACAGCCGTTTCCCCTAGCGTCATTGTGGCGCCGCTTCTCGCTTTCACGCGGAACGGCGGGCGGCTTGGCTATGGCGGGGGCTATTACGATCGCACAATTGCCGCCTTGCGCGAAGAAGGGGCGGTTCTGGCTGTGGGATTTGCCTATGGCGCCCAGGAAGTTGACGCGCTCCCCCTCTCCCCCCTAGATCAACCCTTGGATTGGGTGGTCACAGAACGGGCGGCCACCCGTTTTGTTAAAACGGGCCTGGGCTTGAGCAGCGGAGCAGACTTTTGCGTATAGCGGTTTTCGGCGACATCGTAGGGCGCAGCGGGCGGACAATGCTGCTGGAGCGCCTGCCGGGCTTGCGCAAGCGGCTCAATCTCGATTTCGTTATCGTTAATGTTGAAAATGCAGCTGGCGGCTTTGGCGTTACGAAACGTATCTGCGATGACGTTCTCGATGCTGGCGCCGATGTCCTAACCACCGGCAATCACGCCTTTGATCAGCGCGATGAGATTAGCGTTTTCGATAGAGAGCCAAGGCTATTACGGCCGGCAAATTTCCCCAAATCTAATCCGGGACGCGGTAGCGCAATGTTTCAAGACCAAGAGGGGCGCAATGTCTTGGTGGTCCACGCCCAAGGCCAGCGCGGCATGGCGCCGATTGATGACCCATGTGCCGCGCTTGATCGCGAGCTTGACGGCCCCAAATTGGGACGCGATGCCGACGCCATCATTGTGGATTTTCACGCCGAGGCGACCTCAGAAAAATATTCCGTAGGGCATTACCTTGATGGCCGGGTTAGTCTGGTTGTGGGAACGCATACCCATGTTCCGACAGCGGATGATCAAATCCTGCCCGGCGGCACTGGTTACATTACTGATCTTGGGATGTGCGGCGACTATGACAGCGTCATTGGCATGGAAAAATCAGAACCGCTCCACCGCTTCATTTCGAAAATGCCCGGCGGGCGCTTCTCTCCTGCCGCTGGTGAGGCCACGCTTTGCGGCGTTGTCATAGAGACCAACCCGGCGACCGGCCTTGCTGCATCCATCAGCGCCCTGCGCGTTGGCGGCAGATTACGCCGATCGATGCCAGAGTAACTGGGTTATGCGGTCGCGGCGAAAACGATATTCCAGGCCACCAGCATGACCGCCAGAAATCCAAGAGACAGTGCGAACAGCGTATGATGCGCTTTGCGCCAAATGCTCCATCCACTCTTCAGCCATGCTGGGATGAGACTTACTATCGCAGCGCTCCCAAGAAAAAACACGAAGACTGCAAACATCCGCATAAGCTGTATTTGCGATGGCGGATAGTTTTTCAATAGCGCATCCGTATCCCCGCTGGCGGCCGAGATTACAGATACC
>JAADIH010000221.1 GCA_013151435.1 Alphaproteobacteria bacterium
TCACGCCAATCCCTGGCACGCCCGGCACATTGTCAGATGAATCCCCGGCCAGCGCTTGGATATCAATCACCTTATCGGGACCAAGACCAAATTTCTCAACAACCTCCTCCGGCCCAATTTTTTTGTTCTTCATGGGATCAAACATGCTGATGCGGCCCCCTACGAGCTGCATCAAATCTTTATCCGACGAAAATATAACGGCATCACCCCCGGCAGCTTCGGCCAAGCGCGCATAGGTCGCGATGATATCATCCGCCTCAAAACCTGGCGTCTCTATGCAAGGGACATTAAAGGCGCGGGTGGCGTCCCGGACCAAAGGAAATTGCGGGATCAGGTCTTCCGGCGCCGCGCTGCGGTTGGCTTTATAGTCGGGATAAATTTCATTACGAAAGGTTTTTCCAGAATGATCAAATATCACCGCAAGATGCGTCGGGTCATGCTCGTCCTTCATGTCGGTCAGTAGTTTGTTGAGCATGTTGGAAAAACCAAGCACGGCACCAACTGGTAACCCGTCCGAAGCGCGGGTCAGACTTTCACGACTACGCGCCATGGCAAAATAGGCGCGAAATAAATACCCCGAACCATCAATGAGATAGAGGCGGACCGCAGATTTCGGTTTTGCTGCCATGTGTCTGGAATTCCCTCCTTGAAAGCCTTGCCCCTTGCATAAAAGAGACGCGGCAAAAGTCTAGGGATCAAGCTCGCAAAGTCACTACAATGGACAGTAGACAAGGCCTTGAAACGCCAATTGGGGAAAACACTTAAAAATTAATTTGTGGGTTATTCGACAGAAGGGGTTTGTAAAAGAGAGAAAGGCCTATTCAGCAGCCATTTTTGTAGGGACGCGCTTTTCAGCCGCCTTCGCCGCCATCTTGATAAAGTCAGCCACTTTCGGCTGGATCTCATTGCGCCAGCGCGAGCCGTTAAAGACACCATAGTGACCAACATCCGGCTGGATATAATCGAGCTGTAAGTTTTTTGGAAGATTCGCACACAGATCATGAGCGGCTTGGGTCTGGCCAATGCCGGATATGTCGTCATTCTCACCTTCCACCGTCATCAGCGCAATGTCTGTAATCGCCTCAGGCCGCACAAGCCGTCCACGATGCAATGACTTACCATCCGCAAGGACATGCTCCTGAAAGACATCACGAATAGTCTGAAGATAAAACTCTTCCGGCATATCAAGGACAGAGAGATATTCATCATAAAAATTGCGGTGCTTTTCGGCATTGTCGCCATCACCCTCAACGAGGTGCTGAAAATAATCATTTTGCGCATTGACGTGACGTTCAGAATTCATCGCCAAGAATGCAGACAACTGCACAAAGCCCGGATAGACGCGGCGCATAACACCTGCATAGGGCGCCGGAACAGTATAGATCATATTCTGAGCAAACCACTCGTAGGAGCGCTCCTTTGAGAGCTCATTAGGCACCGTCGGTGATCGCCGCGTATCAATCGGGCTACCCATAATGGTCATTGACGCCGGGCGACAAGGATCGCCATCCTCAGCCATAATCGCTGCTGCCGCCAGAAGCGCCGGACCGGGCTGACACACCGCCATAGAGTGAGCACCCGGACCAATCATCCGCATAAAGTCGATCAGGTAATCAATATAGTCATCAAGATCGAACCGCCCGCTTGAGGCCGGGACATGGCGCGCATCAACCCAATCAGTGATGTATACATCATGACCAGGGAGCATTGCTTCAACCGTGCCCCGTAAAAGCGTCGCATAATGGCCAGACAACGGCGCAACGATCAAAACCTTTGGATCAGGCGTATCATTGCCGCGTATTTTGGCGAGCGCTTTTGTATCGCGTTTAAAATGTAAAAGAGTGCAGAAGGCTTTGCTGGTTGCCGTTTCAATGGTCAGGGGAACTTCAACGCCATTGATTGTTGTAGCGTCAATGCCCCATTCAGGTTTCGGATATCGCCGCATTGCGTGCTCACAAACTTCGAGAGCAGCAGCAGCTGAACGTCCGACCCAGCTCTGGGCCGCTGGGTTAAATGGCGAGCGCCAAAATCTGGCGCCCAAACCAGCAGCGATTCGCGCAGGGGATATCGCCGCGTAAGCAAGTTCATAAGATGTGTACAACATGGATTTAGCCGCCCCTAACGCTACTCTAAGGAATGCTGCATAGCACAAAATGCGCTGTAATTCCTAAAGAAACGGGACTATGAGCTGAAATGCGTGATGAAATCAATCATTTAAAGGGTTTTTGGGCAGCTCCCGCATAAAAGTGAGCGTAACATAGTGCTTTGAAATTATTGTAGTTTCTAGCGTAGACTAAGATTTGATGCTGCGGCGCAACAATGCTGCAAGCCCCTGCGGGCTAATGCCCCCGACAATCGCGAATTCAGGCTGTCCAGCGCGATCCGTGATGTAAAAGAAGCGCCCGTGATTAACCGTATATTCTAGCGCGCTATCAGGAAGTGGTGACTTTTGCGCAAACAGCTTGAATGCGTCACGCGCGGCCTTTGCGGCCTCCAGTGAGCCCGTTAACGGGATGATCCGCTCGTCAAACGCAAAATATTCCGTGAGCGCTTGCGGCGTATCCCGCTCAGGATCAACAGAGATAAAGATTGGCGCGATATGAGCGGCATCATCTCCAAGCTCGTTTAAGGCCGCACTCATTACATTGACATCATTGGGGCAAACATCGGGGCAATGGGTGAAGCCAAAATAGACAAGCATAATCTTGCCTTCAAATTCCTCATCGGTCCGCGCCATCCCGTTTTTGTCGATAAGGGCGAAATCACCGGTGAATTGCTCAGATAGCTGAACGACACCCTCCCTAGGGATGGGTACAACTGTCTCTCTGTCGCAAGAGACCAACATAACTGCCATTACGGCGGCAAGAAAGCAGTGGTAGCGCATGAAAATCCCCAATTCATAGGTGAAAGATCAACAATAAGCACCTTCCATTCCTATGAACAGTCGCGCTAAAAGCGCCGAATGCCGCATGCTCTTGCTGATAGTCAGGCCGCCATGAACACACTGCGCGGAATTGTGCGCCTGCGCACCCTGACGGGCTTGCGCTGGCTCGCGATCGGCGGGCAAACAATCACAATCCTGGCGGTGCATTTCTGGCTCGGCTTTCCAACACCCCTGGGCCTTTGCTTAGGGGCAATTGCCGCGAGCGCCTGGCTCAACCTGTTCGCGGTATTGCGCTTTTCGCCGCAACGATTTTTGAGCGATCGCGAAGCCGCAACATATATCGCATTCGATCTCTTGCAGTTAAGTGCGCTACTGTTTTTTACCGGGGGCCTACAAAATCCGTTTTCAGCCCTAATTATTGCCCCCGTGATGATTGCCGCCAGTGTTTTGCCGTTGAGGCTCTCTGTATTAATCGCCGCCCTCGCCGTCGCATGCATCAGTGTCTTGGGGCTATATTACATGCCGTTACCTTGGACTCCGGGGGAATCCCTGTCGCTGGCGCCGATATATAAGGCGGGGGTTTGGGCAGCGCTTACTTTGTCAGTTCTATTCTTTGCAGCCTATGCGCACCGGATTGCCGCCGAGTCAGCACAAATGCGCAGCGCCCTCGCCGCGACGCAACTCGTATTGGCGCGCGAGGAACGCCTTGCCGCCCTGGGTGGACTTGCCGCCGCCGCAGCCCACGAACTTGGTACGCCGCTCGCCACCATTCAGCTAACCGCGAAAGAAATGCAGCTCGATCTTCGCGGACAAGACGAAGATCTCGTGAGCGATGCCGAGCTGCTTGTCAGTCAGGCAGAACGATGTCGCGACATTCTGGGTCGGCTTTCTCAGCATGGCGACGCCGGCGATGAAATACATGACCGGATCAGCGTTGATGCGCTCATGAAAGAGGCTGCCGCTCCGTTTTTTGATCATCCAGGCGGCCCGGACATCCGTATAGAGACCAATAGCCTAGAAGGCATTGATGAACCCGTGCTTCACCGGCGACCGGAGATTATATTTGGCCTGCGCAATTTCGTTGAAAATGCTGTCGGATTCGCCAACAGCACTATTGTGATGCATGCCGAATGGAGCGCCGAAACCCTCTCCATCGCTGTGCGCGATGACGGCCCCGGTTTTTCCGCCGAAGTCTTAACGCGACTTGGCGAGCCCTATGTCAGCGCCCGCTCCGGGCATCACCTGCCAGATGGCAGAAAGGCGGGGATGGGGCTTGGATTCTTTATCGCTAAAACACTCCTGGAAGGCACTGGCGCGCGGGTCTCATTCGAAAATCGCAGTTGGGGCGAAAATTCAACCGAGACCGGCGCTGTCGTGAAGGCAAATTGGCCGCTGAATGCACTTTCAGTTGCTTCAATCGCTTGAATAACATTAGAAAAAAGCGCATTTAAGACTTAGCGTAGCGCAACAATAATAATGGATGATAACGCAATGACGAGCCCCGATGACGCCCGTACCAATCAATGATAGATCACCACCCGAAGATGCAACATTATTGATTGTCGACGATGACGAGCCTTTTCGAAACCGCCTTGGACGCGCCATGGAAAAACGCGGCTTTCAGCCCATCCTGGCGGCGGGCGTCGCCGAGGCCGCAAAAGTACTCGAAGAAACCACACCGGCCTTTGCTGTGGTCGACCTTCGCCTTGAGGATGGTGATGGCCTCCACATCGTCAATCAAATCCATGATAAGCGCGAAGATTGCCGCGTTGTGATGCTAACCGGATACGGAAACATCGCCACCGCAGTCGCCGCCGTAAAGGCTGGGGCGATCGATTATTTATCAAAACCCGCAGATGCCGATGACATTGAAAAGGCCTTACTGGCAAAACCTGGCGAGCGCCCCGCCCCCCCAGACAACCCGATGTCAGCCGATCGTGTCCGTTGGGAGCATATTCAGCGGGTCTATGAATTATGCGATCACAATGTTTCGGAAACAGCGCGTCGTCTCGGCATGCATCGCCGTACGCTTCAGCGCATTCTCGCCAAACGGGCGCCAAAGTAATTTGACCACGGCCTGCTGAATATTCCACGAGTAGCGCCGCAAATCTCGTTGCTACAGATGAGGCATGGTGTTCCATGAGATGATTGTCCGCGTGACAGCCTCCTGAAATCAAAAGCTATAAGGTGAGGCGTTTGCTCATTTCGATAAACCGAAAATTCAAGCCATCACGATAGGGTCATAGTTCCCAAAATCACCCGGATTAGTCTATAGTCCCTAGTTCAACATGCCTGGAGTTTTTCGAATGCGACTTATCCCTGCCGCCCTCACTACCATTGTTTTACTCGCTTCCACGCCTTCTATCGCTGCTGACATCAATATTCCGTATGAGAAGTTTCAGCTCGACAATGGCCTCACCGTTGTCGTCCATGAGGATCGCAAAGCGCCGGTGGTGGCCGTATCCATTTGGTATCACGTCGGTTCAAAGGACGAGCCGGTTGGGAAGACTGGCTTTGCGCATCTCTTTGAACATTTGATGTTTGGCGGCTCAGAGAATGTGCCGGAATGGGACACCCCACTGGTGGAGGCAGGGCAGACCGATGCGAATGGCACAACATGGTTTGACCGCACAAACTACTTTCAGACCGTACCGACCCCGGCTCTTGATCGTGTATTGTTTATGGAATCAGACCGCATGGGGCATCTCCTTGGCGCCATCACACAAGAAAAGCTCGATAACCAGCGCGGCGTTGTTCAAAACGAAAAACGCCAGGGCGACAATCAACCCTATGGCCGGGCGGAATATGCGGTACTCGCCGGATTGCTGCCTGAAGGCCACCCTTACAGCCACTCAACCATTGGCTCTCTTGCAGATCTCGACGCCGCGTCCCTTGATGATGTGAAGGCATGGTTCAATGAGTATTACGGCGCCGCAAATACGGTTCTTGTCCTTGCTGGCGACATCGATGCACAAACCGCACGCCCGTTGATCGAGAAATATTTCGGCGACATCGAAGCCGGACCGCCACTGACACAAACCAAAGCCAATGCGCCAAAGCTCGCTGTCAACAAACATGAAATTATGTATGATCGCGTGCCGCAACCACGTCTCGATCGCAACTGGGTGGCGCCAGGCCGCACCTCTAAGGACGCTATATATCTGACCCTCGCCGCAGATATTCTGGGCGGTGGAAAAACCTCTCGGCTATTCCAAAAACTCGTCGATGATTTGCAACTGGCAACATCTGCCTCAGCCAGCATGCAAAGCCAGGAGATTATGAGTTTTTATTCGGTGACGATCAATGCTGGCAAAGATGCTGACCTCGACCATGTGCAGCGTGAAATGGAAGCTGTCATCGATAAATTCCTCGCCAGAGGACCAACCTCCTCTGAGCTCGCGCGGTCCAAAACCAGCATTAAGGCAGGCGTTATTCGCGGCCTTGAAAAGGTTGGGGGCTTTGGCGGCAAGGCCGTAGAACTTGCGGAAGGCGAACTCTACACAGGCGATCCAGGCTTCGTTCTAAAGCAACTGGATTGGCTTGAAAGGGCAACGGCAAAAGATGTATTGCGCGCCGCACGAGAAGTTATGACCGCTGGTTATTATCAGCTCGATATTCTTCCCTATAAAGATTACTCAACTACGCCATCATCAGTTAATCGCAGCGCAGGCGTGCCCGACATCGACGCCTCCCCGGACTTAGTCTTCCCGGCAGTCGTAGAGATAACGCTTTCCAATGGCATGAAGATCGTTCTTGCCGAGCGCAACGCCGTTCCTGTGGTTGAAATTTCTATACAGTTCGATGCGGGCTACGCTGCAGATGCGACTGACGGCGGAAAACTCGGCGTCGCCTCTTTCACCGGCGCTATGCTGGATGAAGGGACCTCGCGCCGATCCGCCCTCGACATTGCAGAGGCCCTTGAAGGCCTTGGCGCAACAATGGGCGCCGGCTCCAATCTCGATACCACCGGCCTTTCCATGTCAGCGCTAAAAGAAAACCTTAGCGCCTCCCTCGATATTCTCGCCGATGTGCTGCGCAATCCCGCCTTTGAACAAGGTGAAATCGACAAGCTGCGAAAGCGCTGGCTGGCTGGGATCGAACAAGAAAAGGCAAGCCCGGTTCAGCTCGCCCTTCGCCTGTTGCCACCTGAATTATATGGCGATGACCACGCTTATGGCGTGCCGTTCACTGGGTCTGGAACCGAAGCATCGATTACTTCATTAACGCGAGGCGATCTTCAGAATTTCCATTCCACCTGGCTGCGCCCGGATAATGCGACGATCTTTGTTGTTGGTGATACAACCCTTGATGAAATCACGCCCTTACTGGAGCATGTATTTGGCGCCTGGCGTGGAACGAATGACCCCATTCCTACAAAGAACATAGCTACTGTTTCTCTACCGGATGCCGCCAGGGTTATCATCGTCGACAAGCCGGGTTCGCCTCAGACCTTGATCCTCGCGGGTCACCTGGCGCCGCCATCAAATGCACCCAACAATATCGCGATCAGCGCCATGAATGATGTCATTGGCGGACAGTTTTCTGCGCGCGTGAATATGAATTTGCGCGAAGAAAAAGGCTGGGCCTATGGCGCCTACACATTCTTCCAGGGTGCGCGCGGTCAACGTCCATGGCTAGTCTATGCTCCGGTGCAGACCGACAAAACAAAAGAGTCGATCGCCGAACTCATTAAAGAGTTGAACGATTACAAAACTACCCGCCCTGCAACCCCTGCTGAAATCGAGCGTGTGATTTTAAGCAACACCAGATCACTCCCCGGCGCCTTTGAAACCGCAAGCGATGTTCTTGGCAGCCTCGTCTCCAGCGCTCGTTACGGCCGACCCTGGGATTACCCTGAGACTCTCACCACGAGATATCAGGCGCTTGATGCAGATGATTTTAAAGGCGCCGCCAATGAAGTGATCCATCCCGAAAGCCTTGTCTGGCTGATTGTCGGCGACCGCGAAAAGATTGAGGCGGGCATTCGCGCCCTTAATATTGGCGAAGTGGAAATCAGAAACCTCAGCGATCTCTAAGAGCCTCACTTAATAGTCGGCAAACCGTCTGCCCCACATTGGGCGACGGTTTTGCCGACTTTTTTGCCGGGCCCATAGGCGTAAAAAGTATGCAAATCCCCAGGTTTGGGTATTATTTCCACATTTCAGCAGAATCCACCCTCAAATAGCCCCATAAAAAAGTACTGCTATTAACCATCCCTTGCGTTCACGCGGCCCCGTTTTTGAATTAAGATAGAATATTGAGGGGTAGTATTGTTAAGGGGTCTTCATGGCGCGCGCTCTTGAAAGGTCGGTGAAATTCACCCGGCCAGGTCGCTACATAGTAAATATGTTGATGTTTGTACTCGTCGTGGGCGCAGGCGTTTACTATCTCTCTCCGTGGAGTCCGCAACCATCACCGCTTTTACTCGATGCGTTCCAGGCCAATCCGGCGCTCAATGGGCTAATCCTCGGCGTTCTCGCGATCGGCGTTATCTATAATCTTCGCCTGGCTGGTGTGATCACCCCTGCGGTGCGTTGGGTCGAATCCTTTCGCGAATCTGTGGATCCGGGACGTTCGCGATTACCGCGCGCGCCGGGCCTGATCAACGCGATGTCAAAACTCCTGCTCGACGCGGATACACGCTCCAGCCGGTTATCACCAGAATCAAGCCGGGCGATCTTGGATTCCATCGGCACACGAATGGATGAAGGCCGCGAAATGGGCCGCTACATCATGAATCTTTTGGTGTTTCTGGGCCTCCTCGGTACGTTTTGGGGGTTGCTGGGAACGGTGACCGCGGTTGCAGAGACTATCAACGGCCTCACAACGACCACTGGGGCTCCTGAAGATGCGATCGCCCAACTGATTAGTAACTTGCGCGAACCTTTATCGGGCATGGGGACAGCTTTTTCTTCATCCCTGTTTGGTCTTGGCGGCAGCTTAATCATCGGCTTTCTCGATCTTCAGGCTGGTCAGGCTCAAAACCGTTTCTATGCTGACCTTGAAGATTGGCTGGCAGGGATGACCGAGACTGTTCGCAGCTCTTCCGGCGCAGGCGCCAAATACAGCGCGGCAGACTTTGACGGCGATCTCGCAGCAGCGATAGAGGCAGCCTTAGCAGCGAACACGGAAACCCAGATCAAGGCGCAGGCCGGTCAAATGGCGGAACTGAAAGATGAAATCCGCGCCCTCAACCGGACGCTGATTCGCTTCG
>JAADIH010000119.1 GCA_013151435.1 Alphaproteobacteria bacterium
ATCTTGCCGTATTTTGACGACGCGACAGAAGTCATTTTCAGCGACCGTCTCTACCTTGCATCACCCGATGCAATGCTCAAACTGATCAAGGCCGTTTCGGATCAATATGCGCATATTCTTATGATTGCGCACAATCCCGGCACGCATATGCTGGCGCTCAATCTCATTGATCCCGATCACTCGAACATTGCGGCGGTCACACTGTTAGCCGGAAACTTCCCCACAGCTGCCCAGGCGCATTTTGAACTGGACATCACTCGATGGTGTGAGGCCGCTTCAGGCCGCTGCGTATTGAAGACTTTTACAACGCCGCGATCCTTGTAAAACTATACCACCACCTTGCTATTCTATAATACTCTCATATATCAGCAATAAGAATTTTACTTCACACTTAAGGAGGTCCGCATGCCAACTCATGTACCTAGTGCTACGTTCAAAACCCGCGTCAGAGACGAGTCTGTCGGCGGCGACAATCCATTCCGCTGGCAGGAATTATCCACAGACGATATTTTCAAAGGCAAAAAAGTAGTAGTGTTCTCGCTTCCTGGCGCCTTTACACCAACCTGCTCCACCAGCCACCTGCCGCGCTATGAAGAACTCCATGATGAGTTCAAAGCGTTGGGCGTGGACCAGATCATCTGCATCTCCGTCAACGACGCATTTGTGATGTATCAATGGGGCCTCAAACAGAACGCCAAAAACGTGTTCCTTCTGCCAGATGGCAGTGGTGAATTTACCCGTAAAATGGGCATGCTCGTCGATAAAGATAATGTAGGGTTTGGCTATCGCAGCTGGCGTTATTCCATGCTGGTTGATAATGGCGAGATCAAAAAGATGTTCGTTGAACCGGGCTTTGGCGACAACTGCCCGACAGACCCATTTGAGGTCTCTGATGCCGACACGATGCTGAACTATCTGAAGGCTAGCGGCTGATACTGCGCGCCCAAAAAACCTGTTAATGCCCTCCCAGCAAGAATTGGGAGGGCCATCCGGCTGGCCCGGCCACTGGCGTGAACCTCTCCAATCCAGCGCAATACACTAAACGCACGCTCTTCCCCTCGGCGCCAAAACACGTTTAACTCCACTGGGGTTAGAGACTTGGAGGGCATTCCGAGCATGGCGGAACAACTGGTCGAGAGCACGCCGACGGGCGGCTTTCATGAAACCGATGTCATCATCATCGGCGCTGGCCCATGCGGGCTGTTTGCAGTTTTTGAACTTGGTCTCCTCGGCATCAAAGCGCATGTAGTCGATATTCTAGATAAGCCAGGCGGTCAGTGTGCCGAGCTTTACCCGGAAAAACCAATCCTTGATATTCCCGCAATCAAATCAATCAATGGCATACAATTAACAAAACAGCTTCTGGAACAAATCGCGCCCTTTGGCGCTGTTTTTCACCTCAATGAAATGGCCGTGTCACTAAATAAAACAGACGCTGGCAAATGGCGCATAGCGACCGATCTGGATACAATAATAGAAGCGCCTGTGGTCCTGATTGCAGCTGGCGGCGGATCATTTCAACCTAAAAAGCCTCCTATTCCCGGCGTTGACGAGTTTGAAGGCAGCTCCGTTTTCTATGCTGTCCGTCAGCGCGAGATGTTTCGTGGTAAGAATATTGTCATCGCCGGTGGTGGAGATTCCGCCATTGACTGGACTTTGAACCTTGAACCCATCGCGGAAAAGGTCACACTCATCCATCGACGACCAGACTTTCGTGCGGCGCCAGACAGCGTAGAGAAAATGCAAGCACTCGTGGCGGCGGGGAAAGTCGATCTGCATATTGCACAGATCAAAGGCTTGAAAGGCGCAAATGGCCAGATTGAGGCGGTGCAACTCGAATCGAAAACTGAAGGTGAGTATGAAGTCCACTGCGAGAATCTCCTCGCATTTTATGGCCTCACCATGAAGCTCGGCCCTATCGCCGATTTTGGTCTCAACCTCACCGAAAACCGGGTCAATGTAGACACAGAAAAATTCTCCACATCCACTTCTGGGATTTTCTGTATCGGTGATATGGCATGGTATCCTGGCAAGCTAAAACTCATCCTTTCAGGTTTTCATGAAGCGGCGCTCATGGCCCATGGGGCATTCCACTTTGTCTTTCCGGACAAGAAATTAAAATTTCAACATACGACTTCTTCAAAAACACTTCAGGCTCAACTCGGCGACGAATGAAAAATGCGCGGCGAGTTTGACCTATTGCACAAATGGGAACCCACGTGTGATATGGCCCCATGACAGCGGACCCCAACATAGCAACGCTCACGCAATTTGGTGATGCGTCCTACTTCGTTTTTTGTGATCATGCGTCTAATGCGATGCCTACAGAATTGAACTGTCTCGGAATGCCAGAAGACATGCTTCAAACCCACATCGCCTGGGATATAGGATCGCGCGCGGTAGCGGCCGCTTTGGCGAGAAAATTATGCGCAACATATTTTCAGTGTGAATTTTCAAGGCTGATTATTGACCCAAATCGGAATTTAAACGTCCCGGATCTTATCCCTTCAAAAAGCGATCAGATCCCGATCCCTGGCAACCAACATGTTGATGAAGCCGAGCGCCGCAGGCGCATCGATAAATATGTCCCTTATCACGACCAGTTGGACCACGCGCTCGATGAAATGACCAAACTCCACATGGAACCTTTCATCATTTCAGTACACAGCTTTACCCATCGCTTGATGGGGGCCACCCAAGACCGACCCTGGCGCATTGGCTTTTTATGGCGCGAGGACGAGCCAAGCGCAAAAGCAATGATGAACTACCTGAGAGCCGAGACTGGCTGGAAGATCGGCGATAATGAACCCTATGATGCCCGGGTGTTCAATTATTCCGTTGACCGACACATCGGGCCGCGTAGTCTTTCTCATATTACGGTTGAAGTCCGCCAGGATATTATCGGCGATGATCGCGGTATAGAAAACGTGGCAGACCACCTTGCCCGCGGCGTGATGGCGATGAGAGACGGCTAAGGACAATAAAGGGAGACGCGCCATGATGCCTGCGCTGACACTAGGAATTGAGGAGGAATATCTTCTCGTTGATCCGCAAACCCGTGACCTTGTATCAGAGCCGTCACCGGATTTTCTCAAAGATTGTAAGGACCGGCTAGGAGAGCACGTCACCCCAGAATTTTTGAAATGTCAGGTTGAGATCGGAACGCCGGTCTGCACCGATATTTCCGAGGCCCGCCATCACCTGACAGCCTTGCGTTCGGTCATTATCAACACCGCAGAGAAACATGGCATGAAACTGATGGCCGCCTCTACGCATCCATTCGCTCAGTGGGACCGACAAAAGCACACCGTGGCGCCGCGTTATAATTTGCTCGATAAGGATATGGGCGGCGCTATCCGGCGTATGCTAATCTGTGGCATGCATGTCCATGCTGGTATTGAAGACCAAGATTTGCGCATAGATTTAATGAATCAAGCGCGCTATTTCCTGCCACACCTATTGGCGCTTTCTACATCTTCTCCATTCTGGGGCGGACATGATATGGCGATGCGATGTTCAAGGCTTGGAATTTTCGACTCCATGCCGCGCACCGGCATTCCAGACAGATATGAAAGCTGGTCAGACTATGAGCGAATGATTGGTCGCCTCATTCAGGCGGGGGTCATGGAGGATGCAAGCAAACTCTGGTGGGATATGCGTCCAAGCGCAAAGTTTCCTACCTTAGAGATGCGCGTCACCGATGTTTGCACAAGGCTGGAAGATGCACTGTGTATCGCCGCTTTTTACCAGTCCATCCTTCGCATGCTCGCCCGGATAAAACAGCGTAACATGCGCTGGCGGATTTATCCGCGTATCATGCTGGAGGAAAACCGCTGGCGCGCCCAACGTTATGGCTGCACCAAAAGCATGATTGATCTTGGACGCGGCGATTGCATTCCGTTTGGCTCCCTGATCGAGGAAATCATCGAAATGATCTCAGAAGATGCAACCGCACTTGGCTGCCTTCGGGAAGTACAACATGCTCGAATGATATTGAAACGCGGCACCAGCGCCTGCCGCCAGATCGATACATTCGCACAGGCAAAAGCCGCCGGTGCTGATGATGCTGAAGCCTATATATCGGTAGTTGATATGCTGGTTCATGACACCGCTGCAGACCTTCCAGATGCGCCCTAGGCGGGCATCGAAATATTCTTCTCAAAAGGCCTTGCAGCGGATGACCGTCGCCGCTATATCCCGCTCTCCCAATCGCTAGGGCGTGCTCAGCACGAATATCCTGGTCTGGGGAAAAGTTGGCGCGGGGTGGAGCAGTCCGGTAGCTCGTCAGGCTCATAACCTGAAGGTCATAGGTTCAAATCCTATCCCCGCACCCAATTTACCGTAAATTATTTCGTTCGCGCCGACGCTTGATTTTGCGCTGGGCCCGCGCTTCGCAGGCAAGGCCATCAAGAATGCCCTCGCGCAAGCCTCTGTCTGCTACCCGGATACGACTTGCTGGCCACTCACGCTGCAGCCCTTCCAGAATGGCGCAACCGCAAACCACGAGGTCTGCGCGTTCCTCACCGATGCAGGGTTCTGCAGAGCGTTCCTCAAAACTCATGGCACGGAGCGATTGAGAAACAGCACGTGCATCACTGGAACTAAGCCACAGGCCGTCAACACGATCACGGCGATAGCGTGTCAGCCCCAAATGCACGCCCGCAATCGAAGTCACTGTCCCTGATGTGCCGAGCAAATGCGCCTCATCCTTTTCAAACACCGATTTCAAACCGGCAGGATCGCCCAGATCTGCGATCACGCTGCGGACCTCCTCGGCGATTGCGTCATATGTCTCAGCACTTATTTCATGCCCGCCCCATTTTTCTGAAAGATTGACAACGCCGAACGGCAAAGATGTCCATGCAGCGATATCGGCCGCGCCGCCCTGTTCACTTCTGCGTATCCAGGAGATTTCTGTAGAACCACCACCGATATCAAAAACCAATCCGGCTAGCGATTGGGGGGAAAGCAGATCGGCGCAGCCAGCCACCGCTAATCGCGCCTCTTCTTCGGTGGATATAATTTCAAATGACAGTCCGGTCTCTTGGCGCACCCGCTCAAGGAATTCTGCGCCATTGGCCGCACCGCGACAGGCTTGCGTTGCTATGCACCGTATATGCGTGGCGCCCCGGCGGTCAATTTTTGAAGCACATTCGCGTAAGGCACTTATCGCCCGGGCCATGGCGGCTTCAGACAAGCGCCCTGACTGCGATAGCCCCTCACCCAGCCGTACGATACGTGAGAAGGCGTCCACAATTCGATAGGACTTACCGCGCGGCGCGGCAATTAACAGTCGGCAATTATTGGTGCCAAGATCGAGCGCAGCATAGCGATCTTCACGCCGAAATTTTCCGCCTGCCCGGTGCCGACCCGAGCGCTTTTTAGTATTAGCGTGCGCGTGCTTTTCAGCATTCGCGCCGCTCTCCCCGTCATTCACTTGTCGCGTCCTCGCTCAAGCCTCTTCCTGGCTCCATATCCTTGCAGGACACATTAGGTAGTCAGCGCTATTCCGGCAAGCGCTTTCCATTCACTCGGCCCGACCTCATAACTTGAAGGCATGGTTTCATAAGTCTTGCGTTGTTCGTTAGACAATGGTGAACAGGCATATATAGGGTATCGCCGGTCCGCAGCTCGCCACTTGCTCATCGGCGAGCGTATCAACGCCAAGGCCCATAGCCAATCCAAAGAACATAGCCGTAGCAATGGCAACCAACATAAACGCCTTTGCGATAACTAGAATTGCAGTCATTACTCTCTCCTTTGGTGCGAAGACGCACCTCTCCCGTTAGCTTGTTTCAAAGCCAAAAAATAATCCCGTATTTTTTGTTAGTTACATTCCGCGCTCGAGATCGCTAAATGCCTTTTTTAATCCGTACTCATCAGATGTGACCGTTCGCTCAATATCTGCGAGCCGTGAATCCAATGCTCGAAAACGATGCTTTAATTCAGAGTAAGTCGCCTTTGGGCGTGTCGAAAAAGTTCTCCAGAACCGCTCTTCTTCCGCGGATTTATAAAGTGGAATGCCCGGCCCAGGCTTCAAGGCGATTGCTAAACATATATATCCGGCAATTGCGAAGGGGGCGAGAGGAACCGCCGCACATACCCAAGCAATACGAACCAAGTTTGGATCACGCCATCCGTAGTAGTTTGCTATCCCAGCGCATACCCCTGCAAGGATCTTGCGGTCCGTATCTTTATACATCCGGTGCATATTTGGCCCGGGCCCTGGCTCGCCCGCGTGATGTGCATATCGATCGCGAGAGCTGGAATCATAGTGATGGTGATGATGGTGATGTCTTTCACGCATTGGGCCGCCCTCTCGTATAATCGTCACGCCAGTCCGGCGCTTCCTTGTCGAGGATTGTTTCCAATGCTTCCACACGGCGCTCTAGCCGCTGAGCGGTTTTCCACAAATCATCGACCAGACGTTCGTCATCGGCCGATATGGATTTAGTTTTCCGGAACTCAGCCCTGTAATGCAGAAACACTGCTGGGCAGGCCACAAAGATGATCGCAACGATGGCGACAACCATAACAAGTTCATCCATAATCGTGTCCCTCATTCCCTCTTATTAGTTAGTACTCGAAGATCGATTGGCTACACGTTGCTTCAACTCTTGTAGTTCCGCATTCACTGCGTCTTCGGTTTCTAGTTCTGAAAATTCATCTTCCAATGTCCGTGGACGACCAAGCACCCAGCTTTCTGCTTCGGCTTCCAACTCATCAATGCGTCGTTCGTAACGGTCAAAGCGCTCAAGCGCCTCATCAATACGCCCGCTATGGACTTGCTGGCTAATCCGTACACTGTCAGATGCAACATTGCGCCGCACTTCAAGTGAACGCTGCTTGGTACGTGCTTCTTTTAGTTTCGCCTGCAGCTTTTCGAGATCGCCGTTGCTTTTTCCAACCGCGTCTTCAATTGCCTTCAGCTCATTGTTAAGAAGCTCAATCATTTCTTCGGCTTTTCGCTTTGCCGCAATAGCACCCTTGGCTAGATCATCTCGGCCTTTAGCGATAGCAAGTTCAGCTTTGGCTTCCCACTCATTCGCGCGGACAGCAAACTCATCTTTCTTGCGGGTGACTTCTTTGCGGTCAGCAATCGCGCGCGCCGCATTTGTGCGCACTTCGACAAGTGTGTCTTCCATCTCCTGGATGATCAGCCGCACAATCTTTTCCGGATCCTCAGCACACTGTCGAGCATGGAATTGATGTTTGAATTGATGATGTCGCTCAGTCTCGAAAAAACGCCCATGGGAATACTCCTTAAAAGATAATGCCGCCGAGAATGAATCCAATGAAAAATGCACCCCAGGCGAACCCGGACCCTCCGCGCACTGCCCTATCCAGTCGATGCTCCCAATACCGGTCGTCATATCGTGAATGGCGCATTTTATTCTCCTTCGCAAAATCGGTCTCGTTAACCCCGTCTGCCTTAACCATTGCGAGAGTCATGCCAAGTTCGAATTATCTTTCTACTCTATTGTAATTGCTAATAAATTTTGTTTATCGAGGTAAGGCTTCAAAAAATTATAGGCTTAAATTACCATATTTAGGTTTTTATTACCGCAATATATGGTAATTTCACCCCATGCATTCACCATCTTCTCCACCGGATCTAATTGGGCAATCCCCGATATTTTTGGACGCGCTAGCCCACGCATCTGCAGCCGCTTCAGTAGATCGGCCAATCCTCGTGATCGGAGAACGAGGGTCCGGCAAAGAATTATTTGCGGCCCGGATCCATTTTCTCTCACCACGGTGGGAGGGGCCATTCATCAAGGTCAATTGCGCCGCAATGAGTGAGGAGTTGCTGGACAGCGAGCTATTTGGACATGAGGCCGGCGCCTTTACCGGCGCTGCCAAAAAACACCGCGGTCGCTTCGAGCGCGCTGAAGGCGGCACGTTGTTTCTGGATGAAATTTCCTCGGCGTCCTTACGGGTCCAGGAAAAACTTCTGCGCGTCATTGAGTATGGCGAATATGAGCGCGTGGGCGGCGAGCAAACCATTACGGCTGACGTCCGCATCGTCGCAGCCGCCAATGTCAATCTTCCAGCCCGAGCGGAAGCCGGTAAGTTTCGTGCAGATCTTCTTGACCGGTTAGCCTTCGATGTGGTGATCGCGCCACCATTGCGTAAACGCCGTGAAGATATCGCGCAACTTGCAGCACATTTTGCCAATGGCATGGCGTCTGAACTCGATGAACGTTTTCCGGGGTTTACACCGGAAGCTCTTCATACGCTGCAATCATATTCATGGCCAGGCAATGTTCGCGAGCTCAAGAATGCTGCAGAGCGCGCCATGTTCCACTGGTCAAGCGCAGAGGAAAGTGGCCCCATTGAAAAAATCATACTTGATCCTTTCGATCAGGGGGAAGCGCTGGCGCCTGATCTTGCCATGCCTGCTTCGGAAGCCGAACGAGATAAGCCATCAGAGATGATGGACTTCGGCGCTAAATTTGATCTGCGTGCTAAATTGGATGAGATCGAAAAGACTTTGGTTACAGACGCCCTTGCGCGCAGTACCGGCAATCAGAAACGCACTGCAGAAGCGCTTTGCCTAACCTATGATCAAATGCGTGGCCTCGTGCGAAAGTATGATTTGGCGGGAGGATCGTAGCGGCTTTTACTAAATTCGCCTAGTGGGCGGCCGTTGCTGCAAGAGGGAATGGGATGGACACAGCAACGACCGTGGGAGGGAACTGGTTAGGTATCAAGCGCCACAAGCGCCTGGCGTTGTGCAAAAGAAAATAACTCACGTTTTGCAAGAATACCGTTGCTGTTAATATCTGCCTGATCGAACTTTGAAACCTGTGCATCAGCAAATTCACTGATATCCATCGTCCCATCATCGCCAGCAAACACATAAAATGCTTTACGTGAAACGGCTTCTATCCGAACTTGCTCCGATTGGGATAACGCCGAATGCCTCACGCCGGGAAGCGGCGCTGTTAAATAAGCATCGCCTGTTTCAATCACGATAAACCCGTTGAGATGGGCAAGTTCTGCGGTGACAACAGAAAGCGAAGTATACTCATCCGCGTCGAGAACATTATCCCTATTCGTATCCCCTCGCATAAAAACATGCATGGCGTGGGTTTTGACATCTGATTGCGTAAGCTGCGTCAGGGAACGCACTTCATATGCATCGCTCGCATCAAGAGCGTCGCCAGAATTAACGGCAAGACCAGCGACAGTGGCGAGTGCAGCGATTGATTTCAACAATATAGGGGTCATGGTTCTCTCCTCTTTCCCAAGAGAACAATGACCGCCGATCGCCGATCGCGACCGCATACGGGAGACTTCGTGATGATCTTGTGGCGAATGGGGCGGAATTGCGATCTTTCAGGCTATTTTCGGGATTGATTCATCATCAAAGCGCCTAGGCGGCTCTGCTTTCAATCAACAGTTGCGCGGATTATTCCGCCGGTTGGGTATGCGCCTTTTCAGCAGCGGCCAGATTCGAAGTCCCATCTTCATGGATTTCCCGCCAGCGCTTTTTAATCATCGCAGAGGTCATGCGCGAACCATCGGGCGACCACCCCGGCGGCCCAAAAAGATATCCCCAAACCTCTCTCAAGGATTTCGCGCCCATAACATCCCGCGCAATGCCAATCCATTCGTGAAAAGAAATGACCAATGGATTGTATGTCCCGAGGTTTTTTATAATCCCATAGCGCGGGGGCTCGGCTTTGTCTTCAGCAACAAAGCTTCCAAACATGCGGTCCCAAATAATCAGCGCCCCTGCATAATTTGAATCAAGATATTTCGGGTTCGTCGCATGATGCACCCGGTGATGGCTCGGCGTATTAAAGATCCATTCGAAAGGGCCCATCTTGTTGATCTGCTCTGTGTGAATCCAGAACTGATAGATAAGATTGAGTGCGCCCACAAAAAGCACCATCGCCGGATGAAACCCGATCAACACCAGCGGCGTTTTAAAAACAACCGCAGTAATGATCTGTCCGGTCCATGTCTGACGCAATGCGGTCGTTAAATTATAGTGCTGGGACGTATGATGCACCACATGGCTTGCCCAGAACCAACGATTCTCATGACCAATTCGATGCCACCAATAATAGCGCAGATCATCCAGGACAAAACAGAGCGCCACCGCCCACCACGTATTTGGGATATCCATCAAGCGAAATTCATAAGCAGCCGTAAAGACAACGGCCGCAATCGCGGCGCCGCCGAAAATGGGGGCGAGCGTACTGCCAAATCCCATAGCTAAACTCGCCGCAGAATCTTTTGCATCATAGCGACCACGGCCGGTGATCCGGGCTGACACGATCTCAAGCAACACGAGCACCAGAAAGATGGGAACCGCCCAGCTAATGACGTCAGGAAAAACCATCGTTATCCGCCCCCTACGCCAGAGAGTTTGCGCACCCATTTCGATGCATCACCATTGGCAATGATCGCCTTTGGCACAGTCAAATCCGGCAGCTTCACCACCAGTGCGCCGTCTTCCTCAATGGCCTCCGCCGCACCCGCAGAAAAACGCCGCAGCACGAGATCAAGCCCGAGGCGCTGGGCCAGGATAAATTCACCCCCCGCTCCTTCGGCCAGCGCGGCGCGGCCTTGCTTGTCCATCAACCAGTGAAGCGGTGTGAAATCCGGCTCATCAAACGCCATTCGCTCGCTCGCCATCAATTCAGTGATGGCAAATTTTGGCGCTGGAAAAACCAACCGCGCAGCTGCGACCATCATCACAATTCCGGCCAAGGAAATAAGCGTATCAATGAGAAAGTTGCCCGTCATGTGTATATCTTAGCGCTTATTTCTCCGTCGCCTCAAGCAGCGCGCGCAGGTGTCCGCCCCAGATCGCAGGGCGCGAATGGGTGCCGTGACCCACTGTCTCACTCGTTATTGGCAGCACAATTGCACGGCCATTGGGAACTTTTATGATCTCTCTTTCCAGGATCATCTGCTCGGGTGGATTTACCTGATCATCCGCAGAATTAATCGCCAGCAACGGTGCAGTGATTTTTGACAGATGCGGCGCCGGATTATAATCGCGCGACGCATCAAACGCATAGATCGTATCATTGGGGTCGAGATAGCCGGTGAACCGATCCACCAGCGACTGCAGATAGTCTTCCGAGGCCTCTCGCGTCGGTGCACGCAACTGATATTGCAACGGGCTTGAGACCATAAAGATCAACGGATAGGTCGCCGCGGTCAGCCCCAGCATAGGCTTTTCTTCGTAATTGCCGTCATCCCAGGCCGGGTCAGCCATGATCGCATCGATGATCATCTTGCGCGTCATGCGGTTACGCCCGGCAATCTCGACGGGCAGGCTGGCAAGCGGCATCAACGCATCCATAAACTCCGGATAGGTGTAGCCCCACACCCAGCTATGCATACCGCCCATGGAAGTCCCCATGGCGAGGCGCAAATGATCAACGCCAAGCCCTTGGGTGAGCAGCAAATATTGCGCACGCACCATGTCGTCGTAATTATATTTTGGAAACCCCATGCGCAGTCCGTCGGACGGCTTGGAGGATTTCCCGTGACCAATTCCGTCGGGAAGAATAATGAAATATTCCTCCGCATCGAGAACGCCACCAGGAACAAACGCAACACCGGCGAAGTTCTCTGACAGAAAGCTGCCGCCCGATCCGGTAGTGCCGTGGGTGATCAGGACGGCGTTGTCTGCGCGCCCTGATGCGTCACGCTTCAGCGTTCCGATAGTGCGGTAGTGAATGCGCAGCTCATCAATTGTCTCTCCGGAGGCAAAAGTGAAATCCTTCACCATGAAGTCGCCATCAACCGGCGCCGGATATGTTCCTTCCGCGAAGGCTGATCCAATCAGAACAGCCAACGCGTAGAGCGGCGTCACAACAAATTTGAGCATGCGCATAGGCTACCCTACGATTTCTGTGTCAGTGAAGAAAAATGCGATCTCTTCCTTGGCTGTTTCCGCAGCGTCGGAACCGTGCACGCAGTTCTCGCCAATGCTTTCGGCAAAATCCGCACGGATCGTGCCCGCAGCTGCGTCTTTCGGGTTGGTCTCGCCCATGATCTCGCGATTGCGCGCGATGGCGTTCTCGCCCTCAAGCACCTGAACCACAACCGGACCAGACATCATAAACTCAACCAGTTCACCAAAGAACGGGCGCTCTTTGTGGACACCGTAGAAGCCTTCCGCCTGCTCCCGGGTCATGTGGATGCGCTTAGAGGCAACGACCCGCAGGCCGCCGTCTTCCAGCTTGGAGATGACCTTGCCGGTGATATTGCGGCGGGTCGCGTCGGGTTTTATTATCGAAAAGGTGCGTTGAAGCGCCATAATGGTATCCTCTATCTTAGAAACTGCTGATTCGGTTGGCGCTTCCTATCAACCGTGATGCAATGCGGCAAGCGCTGCCTTTGTTTGATGCCGCCCCAAATGCACGGAGCGCCAAAATGGCCCCAAAATTCCAGGAGAATGAGCACCATGTCAGGCCCGGATAATCCGCTCCCCGCCTCGTCTTCCTTCGGCATTTCCTCCAGCACACTGACGGCGGCGCATATGAACACGCTAGTGTCGGCCGACGCCATGGATCTGTGACTTGTCGATCGCCATATTATTGTGAATTTTACGATTGCGCCGGTCGCGATCCTTATCTGATGAGGCCAAAGTCCAGGATTTTTCAACACCAAAAACGAGTACGCGGTCATCAACGCCAGGGAACCCAAGCGTGTCTGAATATCGCAGGAACATGTCAAGGCCAATGAACTCGCGATGTATGCCAATCGCATAGTCCATGTAGTCTTCGTTAAACAGATCGTTGGCAAATTCGCTGAAACCGATTGTACCGCGCAGATCAAACTCAGCCCCGATGGGAATCTTCAATCCTCCGCTGATATAGACTGCACCGCCAGTCTCACCAAAGACGTTTGGTGAATAAAACACATTCGCCGACAATGTCGCCTCGCCGATGGGAATGGAAGCGCCGACAAGCCCCTCATAAAACCCTTTCCGTCCGACATTTTCCGGTATGCCGTCTTTGTCGAGGTCGATTACAAAATCGCTGGAATCCGGAAATGAATAATAGCGCCCCCCAACATTCCAGTCGAATTCGCCAATGCTCGATCCGTATCCCACATATCCAAGCACAAAAGGGCGAACTTCCCCCGCTATCTTGGATGGGGTAACAAACATGCCGCCGAAAAAATCGCCGCGCTCCACGGTGACAATCGCACTCACCGACGGATTGAGGCTGCTGCTCTTTTGTCCGCGAAAAACACTGACGCTATCAACCCCAAAGGCGACGCCAATATCATAGTCCTCGCCCCCCGCCCAAGCGGGTCCGGGCGCGCCCCATGAGACACCCAGCATCCATGCACAAAAGGCGCACTGCACCATGTGCAGTATGTTTCGTTTTTCCCCTAGCATCCCCGCCCCTATACGCAACTCAGGCAGCCATTGGCCGCTCCCACAGCTGGTGGAGTTTCTCACAGCAACGTGATCGACGCAATTGCGCTGACAAAGCTTAGATGCAGCAAGTCCATTTTTTATATGACTGTGTCTCAACATTAATGACAGTATACCCCCAATCTGAAGGGCGGGGATAACTGTCCACCAAATATAGGTTTTATGAAAGAATACCCTCCTGGGGTTGAGTTTTATGCAAAGAAATCAACTGCTATCTCGTCCGCTCATCCCGGTGAAGGCCGGGATCCAGAAAGCAGAAAACATTGGCAAACAAATTGGGCCGTCGGAACCTCGGAATAGGGGACAGAATGGGGCAAATATTTCAAAGAATTCCGGGCTCTACACCAAATGCACAAAGGATTCGCACCCGCTCGTTTTTATGTGATATTGTCTCGACGGGGTCAGCACAGGGCCATGGGTCCGAACGGGGTAAGACATGAATATGATTTTTCGACTTTTAGGCGCACTTCCACGCAATGGGTCAGTGCCTCTCTTGGTGCTTTTAGCTGGCTGGTATGGCGGCGCAAAATA
>JAADIH010000139.1 GCA_013151435.1 Alphaproteobacteria bacterium
GCCCAGCTCTTTCAGTCGGTCCGCAACGCGTGCGAAAGGCGTTTCGTGCAACAGCTTACCATTCAACACTTCAAGCTCAGCCTCATCAAAACGCGCCGGGGCGCGGCCCACGCGATCAAAATTGAACTCTTGGGCGAGTGTCTCAAGGTCCTGCACCGGAACAACCGGATCCGCAGTACCAAGCTTTGCCAGCAAACTGGTGATGGCAGCCGGCTCCAGGCCGTCTTCGCGCATGATCTCAATTGACAGCGAGCCAAGGCGTTTCGATAGGCCCTGACCATCTTTACCTACAAGCAGTGAATGATGGGCAAATTGCGGCGGCGTTCCGCCAAGTGCTTTAAATATTTCTATTTGTACGCCAGTATTGGTGACGTGATCTTCACCACGCATCACATGAGAAATCTTCATGTCAATATCATCAACACAGCTCGGCAGCGTATAAAGATACATACCGTCTTCGCGGATCAGCACCGGGTCGGACACACTTTTTGTATCAACAGTGGTTTCTCTACGGATCATATCAGTCCAGGTGACATGCTGGTGTGAGAGCTTAAACCGCCAGTGGGGCTTCCGCCCTTCAGCCTCCAACGCCTTGCGATCATCATCCGATAGCGCCAGCGCGGCGCGGTCATAGACCGGTGGCAGACTACGAGCACGTTGCAATTTACGCTTGCGATCCAATTCGTCACTGGTCTCGAAACAGGGATAGAGCAGCCCCGCCGCAATCAGCTTGTCACGCGCCGCATCATATTCTTTAAACCTCGTCGACTGATTGGCGGTCTCATCATGAGTGATCCCGAGCCAGGCGAGATCAGTTTTGATCCCATCTTCATAAGCCTTGGTGGAGCGCTCCTTATCCGTGTCGTCGATGCGTAAAATGAACTGCCCCCCGGATTTCCGGGCGAACAGCCAGTTCCACAAAGCAGCGCGGACATTGCCCACATGCAGCTTACCGGTTGGCGACGGCGCAAATCGAACTCTCACAGACATAAGGCTTCTTTTCGGTTTTTGAACGCTGAGGGATTAGCGGGTCACAGAGGAGCGGTCAAACGCTGGTCCTGAAAAGCCGCAAAGCCTGACTGAGGAATAGAATAGGGTGAGTTTATGGTTTAAATCTGCTCCTACCGGTATGTGCAAAGGAACCGAATATGATTGTGAGAACATGGCATGGACGCACGCGGCTTGCCGACGCGGATGAATATGAGACTTTCATGAAAGAACGCGCCGCGCCAGATTACGGATCTGTGGATGGTCTGGAGCAGCTATTTTTCACGCGCCGGGATGAAGGGGATGTCTCGCATTTTTTGCTGGTCACCATCTGGCGAAATATTGAGGCAATCAAGAAATTCGCGGGCGATGATCCCAATATCGCTAAATACTATCCCGAAGATGACAAATATTTACTTGAAAAAGAGCTTCATTCTCTCAATCATCAGGTATTTTTTACGAAATGAAATCGCAGAATTTAGCCTGCGCGCCTAATGATAATAGCCATTCAAAAAAACCCGTCACTGGCTTTAGCAAAGAATGACCATTCTTGAGAACATGAGGCCATAGCATTAGAAACAGAGGTCGCTACATGCAACCCGCTTCAAAGATCGCTCCGCTAGCTTCGACTAATCGGTCACCGTCAAACAACAAATATATCTGTAATATCGTAGCGCAGGGAACTCCATTCAATCTTCGCAGATAGATTACAACTCCTTCCTCAATTTTTAGCTCCGGTTGCGAATTAGGCCACGGTTGCATGGATATTCTTTTTTTGAGCTCAAATTTCGAAGCCATCAAATTTATATTCGCTTCGTGTTTTGTCAAACTGTTCGCAATTAGTTGAGGAGGTATTTGAATACGCTCGCCCCATTTTCCGCTATGGGAATTTTCCCTTATTGTATTCTCTATCTCACGAACAAGCTTACCCTTTTCAAATTCTGCATGTGTACCTGCAACCAACAAAGAAATCCCCAAGCGCATTGACGGGCTTAGTGCAGCAACAAAAATTGCTACTCCTATAGCCAATGCTAAAAATAGAATAATCGGCCGTCGCATACCAAATCTCATATCATTGTCAGTCCGGCATTACCATCGTTTCACCCTCACCGATCACGCCAACCATGTGGATCGGATAGCAACGATCACTGAGTGATGCCCTCTTCGCGCATTCTTTGAACGATACGATCCAGAGCTTCCACTGATCCCGTCGCTGTGTATATCGCCGTGATGATCACGCGTCCGTTTGCATCTTTTTTTGCGCCAATCGATTCATATTGGAAACCCTCTCCGTAAAGCGGTTTTGGTGCGCGATAGAATTTCGGATTTTTGTTGAGCTTTTTCAGTTCCGCATCCACCGCCCGCCTAGCGACAAATTCGAGCGGCAGATATTTCGAGAGGCCGCTGCGATCATACACCGTGAAGTCGTTCAGCCGGGACTGGAGCTTACCGTCCTCAATATAGGGTTCGAGAGTAACATCGACACTGCCGGCTTCACGCGCAATGCGGCCCGGCTCGCCCTTGCCATTCCAGCCGCAGTTCCACAATTCAAGCTCAAGATCGAGCGCAAAGTGAATGGCGCCCGGTGGAAATGTAATACGGGGTTTGCCCGCACCCCATCGCTCGCCGCATCGATTTTGACGCGCAGCAACCCAGATCTCAAGATCATGTGCGGTCTCCTCGATGAAGTCTGTGACATCAGTCACCAGCGCGAGACGCAAATCCCCCCGCTCCGCCGCTTCCATATCCGTATAAAGAGCGATGTGGGCGACGACTGGCCGCCCGCCGAGATTAACCGTCGTCGGCTCATTGTAGATCGCCTCATAGCCCACCGGTACTTGTGCGGAGGCTTCCCCGAAAAACCCGGAGCTAAAAACGAAAACAAGAGCCGCGATCAACACATTGCGCATAACGCCCTCCCCGTTTATCGCCCATAAACACGCCCGATCTTTTCGGCGCGCTCAGCCTTCCTATTCATTGCACACGAGGAGAAAGAAGGCCATGCGTTCCGCGACCACCCCTACCGGTCACGCCAACCATGGGTGATCGGATAGCGCCGATCGCGGCCAAAATTGACCGCAGTGATCTTTGGTCCCGGCGGCGCCTGGCGGCGTTTATATTCCGCAACATATAATAAATGCTCCATGCGACGCACAACGGCCTCGTTATGGCCTCTCGCGACTATCTCACGCACGGACATTTCTTTTTCCACCAGACATTCGAGAATGTCATCGAGCACATCATAGGGCGGAAGACTGTCTGCGTCTTTTTGGTCCTCACGCAATTCCGCTGAGGGCGGCTTAGTCATGATCCGTTCCGGGATCACTAGATCCTTCGGTCCTTTGAGGTCCGCCGCATGGTGCGCGTTGCGCCAACGGCAAAGAGAAAACACTTGCGTCTTATACATGTCTTTAAGCGGATTATAGCCGCCATTCATATCGCCATAAAGCGTTGCATAGCCGACGGACATTTCCGATTTATTGCCGGTGGTGAGCACCATATCGCCAAATTTATTGGACAGCGCCATCAAGATCATACCGCGAAGGCGCGACTGAATATTTTCTTCTGTGGTGTTGGGGGCAAGCCCCTCAAAGGCTGGCCCCATCATCTCGTTGAATGCCGCAACGCCCGGCTCAATATCGATAGAGCGATAGGAAACGCCAAGTAGCTCAGCGCATTCCTTTGCATCTTCAAGGCTTTCGGGTGAGGTATAGCGTGACGGCATCATCACGCAGCGCACACGGGCGGCACCCAAGGCATCCACCGCAATTGCCGCGACAAGCGCCGAATCAACACCGCCGGAAAGACCAATCACCACGCCCTTGAAGTGGTTCTTTTCAACATAATCACGCACCGCCATCACCACCGCGCGATAGAGCATCTCATCGCCATCAACCCAAGTTTGCTGCGGGCCATCCGTGCACGCCCAATGTCCGCCATGTATTTCCCAAGAGGTCAGAAAAACACCGTCAGCAAATTGCGGCGCGCGATATTGTATGTCGCCAGCGCGGTCCATGACAAAGCTCGCACCCTCAAACAAGACCTCGTCCTGGCCAGCCAGTTGGTTGACAAAGATCAGCGGTAAACCGTTTTCCCGTGCACGCTCACCCGCCGCGCTCTCGCGTTCTTCGATGGCGGTTTCTCTGAATGGTGAACCATGAGGCACGACGAAAATTTCCGCGCCCGCTTCCTTTAATGCCTCACCGGCGCCGGGCAGCCACATATCCTCGCAGATCATCAACCCCAGTTTAACGCCGCGAAATTCCGTTGGCTCAGGGAAGGAAGACCCCGGTGTAAAGCGCCGCGGCTCATCAAACACGCCATAATTCGGTAGACGGACTTTATAGCGGGTCGCTGCGATCGCACCTCTATCAAGTAGGAAAGCTGCATTATAAAGCGCACCACCTTCATTCCAGGGGGCGCCAACAATCATCGCAGGGCCGCCATCATGAGTGTCTTTAGCCAACGCTTCAACCGCGCTGCGACAAGCACGTTGAAAACCCGGCTTTTGGACGAGGTCCTCAGGTGGATATCCCGCCACCACAAGCTCGCAGAAGACCACTAGATCCGCACCGAGCTTAGCCGCGTCTGCGCGGGCTGTTCTGATACGTGCGAGGTTACCGTCGATATCACCAACGGCGGGCGCAATCTGCGCAATAGCAATGAGAAGTTTATCGGTCATGGAGGCGCCTGTTACGGCTGATTGCCGCCTACTCAACAGCGGCTTCAACTGCACTGCAAATATAGTCAACCTGATCAGGTTAAATAGGGATGCATGGGCAAAGATAGAATATCCGCAGCCACTTTTTCGGTCTCTGGCAGTCCGCCATCAGGGGCATAGCCTTCAAAGGCAGGCATTTTATGCAGCGGCGTCGAATAATAAATCGCCGTAGGGATGCCCATATTTTGCAGACTGCTGGCAACCTGATCGCGATTAATCACCCGCAAAGCATAATAACCATATCCAGAAACCGCTCCTTCAACATGGCGCTGAGGCGCCCCAACCTTCGACAATCGCTCATTATAGATGGCGGCAGTCTGGCGGCGCGCCACGAGCTCATCGTCAAAAATATCCAGCTTCTCTAAGAGCACCGCCGCCTGGAAACTATCCAATCGACCGTTGAAGCCGACGCGAACTGAATTCTTGCGGGCGCTATCAGTCCCGTGCCAGCGTATAGACTCCCAAATTTCGCGGTCATCCATATTCTGTGTGAGGATCGCTCCGGCATCGCCATAAGCGCCAAGCGACTTGCCCGGGAAAAAACTTGTCGCTGTGGCTGGGGCCAAGTCGCCCACCGAGCGATTATCCAGTAGGCCGCCGAAACTCTGTGCGCCATCCGCCAGCATGAACAGCTCTTCGCGATTGGCTATTTTGGAAAGCCGTCGGTAATCCGCTGGCGAACCAAAGAGATCAACCGGAATGACTGCGCGCGGCGTCAGGGAACCTTTAACACGCACCTCTTCAATGCGGCGCTCAAGATCGGCAGGATCGATGTTAAACGTCGTCGGATCGATATCAACAAAGACCGGCGTGGCGCCCGTTATTAAGACTGCATTGGCTGTAGCGTTGTAAGTGAACGCGGGCATAAACACCGCATCGCCTGGGCCAATCCCGCGCGCCAGCAAAGGAATGATCAGCGCCGCCGTGCCGCTGGCGCATGCCACCACCGCCTTCGCCCCTGAGCGGTCTGCAAGCTTTTCCTCAAGCTCCTCAATTTCAGGGCCCGCAACATATCGGCCATGATCGAGAACAGCTTTCAGGCGCTTTTCGACGCCCTCACGAATGAGGCGCTGCTGCGCTGCAAGGTCAACAAAGGCGATTTTGCCAAAACGCGATTGCGCTGCGAGTGACAAATTTGCAACCCCGTTCATGCTCGCAGCCTTTCTATTTCCGGCACGCCAGAGCTTGTAATCCCGGCTGCGTCTTCAATCTGCACCGCCCATGCGACTGCATCACGACCATCAGGACCCGTCACCACAGGCGCAATGCCATCAAGGATCGATATCACAAATAACTCAGCGCCAAAGCCGAGCGGATCACGAAGCGCTTTTGAAGCATTTTCTGTTTTGAACGCTTCGTTCAACTTCGCCATCGTTGAGTTTTCTAATGTGCGATTAACAAAATCAAAATCGATCACGCCGTCGTCATAAACAAGCGTCATCCTGCGCTCAGGCTTATCGGCGCAGCGACTTGCCTTTAACGCGACGACAGTTCCATTTTCCAAAACCATTTCCGCATTAATTTCACGTGTGTCGCCTTCGGCAGAAAGGCGTTTGATGTCTGAAGTCGTCAGCTTGCGAACGAGGTCAAGGTCATGAACCATCAGATCGAACACAACCGAGACATCTTCACAGCGCCCACTTGGCGGACCACTGCGGACGCAATCAATTTTTAGCGGTGTGCGATCACGATTCAATAGTCCTACCGCATCGAATACGTAACGTTCCTGATGACCAATCTGAAGAACTAGTCCTTGCTTGGCTGCCCTATCGATCAAAGCGTCTGCATGTTCGGTGCTTAGCGTCAGCGGCTTTTCAACAAAAACATGGCGCCCGGCGTCAAGGGCTTTTGCAGCAATATCAAAATGACAGCTTGCCGGCGCCGTCACGACAACCGCGTCTACCGCATTCAAAAAATCATCTATGTTACTAATCGCCAGCGCAGCATGCTTTTCAGCAAGAGCTGCGGCGCGCGCTGAATCAAGATCACACACAGCCGTCAAGATGGCCCGGTCGCAGCATGCGTATTTTTCCGCATGGTAAGCGCCAAATACGCCGGCCCCGACGACGCCAATTCTTACTCCGCTCAGCAACTTGCAACTCCCGCTTTGGCCCTAACACGGGAGATATCCCCCAGGCTTGCAAGAGCACCTTACAACCACTTGACCCATAAGCAAAATCCCCAATGGGCATTCGCAGTTCAAACAATATTTCCGCCTGTTTCAGGGCTTAGCTCGTAGAGCCACCCCCAGTCGAGCGTTTTTCTTTAAACCGGTCAGCCAGAATGAACGCCAGTTCCAGCGCCTGGTTTGCATTCAACCGGGGGTCACAATGGGTATGATAACGGGAGGACAAGTCTTCTTCTAAAATCTCCTGGGCCCCGCCTAAACATTCGGTAACATCCTGGCCGGTCATTTCAAAATGAACGCCGCCAGGATTTGCCCCCTCTGCCGCGCAGACATCAAAAAATGTCCCGACTTCTGACAAAACTGAATCAAATCGTCGCGTTTTGAAGCCAGCATCAGTTTTAATCATGTTACCGTGCATGGGGTCGCAAGACCACACAACATTGCGTCCAGCCGCCTTTATGCACTTGATCAGCGGCGGCAATCCTTCTTCCGCCTTATCTGCGCCAAACCGGGCGATCAGAACAATCCGGCCGGACTGATTTTCAGGATCCACCAATTCAAGCAGTCGCAATAATTCATCGGGATCAAGCGAAGGCCCGCATTTAATTCCGATGGGATTTTCGATGCCGCGACAAAACTCAACATGGGCGCCGTCAAGTTGTCGCGTACGGTCTCCAATCCAGACCATGTGGGCTGAGGTGTCATACCAGTCGCCCGTGGTTGAATCGACGCGGGTCATGGCTTGCTCATAACCGAGCAGCAACGCTTCATGACTGGTATAGAAATTAACCTCACGAACGGCGCGCACATCAGAGCCGTTCACCCCGCAAGCTTCCATGAACGCCATCGCTTCGGAAATTTTTTCGGCCAACGCACGATAGCGCTCCACATGCTGGTTACCTTGCACAAATTCCAGATTCCAGCGCTGCATGTTGCGCAAGTCAGCATAACCACCCGTGGCAAACGCCCGGATCAAGTTAAGCGTCGCCGCAGACTGACCATAGGCTTTTAACAAGCGCTGGGGATCAGGCGTGCGTGCTACGGGCTCGAACTCCATCCCGTTAATATTGTCACCGCGATAGCTCGGCAGGGTGACGCCATTTTTAGTTTCCGTTGGCGCGCTGCGCGGCTTGGCAAACTGCCCGGCAATCCGGCCGACCTTCACCACAGGCATCGCGGCGCCAAATGTCAGCGCAACCGCCATCTGCA
>JAADIH010000116.1 GCA_013151435.1 Alphaproteobacteria bacterium
TCTATCCCTATCCGGTGTTTCGTGGTTGGTCCGCTGGAGAAGTGGACACCCCGGCAGAGGCGCGTGCGCGTATTCGCAAGCTAAAAAGTCAGGGTGCGCTTGGTGTAAAATTCTTTGGCGCTCCAGAAGAAATTCTCTGGGCAGGCTTGGAAGAAGCAAAAAAACTCGGCCTCAAAACCACCATGCACCATGCGCAGCTTGATGTAGCGCATGCGGATGTTCTGGATACTTCTGCTCATGGGCTGAACTCTATGGAGCATTGGTATGGTCTCCCTGAAGCATTGTTCGACGATCAGGTCCTTCAGAATTATCCAGCAGACTATAATTATAGCGATGAGCAAAATCGTTTTGAGAATGCCGGGAAATTATGGGCGCAAGCCGCGGGGCCTGGCAGTGAGCGGTGGGAAGAAGTAATGGCGACGCTGCTCGAGCGTGAGTTCTCTATCGTGCCGACTTTTTCCATCTATATGGCGAGCCGTGATTGGATGCGATCGCGTCGTGCGGAATGGCATGATGACTATACTATGCCGTCGCTGTGGAATTTCTTCAAACCAGACCGCAACGCCCATGGCTCCTACTGGTTTGATTGGGGTACAGAGCAAGAAATCGCATGGCGCGAGAATTATAGTTTGTGGATGCAGTTCATTAATGAATATAAAAATCGCGGCGGCAAGATCGGCGTTGGCGAAGATGCTGGCTATATCTATTCTACCTATGGTTTTGGATATATCAGCGAATTGGAATTACTGCGCGAAGCGGGCCTGCGGCCATTAGAGGTTATAAACGCAGCGACCTTGCAGGGCGCAAAGATTCTTGGCGTAGCCGATCAGACGGGGTCAATCCAGGTCGGCAAGCAGGCAGACTTGATCCTGATCAAGGAAAACCCATTGGCCAACCTCAAAGTGCTTTATGCGACGGGGCACATTAAGCTCGACCCTGCTACCAATAAGCCTGTACGGGCTGGAGGGATTGATTATGTCGTCAAGAACGGAGTCGTCTATGACGGCGCTAAACTTCGCGCATCAATCAAGTCTATGGTTGCTGAAGAAAAGGAACGCCTTGGTTTGGCGTCCGGGGCGATGCCGATCGTTGGCTTTGAACTGCCTGAACACTCTAATTCAGAATAAGAGAGAATGATTATGAAACGATTTCTAATGGCTTCCATAAGCTTACTATCAATTGCGGGTTTATCTCTAACGGGCAGTGCTGTTGCAAATGATCTCGGGGATGCCGTTGAAGCGGATTATGACTATGTGTTCGATCTCTACAAACATTTTCACGCCAATCCTGAACTGTCCTTCAAGGAAAGTGAAAGCGCTGCCCGTATGATTGCGGAGCTTGAAGCGCTAGGATTTACGACCACTCAAGGCATTGGCGACAAATGGACAAAGAAGAAAGCCAAGGCGGATGCTGGCGAGGTTCATGATGGCGTTGGCGGATATGGCTTTGTCGCGATAATGGAAAATGGCGATGGCCCGACGCTGATGATCCGCGCCGATATGGATGCGTTGCCCTTGGAGGAAAAAACCGGCGTTTCTTACGCGTCGAAAGTCGTCTCAACAGATTACAAAGGCCAGCAGGCGCCTGTGATGCATGCCTGTGCACATGACAGCCATATGGCGATCATGGTGGGTACAGCGCGACGGCTCGCTGCCATGAAAGATCAATGGTCAGGAACGCTTATCCTTATAGGCCAGCCAGCGGAAGAAATTGGTTTGGGCGCCCTCGCGATGCTAGAAGACGGTCTCTACAAACAATTTCCTAAACCCGATTACGTGTTGGCGACCCACACCTCAGGTTGGGACAGTGCTGGTGATGTGACTTATACATCCGGGTTTGCCCTCGCCAATGTGGATAGCGTAGATATCTACATCAAAGGCATTGGCGCTCACGGGTCGGCGCCGCAATTTTCTAAAGACCCGATCGTTATCGGCGCGCAAATCGTCAACGCACTGCAAACACTTGTGTCGCGTGAGCTTGACCCGTTAGATGCAGGCGTTGTCACGGTAGGCTCATTTCAGGCGGGCTATAAGCACAACATCATTCCGGATGCCGCGCATCTACAGATCACGGTGCGTTCTTATGAAGACAACGTTCGTGAAAAACTGCTCAACGGCATTCGCCGTATTGCCAAAGCACAGGCGGTATCGGCTGGGCTCCCCAAAGATATGATGCCCGAGGTGGTGATTGAGAGTGACTATACGCCCTCAACCTATAACAACCCCGAGATGACGACGCGTGTGATGGGGGCTATTGCAAAGAGCATTGGTGAGGCTCGCGTTTATGAGCGTCCGCCAAGCATGGGCGGTGAAGACTTTAGTCGTTTTGGTCGTACGCCGGATGATATTCCCACGGTGATTTTCTGGACTGGCGGCAGCGACCCTGAGGCCATGAAAGCGGCGCGTGAAGGAAAAGGCGTAGCGCCCGCAGCAAATCATTCGCCGTTCTTCGCACCACTACCTGAGCCAACATTAAAGACTGGCGTCCATGCGCTCACGGCTGGCGCGTTAGAGTTGCTGTCTGAGTAAAGCACAGACTAAAATACTGGCGGATGCTTTGCATTCGCCGGTCTATGCTCACGGCTATTTTGTCTCCAACAATAACCGTCCTTCTTTTTCGATCTTGCCGGTGATCGCCTCGGCCACAGTTGCAAGAAGGGCAGGGAGGGTGGCTTCGATACGCACATGCTGCGGGAATATATCAATTTTACCTGTGATGTGTTGCCCCAACCCGTTCGCCTCAAACGACAGCGTATCTTCACTGATCCATTCTTCGCTGAACTTGAACATCATACCACCTGTCATCTGGTTCTTTAGCTTGTCGAATCCATCGCGAATACGCTGGCGGGCGCCATCTAAACCAAGGTCATGGGAAAGCGTAATTGTGACTGGGCGGGGCATCGCAAGTCCTCTTTTCTCTGCACGGAAATAGGCATGAGAGCGAGGTATTTCAATAGATTGCATGAAAAACTAATGACGGGTGCATCTTCAGGTTTTTGCTTGTAGAGTGCTGAAAGTAGTAATGTTGGGGCGGGGTTATGAAGGCGTTTATCTGGATACTATCTCTCATTGCGGTTGGGCTCGGGCTGGTAATTGTCCTTGCTGGACCCGGAACCCGGTTTGGATACTGGGAATATTCGACTGGTCTCGACATGATGTTCAAGGCGGCCAGGCCAATCACGATTATTGATGGGGTGGTGTCATTATCACCGGTTTTTACGGCAGCCGGGCTTTCTCTCGCGGGGGCGATCTTGGCGTTTATTCTGCGCGCTGGAAAACTTGGCATTTTCGCTATGGCGGCTGCGCTGTTTGCGGGCTCCGCCGGTATGGTACCCATGAAGATGCGAGAGCTAGTCCAGAACAATCCGTTTATTCACGAGATCACGACGGATTTTATCGATCCACCAGCTATTATTGCGGCTGCCAATTTGCCACGCAAAAACCCGGCGGAATATAAAGGCGAAGAGCGCGTCCACAATTCAGAGCAAACCGTTGCTGAGGCGCAGCGTGAAGCTTTTCCGGGTATTGAACCCAAATTCGTTGTCGGCACCGTTGACGAAAACGCCGAGATCGTTCGGCGCGTCATTGAAGCAATGGACATGGAAATTCTGAGTAATGCGCCCACAGATAATGGGTGGCTCATTGAGGCGACATATACCTCACGTTGGTTTGGATTTATCGATGATTTTGTTGTGCGGTTACGCCAAGAAGGCGCGATGACGCGTATCGATGTGCGATCTAAATCTCGCGTGGGCGGATCGGATCTTGGCGCCAATGCAAGACGTGTTCAGGAGTTTATTGAGAAGCTTGAGGCGGCGACTTCGTAATTGTTTGGCGCCGACAGACAAAACACAATGGATTGAGAGTTCTTTTCATACATGCAGTCGACGTCTTACTGGTGGTCCGGGCCAATCTGTGGATTAGGAAATCGGATAATTGCGATTGCCGCGGTGAAAGCTTGCGTCAATAATCACGATATATATTTCCCGTGGAGCATCGACCCATCTTGTCCGGGCGCTTATGAGGATATTTTTAAGCCTACGCCAAATCTGATACCACGATCATATCAACCAGCCGAGTGCTGTGTCATAGATACGCATGGCTGGGAGCCGTTGGAGATTTATGAGCAATTCAATGAGACGTTGAACATAGAGTTATCGCTGCCTGAGTTTTGCACGAATTTTGTTTATGAACTCCGCCATCTCCATTTCCATGATGAACTGGTGAGCGCCGCCAAAGATTGGCGTCAAAAGATTGGCGGGAACGCACTGTTGGGCGTTCATATTCGCCGTACCGATAGAACTTTGCATCATCGCAACCAATTTCGTGCATTCGCTATGGGGCAACAAGGGCTCAATCGGGAATTGCCCTTATATTTGAGCGCTATGTATGGATTTTTACCAGCCCCATTTATGAGGATCTATGAGGATAAGGCGCTATGCCATTCCCTGCGAAGGTATAAAAATATAACCCAGCAATTTGGTTATGCAGTTTTTTCAGATGACAATCAAGCCGCGGTGGGTTTTGAAAAAGCTGTCGCCTCCATGGGAGTCGATACTGAACAATACCGAAAAAAAAGCCCCGGAGCTGACGAAGCATTTGAATGGAATAATAATCATCTCAGAAAAACTACTATCCAGGAGTCTGTTTTAGATCTGTTGTGCTTGTCGGAATGCAATGCCATCGCGCAAAACAATCGTGCTTCCACATTTTCAGTTATTGCTTCAATTATTGGCGCAAAGCCGATCATCACTGCACAGCCGCGCTATCCGTTTTGGCGCGTTATCAAACAATCGACGTCGATGCAGCCAAATGATCCAAAATTGATGGGCCGCAGCACGATTGCATCCAGTCGCGAAGTCGTGACTTCGTAATTATTCCGTCGGTGGATTGGATAAATCGCCGGATGCAATGACGCTGGAATCATACAGCACGACAGCGCCGGAAAGCCGCGCCTTGGTTTCCGCGAGCAGCCTTATGCAAGCCGGATAGAGTTTGTGTTCCTGCTGGAGGATGCGGTCTGCAAGTGTATCGGCGGTGTCTCCCGGTAATACTGGGATGGCGGCTTGGCCGATGATGGGGCCTGCATCCACTTCAGCGGACACAAAATGCACGGTGCAACCGGCGAGTTTTATACCAGCATCGATCATCCGCTCATGGACATGCATGCCTTTAAAAGCAGGCAGAAGTGAAGGGTGAATATTAATCAGGCGCCCCCGCCAGTCATTAACAAAATTTGGCGTCAGCATCCGCATAAAGCCGGCAAGACATACATAATCGACTTTGGCCAATCGTAGCGCGTCATCGAGGGCTGCCTCGAAGTCTTCTCGGGTTTGAAAATCTTTGTGATCTATCGTTGTTTGCGTGATGCCGGCTTTTGTCGCGCGGGCAAGCCCCGCAGCTTTTGGCCGGTTTGATATGACGAGCGAAATTTCGGCAGGATAGTCCGGGTCCGCAGCGGCATCGATGAGAGATTGTAAATTGCTGCCGCGTCCTGAAATCAGCACGGCGAGTTTGGCTTTAGCCATCTTAAACCCTCGCGATCTCGCCAATTACGCGCGCTTCTTCACCAGCGCCGTTTAATGAAGAAATTGTATTATCAACTGCGCCCGGTGCGCAGATCAAAACTCCGCCGATCCCACAATTGAAGGTGCGCTGCATATCGGAAACGGTGAGATTTCCTTCTTGCTGCAGCCACTGAAATAACGGTGCGGGTGCAATCGCCTCTTCATCGTAAATCGGCGCCAAGTCATTGCTTAAAATACGCGGCACGTTGTCGGTCAGGCCGCCGCCAGTAATATGCGCGAAGGCTTTGATATGTTGGTCCGTCAGCAGAGGTAAAACAGATTTTACATAAATGCGCGTTGGCGCCATCAGCGCCTCACCAAGCGAGCGTGAAGAATCAAATGGCGCAGGCGCATTGAGAGCCGCGCCGCTCTCAGAGACAACTTTCCGGAGCAGCGAATAGCCGTTTGAATGAGCGCCGGAGGAGGCCAGGCCGATCATCACGTCGCCGACAGAGGCTTTGCGCGGAAGGATGTTCTCGCGTTCAACCGCGCCAACGCAAAACCCGGCGAGGTCATATTCGCCAGTGCCGTACATCCCTGGCATTTCCGCAGTCTCGCCACCAATGAGCGCGCAGCCTGCAAGCTTGCAACCCGCAGCGATCCCGGAAACGACGCTTGCCGCGACTTCCTGTGAAAGCTTGCCGGTTGCAAAATAATCAAGGAAAAACAGTGGCTCAGCGCCTTGTGCTAAGACGTCATTGACGCACATGGCAACCAGATCAATGCCAATCGTGTCGTGACGCTTAAGCTCGAAAGCTATTTTTAACTTGGTCCCGACGCCATCAGTACCAGACACCAGGATGGGATCGCTAAATCCTGCGGCTTTGAGGTCAAAAAGTCCGCCAAATCCGCCCAGAGCGGCATTCGTACCAGGGCGCGCCGTGGCCCGAGCCATAGGGCCAATCGCACGAATCAGATCTTCGCCAGCATCGATATCAACCCCGGCTTTTTTATATGCATCATTCATAATTGCACCTCCTAACCACTACCGGGCAGCTTGGGCAACTGTGTGCGCAATTTAATGTATGGAAGAGCTGAATTTAGGCTCGTTTACCCCTGCTGACGGGGCTATAAAGGGGCTATAAAGGGCTGTCGGCGGTGGTCCATAGATGAAAACTGTCAGATTTCTTTGGATGCGCCATAGAAAATTCAGATTCATGAACGACGCTCCGAAGTACACGCTCAAATGGGATAGATATTGATGATAGTCAGATTTGCTGCAGTGCTCCTTACGGTGTTCGGAACCGCCATAATTGGGTATTCGCCTGCCGTCGCGATTGGCGAGGATGTGTTTGTGGTGCCAAGGGTGGCCGTCCAGGCTCAGGCGGGTAGCGCCACAGCCGCCAAAAACACTGCGCAACGGCAAGGACGCCGCCGGGCCATGGATATTTTATTGCGACGCCTCACCATTGAGGAGGATTGGGTTTATTTGCCAAGTCTGGCCATGGGCCTTCCCGCTGAGGCAAGCGCATCTGTAGAAGCAAGTTTTGGGGCCACTAGTGTCATTCCCGCTCCCCCTGCCAGCGCAGAACGTGATGTTGTGGTGTTGACGGATAAGGATCTTGAGCGTCTGGAATCCGGGTTCGAAGTCTATAACGAAAAGAGTTCGTCAGCGACCTACCGCGCTTTTGTAACCTATCGGTTTAAACCTGCTGCAGTTCGGAAGCTCCTGAAAGATGCGCAAATTCCCTATAGTGAAACGCAAACGCGAACCGCGCTCGTTTTGCCGGTGCTGCAAACCAAAACTGGGCTATATCTGTGGGAAGACAATAACCCCTGGATGGCGGCGTGGAATGGCCGACCCTATAATAATGAGTTAACACCAATGACCGCCCCTTTGGGGGATCTGGAAGACGCCGCTTCTATCACCGCGCGTCAGGCGATCGCACTTGATCAGACGGCGTTGCGGATGATGGGTGAGCGCTATTCCGTCAGCCAGGTGATTGTCGCTCATGCTTTCCTGCAACAAATCGATGGTGAGGATCTGTTGCGCGTGCGGTTGATCAACGGATACCGGGAATCTGGTGAGCTTCAAGAACTTGATGAACTTGAGTTTGCGGATATGAATGATGTGGACGTAGCTCCGCGCTCAATTGTGCAGCAAGGGCCCGATACAAATAGTTTTATTCCCGCTCAAGTAGGGGACATTCTGGCCGAGGGCTGGTTTCGCCAGGCGTCGGGTAATTTCCCTTTGCTCGCTGAGCGATCAATTGATACGACAATCGCCAAGCACGCCAAGCCCTGGAAAGAACGGACTTTGATTGACCATAATGTCATCGGCGTTCTTGAAACCAGCGCCTATTACATCTCGATTGGTGAGTGGTCGAAAATCCGATCAGCCCTCGTCTCAACACCGCTCGTTGGGTCAGTGCAGGTGAGGGCGCTTTCACGGGCCGGCGCCGAGATGCTGATCCGCGCTTATGGGGATCCTGGAAAACTGATTGTTGCCATGGAATCGCAAGGCCTGGCCTTGTGGACTGAAGACGGTGATCACTGGATGATCGCCACGCCTTCAACAGCGCAAGCTGTACGTAATCGCGATCGTCGTCGTGGACGGCGCGATCGTCTTGGTTCCAATGAGGATGGTCAATCGGAATTTCAACCTGCCAGTCTCGAGCCAGACAATTATGACCGCGACGAAAAAATAGAATCTGAGTTTTAATCGGTACTGTTCATAAGAGCGTTGTGCTTACCCCACCTTAACGGCAAAACGCTTTTACTCGGTGGCGGCGAATTAGATATCGCGTATATCAACGGGAAAGATGCCCAAGGCCATTCTAAAAGATCGCAACAAGCAGCTGGCGCTATCCTTGCCTGGCGCTGTACCTCGTTATGACCGCGATAGTTTTCTAATTTCTGATGCCAATGAGACCGCATGGAATTGCATGCAGGCGTGGGAGCAATCTGATGATCCTGCGATGATTATTTGCGGCCCACCGGGTTCCGGCAAGACACATTTGGCGCATATCACCACAGAAAACACTGGGGGAGTCTTTGCAGATGAGGTTGACCTTGGCGTCGTTTCCGCGGGCCCGCGAGTAATTGTTTTTGATAATCTTCCACAGCAAAATGCGCGAGGTTTTCTCACAACAATTGAAGAACGGATCGATGCCGGGGCTCGGCTCGTGCTCGTTGGCGCTGGTCACCCGGGGGAATGGTCGCTTGGATTGAAAGATTTACAGACCCGCCTGGAGGCGATGCCCTGGGCGATATTGGGTGAACCCGATGAAGCGTTGATCCGGGTTGTTATTGCTAAAGGCTTTCGTGATCGCCAGTTGGTGGTGAGTGAAGAGGTGATTGAATTTGCGTCGTTGCGGTTGTCACGAACATTTGCCGCCGCCGCCGAATTTATCGCTCGCGCTGATGAGGCGGCGATGGCGGAAAAGCGAAAATTAACAATTCCGCTAGCACAGAAAGTTATTGATGCCCTTTTTTGTTAAACTAACGACTGCATAGTCCTTAGTGGAATGCGTAGAGGAGAATTTGTTGGCGGACCCAGATGACACGAAAGGACGCGAGAATATAAAAGCGGCAAGCGCTGGTAATGATATTTCTATGTCATCGCCGGATCGTTTTATTAATCGCGAACTCTCCTGGCTGGCATTCAATTCGCGGGTTTTAGAAGAAGCGTCCAACAAGCGTCACCCGCTGCTTGAGCGTTTGCGGTTTCTTTCAATCTCCGCCAGCAATCTCGATGAGTTCTATATGGTGCGCGTGGCGGGCTTGCGCGGTCAGGTTCGTGAAGGCATTTCTGCAGTCAGTCAGGATGGTCTTACCCCACAACAACAATTGACCATGATCAATGAGCAGGCACTGGCATTGCTGGAAGAGCAGCAACGGTGCTGGCGTTTGTTATCATCCAAGATGAGTGATGAGGGCATTGCAGTTGTCAAAGCAGATGACTTGTCAAATGTGGAACTGACTTGGTTGCGCGAAGAGTTCGAAAACAATATTTTTCCTATTCTGACGCCACTGGCGCTTGACCCGGCGCACCCCTTTCCCTTCATACAAAATCTTGGATTTGTTTTGTGTTTTGAACTAAAACGCAAAGATGGGCGTAAGCTATTGGCGTTGCTTCCGGTGCCAATGAAAATTCGCCGGTTCATCCGTTTGCCTGATGCACCGACAGGTGAAAATGGCCGTCCGCCGATACACTTTATCCCACTCGAAGATGTGATGGTTCAATTTATCAATCACGTCTTCCCGGGATTTGAAGTGCTAGCCCATGGCGCATTTCGCGTGCTTCGTGATTCTGATGTGGAAGTTGAGGAAGAAGCCGAAGATCTGGTTCGCGTTTTTGAAAGAATGTTGAAGCGGCGGCGCCGTGGTGATGTCATTCGCGTTAAAATTGATGCCTCGACCCCGGATCATTTACGCAAGATGATATGTCATCACCTACATACGACGGCGCAAGATGTGGTCTATGTTGATGGTATTCTTGGTCTTGCGCAAACCAATGAGTTAATTCCTAGCGACCGCCCGGACCTGCAGTTTGAACCTTATGAGCCGCGTTTTCCCGAACGTATACGCGAGCATGGGGGCAACTGCTTTTCGGCAATCCGTGAAAAAGACATTCTGGTCCACCACCCTTATGAATCTTTCGATGTAGTGGTTCAGTTTCTAAAGCAGGCTACGGCTGACCCAAAGGTCGTAGCGATCAAGCAGACGCTCTACCGGACCTCAAAACAATCACCGATTATTGAAGCGCTCATTGAAGCTGCGGAGGCTGGAAAGAACGTAACTGCGCTGGTGGAGTTAAAAGCGCGCTTTGATGAAGAGGCCAATATTCGCTGGGCGAGAGCGCTTGAGCGTGCGGGCGTCAGCGTTGTCTATGGCTTTGTAGAATATAAAACCCACGCAAAGTTATCGTTGGTCGTCAGGCAAGAGGCTGATGGCGCCCGGACCTATACCCATATCGGCACGGGCAACTATCATCCAATTACGGCCAAAATTTATACAGACCTCTCCTTGTTTACGTGTGACCCGGCGATCGGCAGGGATGCGGCAAAAGTTTTCAATTACATCACAGGATATGCGGCGCCGCCCGCATTTGAGAAGTTTGCTGTCGCACCGCTGACGGGGCGATCCCACTTCATCGAGCTTATCGATAAAGAGATTAAAAACGCCAGGAAAGGCAAGAAGGCTGCTATTTGGTGCAAGATGAACGCGCTGGTCGACGGTGAGCTTATCGACAAATTTTATCAAGCCTCTGAAGCAGGTGTTCAAATAGACCTCATTGTGCGCGGTATTTGTTGTTTGCGTCCTGGCGTTCCGGGGCTCTCTATGAATGTCCGAGTGAAGAGTATTGTTGGAAGATTTCTTGAGCATGCGCGGATTTATTGCTTTGGGGCAGGGGATTCGCTTCCCAATTCTCAAGCAAAAGTCTATGTCTCTTCAGCTGACCTGATGCCTCGTAATCTCAACCGACGTGTAGAAGTGTTCTGTCCCGTGGAGAATCCTACTGTTCACAGGCAGATCTTAGGGCACATCATGGTCGCCAATCTCAATGACGAAGCGCAGAGCTGGCGTCTGATGCCTGACGGCAAGTATCAACGCATCCGTGTTAAGGGCGATCGCGAGCCGTTCAATGTTCATACCTATATGATGACCAATCCGAGCCTTTCCGGCCGCGGTAAGGCTATTAAATATAACGCGCCCAAAGAATTGAAACACCGAAAATAGGCGGCAAGATATCGAATCGCGCATATGTATCTAGAGCGTTTCGCGAAAAAGTGTTTGCGGTTTTTTGCAAAAGAGGCGCGACTAACAATAACTTAGTGCCATTCATTGATTCTGTTCGAATATGTATGGCTCTAAGGAACGGTGAAGTGGACACGATACGATGAGATTTGACAGCGAACCAGAGGCCGTCAGAGTAGAGCGGCGCGCTGTTGTTGATATCGGCTCAAACTCAATCCGACTGGTGATTTATGACGGCCCCAGCCGGGCGCCGATTGCAATTTGCAATGAGAAAGCGCTGTGCGGACTGGGTCGCGACATAACGAGCGACGGGAAATTCAACGCCGACGCTGTCACTTATGCCCTTGCTACATTGAAACGATTTGCTCGTATTTTGGCTGAGCATGGGAACCCACCGACATTTACGATAGCGACGGCGGCGGTGCGAGAGGCGAAGGACGGCAAAAAATTTGTCAATGCTGTAACCGTACTTGGATTTGACGTCAGGGTAATTTCTGGCCCTGAGGAAGCAGCGCTTGCGGCAAACGGGGTGATTTCTTTCGAGCCGGATACTACCGGCATCGTTGGTGATATGGGTGGGGGCAGTCTTGAGCTGGTGGCGCTTAAATCTGGTGAGATTACGCAAAGCGTTAGTTTGCCCATTGGTCCGTTTAACGTCATGCGTCATGCGCATGGGGACGCCGGAGTCGCTCTAGATTTTATTGGGCGCGAGCTTGATAGCGTTAAATTCTTGAAGAAAGGCTGCTATAAAACACTATATTCCGTAGGCGGCGCATGGCGTGCAGTGGCGCGCATCCATATGCGACTTCGAAGTTATCCGCTGTCGATTTTGCATCACTATGAGATGACGAGCAGCCAGGCGATAGAGATTTGCGATCTGATAGCACATCAAAGCGACCGTTCACTTGAAGATATTCCAGGCATTCCACGCCGAAGGCTTGAGACGTTGCCATATGCGGCAGCCGTCTTGAAGGTGTTGCTTGAGCGAACGGGTGTAAAAAATATTGTAATATCAGCGGGCGGCGTAAGGGAGGGTATTTTATATCAGAACTTACCAAAAACTATTCGCAAAAGTGATCCGCTGATTGCGGCATGCAGATTTTATGCAGATCGCCTGGCGCCAAATGCATACTATGGCGAAGCGGCTTTCGAAGTCATCGAACCCGTCTTTGACACTCGGGATGGTGCTCAAGCCAGGCTTCGTTTTGCCACTTCTTTGCTTGTTGATATCGGCGCTTATTTTCATCCTGAAATGCGTGCGCGGCAGGCCTATGATGAAATTTTACGTGCGTCGCTAATGGGGATCAGTCATCGTGAGCGTGTGTGGATGGCGTTAGCGCTATATTGTCGGTATCAGGGCCGATCTACACCGCCATCGCAACAGCAGGTAATTGGCCTTTTGTCCTGGGAAGAGCAACAAAGCGCCATTCAATTTGGATTGGCGCTGCGATTTGCAGCAACTTTTTCACCTAAAGCCTCTAGACCATTAGAGGGATGCCAGCTTGAAATTGATGAAGGATGTTTGGTTTTTCGAGCGCCTCAGGACCGCGAAGAATTGATGGGTGAGGCGCCGCAAAAACGTCTCGGCGCACTTGCAGAAGCTCTTGATCTGGACGTATCCGAAATTTATGAGGGCTGATAGCGGCAACAGCCCGCCGAATTGCTCAATTTTGAAAAAGGCAAAAAAACAGGCGACCAAAAGGCCGCCTGTTTTCATCTCGTATTAAGCCACGTTTTAGAGATCTACGCGCACTTTGAAGTAGAAGAAGCCGCCATTGTAACCGGCTGGGGCCACTGGTGGGAACTGTGCACCAGCAACGCCGGCATTCCCAGGTGATAGAGCATCCGGGAATGAGTCGAGGACGTTCTGTGCGCCCACAATAAACTCTATGCGGTCCATAACTTTAACGGCCGCTTCGAGATCAACTGTGAATTGAGCACCACCATTATGCGGTAGGTCGCAAGGCACAGCTGGCGCAGGGTTGTTGTTGGTGGCGTCAAGATGGCACTCAAAGAAAGAGCCATAGTAGTTGACGCGGGCAAGTCCGCGGAATTTCCCCTGATAGTGATTGAGGGAAATATTACCGCGCGTTGCAGGGATCGAGTCTTCGATCTGCTTGGCGCGCCCTGTTGACAACGGCGCCGCTGAGCCGAGGCCCCGGTCTGTTACAACTGTGTCCGTCCAATTGAAGACTGCCGCCACTTTGGTGTTCGACCCCGCATAAAATTCGAAGTCGGAACTCGCCACGATATCGATACCTTGTGTGCGGGTATCGAAGGTGTTTTGGAAGAAGCCAAAGCTGGTCAGGTCTTCTGAGCCGGCAAAGTCAGCAGCGTTGATGACGCCATTGGCGTCAAGACCGTTGATGATGAGGCTGGTGATACCGTCACCGGAATCAACCACCATATCGCCATTGATGTCGCCAGTAATACCCATGTCAGCAGGCGTCAAACCAGCAAGAGTACCAGCGTCAAACAACGCCATACGGAAGTCTTGCTGATCAGAAATCGCAATACGATCACTGACTGAGATGCGGAAATAATCGACGGTCAAGTTAACCGGGCCAACATTGAAGCCAGCGCCGACTGTAAAGTTCTTGGATTTTTCAGGCCCAAGCGTCGGACGCACACCGGTGGTTGCCTCAAGATTATCAGCAATAAATTGGCCGGCTGCGCTCGATAAAGGCAATGTGCCCTGATCTTGAAGTTGACCACCGCTGAACTGCGTTGTGATGTTTGTTACACTCGCCTGACCACCGGTCGGGGCGTGGAAGCCCGTTGAGTAGGTCGAACGGAATGTAAGGTTATCGTTAACGGCATAGAGGGCGCCGATTTTGTAGTTCAACGTATCGCCAAAGGAGTCATAGAAGTCTTCATAGCGAACAGCGCCTTGCAAAATGAACTGCTCAGTGATGTCGGCTTCAACTTCTCCGTAGACAGCATAGTTGCTCTGCGAGCTGCTGCCTGCGCTGGCCGTGGTGAAACCACCAAAGCCATTTGAGCTAGATGAGAAGCCCTGGCCAAGAGGATAGGCCCCACCTGGTGCTGAGAGAGGCCCGAGCTGGAATGACGCCGGGTCGCCAGCGCGAATCTGGAACTCTTCTTCGCGATGCTCAAAACCAAAAGCGAAATTGACGTCAGAAGCGAACAAGTTGTTCGGAATCGCATAGGCGAAGTCCGCGTTGAAGTTCTTGTCGATTTGCGAATAACCGCCTGGTCGGAACGATGTCGGTGTGACCGGACCAAGGCTCGCGTTGATAGTATTGTTGATGAAGAAATCAACGTCGCTCTGACCATAGTAATAGCTGATGTCATAGGTCAGGCGGCCAAGTTCACCGCGAAAGCCAAGAGCGACTGATTTATCTTCCAGGTCGCCGCCGAAACGAGGTGTGAAACCGCCCGGGAACAATTCGACAAAAGAAAAGCAGTTGGCGTCGGCTTGGATTGAGGCGAGAAACGTTGGGTCCGGGATAAGCCCGCCACTGGTGAGCGGTATGCCCTGGATACAATCACCGGTGTTAGCTGTTGAAAGATCACCAACGAGAACCGATGGAACGTTGTCCATATCCAAATCCGCAGTGTCCACAAGGCCGGTATCGGGATCAACCTCTGGCCCTGCAAATACGCCAGCGCGATTGGTTGGGTTACGGAAGAAGAAACCGCCTTCAACCTGTCTTTCGGCGTAGTTACCGAAAGCATAAAATTCTAACCGCTCCGAGGCTGGAATGGCCATATTAGCGAATAGCGCGAGGTCATCATTAACATTTGGCTGGCCCCAGATCTGTGCAGGATTTGCGACCGCATTGTTGCCAGCTGCAATCAGGGCTGCGGCGTCGTCGCGTTGCACAGAACGGTCAGTGGCGTCAATTTCGCCAAACTCACCACTCAAGTTCAAAAAGCCGCCTTCGCCGAGATTGATCGGTAGGCCAACATTGGCTGAGAAACTGTATTGATCGCCGTCGCCTTCATAGGTTTGGCCCCATGATGCTTCAAAGCTGGCGCCGTCTGATGCGTCCCTGAGGACAAAGTTGATAACACCTGCGATGGCGTCAGAGCCATATTGCGATGCAGCACCGTCACGTAGGACTTCAACCTGCTTCAAGGCAATTGTCGGGATGACAGAAATGTCCGGCCCTTGGGAGCCGTCGGAAATACCGCCGCCGAGGAAGGTAATGACCGCCGCGCGGTGACGGCGCTTACCATTGACCAGAACCAGTGTTGAGTCAGGCGCCAGGCCGCGCAAGTTTGCGGGGCGGATCAAAGTCGCAGCATCTGAAATCGGCTGCGTGTTCACATTGTACGACGGAATGGACGTGCGCAAAATGTTTTGAATATCAGAATCGCCTTGGTTCAGAATCTCATCGGAACTAATGACATCAATAGGCGCAGGCGTGTTGGCAGCAGATCGGGCGTCTCTTCGAGTGCCGACCGTAATGATGATATCATCGCTTCGAGTGCTTGCGCCTTCGGTTTGCGCCAGAGCTACATTGGTCGTCATTCCTGAGGCCAATGTGATCGCTATGGCTGCAACAGAGCAGTTAAGTGCGTTCTTCTTCATTCTGATTTCCCTCTCCTAAATCGAATTTTTCCAGTGTGTGAACAGAATAATTTACACTGTAGTCAGAGGAAAATGATTCGTGCGCATGAATAACAGTTGAGGAATTGGTCGGCTCTTCCACCCTCATCTGGGAAAGGCGTAGTTTAACTAAGGGAATCAAATAGATATGGTTAATGGTGGGGAATGAACATATGTCACTATTGTGCAACATGCTAAATTCAATTGGTTTTACGTTATAATATAGCAACTAATGGCCAGAGAGTTAGCTGATTCGGCTAAGTTGAGTAAAAATCCCTAGCGCAGAGGTTTTGCCTTTGAGTTGCCAATGGGAAGCAAAAATTCAGAGAAAAATTCCATGACAATAGACATCATCATTATACGTCCTAATTAGATGAACATCTAATGGCGAGCGATCAGATTGGCGCTAAGGCTATGCCCAGAACTGTAAAATATAGTTTTTTTACGGTGCTGGGGTTGTTTGTCTTGCGGTGGCGGGAGCCTAGGCTCAATCGTCCTTATAAGACATTTGCTTTTCCACTGACGCCGCTTATTTATTTATCCCTAACAGGATGGATATTAATTTATGCACTGATACATCGACCAATAGAAGGCGTGTTCGGTCTGGCGCTGATTGCATCCGGTTTTGTAATTTATTTTATCGCCAAAAAATTTGAGCGATCAGAAGCTGGGTGATCAAATGTTGGAGCGGATCTGGATCAAACGTCGATTAGTTCCACGCTGCCATTCTTTAGCTTGAGCGCTAATTCTCCGCGTTTGAGTTTTAGCGCCGCCTCGCCAAAGACTTCCCGGCGCCATCCTGTAAGCGCTTTCACATCAGCATTCTCATTGCGCGCAATCTCTTCGAGGTCGCTCGCAGTAGCGATAAGTTTGGGAGCAACATCATAAGCCTCGCATTGGCGTTTCAATAAAACCTTTAACAGCTCCATGACGTCGGCCGGAGGCTTGATTCGGTCGTGTTTTGCGATCTCTGGCAATAGTTTTCGATCGATCTCTACGCCTGCCTTGATTGCCTCCAATATTGCAGCGCCCGCAGATGAGCGCTCATACCCGCTGGAAAGGCTGCGCGCCCGCCCAAGCTCTTTTGGAGATCGCGGTTGAGAACGGGCCAATTCAAAGATTGCCTCATCCTTGAGGACACGCCCGCGGGGCACGTCTTTTTTCTGAGCCACTGATTCGCGCCATTCAGCGAGCTTGATCGCCGGGCCGAGTTCTTTGGCGCGGACACCTTTTAGCTTGAGCCGCTTCCAGGCGTTTTCCGGTTTGACAAAATAGAGGTCCGGATCATACAGCGCCTGCATCTCCGCCTCGACCCAGTGGCCGCGCGATTGGGCTTTAAGTTTGCCTTCCAACAGAGGATAGGCGTCGCGAAGATGGGTAACATCTGAGAGCGCATAGGTGAGTTGGGCCTCAGAAAGCGGGCGCCGGGACCAGTCGGTGAAGCGTGAGCCTTTGTCGATATTCGCATTCAAAAGCCCCCGCATCAGCGGCTCATAGCCAATTTGATCCCCGAAACCGCAAGCCATCGCGGCGATCTGGGTGTCGAATAACGGGGCTGGGACGTCGCCGATGAGCTTATAGAAAATCTCCAGGTCCTGGCGGGCTGCGTGGAAGATCTTGATGACCTCCTGGTTAGCCATGACTTCAAGGAAAGGGGTCAGATCGATTCCAGAGGCCAGCGGATCAATGATCGCCTCAATCCCTTCAGCGGCGGCCTGGATCAGGCACAAGATCGGCCAATAGGTCTTTTCCCGCATAAACTCGGTGTCGACGGCGATGAACGGGCGCTCCGCAAGATCGGCGGAAAAGCTGGCTAATTCGGATGAGGTTGTGATGATGCGCATGAGGCGGCTTCTATCAGCCTAAATCGGAGGCGTCATCCGTGAATTGATGCGGCCAAAGGTCGAGGAGAAAAGCGCTCCTGACCTTGACATCGGGGCGTGCCAAGGCCAATCCGACGCCTCTGCAATGTTGCCTAAATTCAATCATTTTAGAGAGATTCCATGCACGCTTATCGCACACATACTTGCGGCCAACTCCGCAAAGACCAAGTTGGTGAAACCGTTCGCTTGTCGGGATGGGTACACCGTAAGCGGGACCATGGCGGGCTCTTGTTTATCGATCTGCGCGATCATTACGGCCTGACCCAGCTGGTGGTTGAGCCGGAAATGAGTTTTTTCTCGGCTGTAGAGCATGTGCGCCAGGAAAGCGTGATCTGCGTTGAGGGCAGTGTGGTTGCCCGTGATGCAGAAGTGGTCAACGCGAATTTGCCGACCGGTGAGATTGAAATCCGGATCGCTGGCGTTGAAATACTGTCTGAGGCTGAGGAATTGCCGCTGCCGGTCTTTGGCGAGCCGGATTACCCCGAAGACATTCGGATGAAGTATCGCTACCTCGATTTGCGCCGCGAGACATTGCACAAAAATATTATGACCCGCTCTGCGGTAATCGGTGAAATTCGTCGCGGTATGGAAGCCAAGGACTTCACCGACTTTCAGACCCCGATTCTGACCGCATCCTCACCTGAGGGCGCCCGGGATTTTCTGGTGCCGTCGCGGCTTCATCCGGGAAAATTTTATGCGCTCCCGCAAGCCCCGCAAATCTTCAAACAGATGATCATGGTGTCGGGCTTTGATAAATATTATCAGATCGCGCCCTGTTTTCGTGACGAAGACGCCCGTGCGGACAGATCCGCTGGTGAGTTCTATCAGCTCGACCTCGAGATGAGCTTTGTTGAGCGCCAGGACGTGTTCGATGCTGTGGGCCCTGTCGTGCATGATACTTTTGTCAAGTTTTCCGGTGGTCGCAAAGTCACGCAATACCCGTTTCCGTTGATCGCATTTGATGAATCCATGGCGAAATACGGCACTGACAAGCCGGATCTTCGCTGCCCCATCGAGATGCAGGTTGTCTCTGATCATTTCCGCGGGGCGGGTTTCAAAGTCTTCACGTCGATCCTGGACGCCGATCCGCGCCATGAAATTCGTGCGATCCCGGCGCCTGGAGGCGGCAGCCGCGCGTTCTGTGACCGGATGAATTCATGGGCGCAAAAACAGGGCCTGCCGGGCATGGGCTATATGATTTTTGCAGAAGGTGAGGCTAAGGGTCCGCTAGCTAAAAATATTGGCCCCGAACGCGCTGAGGCCATACGCGCGCAGCTAGATATGAAGGCGGGGGACGCAGCCTTCTTCCTTGCGGGCAAGCCGGAAGACTTTGTGGCAGTCGCCGCTAAGGCGCGGGTGTTGATTGGTGAGGAATTGAAAATCACCGATCTGGAAAGCTTTAAACTCGCCTGGATTGTCGATTTTCCGATGTATGAATGGGACGAAGAAAACAAAAAAGTTGAGTTCGGGCACAATCCGTTCTCCATGCCTCAGGGAGGTCTTGAAGCGCTTGAGGCCGCAAGCACTGATGAGGATAGACTGGCGATCAAAGCCTATCAGTATGACATCGTCTGCAACGGCTATGAGCTTGGTTCTGGCGCGATCCGGAACCACCGCCCGGATATCATGTACAAAGCCTTCGGGATTGCCGGCTATGGTAAAGATGTTGTTGAAGATAAATTCGGTGGCATGCTGAACGCATTTAAATTTGGCGCCCCCCCGCATGGTGGCTGTGCGCTTGGTATTGAGCGTATCGTGATGCTGCTTTGTGATCAGGAGAACATTCGTGAAGTGACGATGTTCCCGATGAACCAGCAGGCCGAGGACTTATTGCTGGATGCGCCAGCAGACGCATCGCCAGAACAGCTGAAAGACATCCATATTCGTGTGGTTCCGCCTATCGTGGAAAAGAAAGACTAGTTTTTTACTTTTTTCTTTGATTTGTGGCTTGCATTGATATGAGACGGTAGTAGACCGGGCTCAAGGGGAGAACGTTAGTACAGGTTCTAGTTCAATAACCTCATTAGTAGATTGCCCCCATGCCAAATATTTTTAGTGACTTTGATCATGGCAATATTCATTGCCTGGACGCTTCCGATCCGAAGGCTATTCGGCTCGAAATCCTTTCTGACGGAAGTGCTGAGTTTTTTCAGTGGTTCTATTTTCGCGTAGACGGCGCTGAAGCGCAGAGCCTGAGCATGACGATTACCAATGCCGCTAAATCATCCTATCCGGATGGGTGGAAAGATTATCGTGCGGTGGCCTCCTATGATCGCGAGACCTGGTTCCGGGTTGATACGTCATATGACGGCAAAGCGTTGACAATTAATCACGAGCCTAGCGAAGATAAAATCTACTACGCATATTTTGCCGCCTATCCTACGGCCCGCTACCGGGACTTTGTCGGTGAGATGAAAGATGCATCGCTTTTGTCCCATAGCGTGATCGGCAAAACCCTTGATGGTCAGGGCATCGACTGCTTTCGCGCCGGGACGGGCGGGCATATTTTTTGGGTGATTGCCCGCCAGCATCCCGGTGAGGACATGGGGTCCTGGTGGATGGAAGGGTTTTTGAAGCGCATCTCAGATAGTGATGACGATGCGGCAAAGACATTACGCGAAAAAGCGACGATTTATATTGTGCCATGTATGAATCTCGATGGCGTGAAGCGCGGGCATTTGCGCACCAATGCAGCGGGCACGGATCTTAACCGCGCCTGGCAGAATACCAGTGTAGAAAAAAGCCCTGAGGTTTATTGCGTACGTGAAAAGATGCGTGAAACTGGTGTAGATTTCTTTCTGGATGTGCATGGGGATGAAAACCTTCCACATAACTTCCTCGACAGCGCCATCGGTATTCCTGCCTGGGATGAAAAGCATCAGACACGGTTTGACCGCTATTCCGGGTTACTGCTTGAGGCGAGCCCGGATTTTCAAACGAAAGTTGGCTATCCGTCAGCAGCACCCGGCAAAGCAAATCTAAATGTTGCCAATAACTATGTTTCACAGACTTGGAACTGCCTTGGCATGACATTGGAAATGCCGTTCAAGGATGCGAATGTGAACCCTGATCCGGTTCATGGCTGGTCGCCAGAACGCTGCCGCCAGCTGGGTCGGGATAACCTTTTGGTTATGTCACAGATTGTGGATACGCTGGGTTAGAGCGCTGGTTCATTTGAAATTTCCCTTCGTCCTTCGTGATGCAAATCGCCTTACCCTGAGGGCGCGCCAAAAGGCGCGTGTCACGAAGGGCTATTTGCTCCTCAGGATGAAGGAAAACAGAGTAACGTTAAATCCAGCGGCGTACTTTTTTACAATAAGCTTCATAATCACCGCCAAATTTTTCCCGAAGGCTCTCCTCCTCGGGCTTGATCTGGAATTCGGTCATGTACCAGACGAATAAAATTAGCATACCGATGTTCAACGGATTACCGAACCAGATGGCAATACCGGTCAGCCCCAGCAACATGCCGAGATACATGGGATTGCGCGTGGCTTTATAAAGCCCGCTGATAACAAGCGTGCTTGCTTTTGATGGGTCCAGGGGATTGGGGGTGGTGTCCGCCCGCCGGAAACCACTTACGGCGATCGAGCCCATGATCAGCCCAGAAAGAAACAAGGCGCTCGATGCCGCGCGCTGGCCCGCGAAGGACATTGCGAATTGCGGGAATTGCCAATCGACTACCCACATGGCGATAGCGATGAACAGGAATTGGATAAGAGGGGGAATTTTCAGTTTCATGGTCAAGGCTTTCGTGAGCTATATTCTTCAATAACATGTCTTCGTTGATCATCCCGCCCCATGGCCAGTAAAAACGGATCGTCTTTCTGGCGTGCAGCGAATTCCGCTTTAGAGGAAAGCCCTAGCCAGTTATGGCGGATCAGTTCCTGGGCGATGGGCGCGCCGAGCGTCGATCCGGGCCCAGCAAGGATGATGCAGTCGGGGGCAAATTCCTTGATGGCGATCTCAACAGATTTGGAGAAGTCATAGGTCTCGATGATCTGCTGGCCGAGCGTGTATTGATAAAGCGCATCGACATCGGTGGCATGGGGTGACCAGATGGCGCCGCGCCCATCGATCATCGGAATTTGCGGTGTGGCGAAGAGATCTCGGCTGAGTTCTGTAAAGGCCTCGTCTGAGACGTGGCTGAGCAACGGCGTGTGAAAGGCTGAGTGTCGCGCCAGGCGAAACGGATAGCGCTCTTGCGTCTTGGGTAGAGACTTTTCCATGGCTGCCATCCCCGCATCATCACCGGCGAGCACCGCCATGCCGCCGAGGCGAATCGATAGAAAAGAGATACCTTGCGTGCGCCCGCTATGCAGCGCTTCCGAGATGGCTTTGAGGTTCGCCCGACTTTCACGCCAGTGCTCATCCACAAACGGATAAATAAGCTGGCCGCCGACGCCTTGCTCTTCCATCAACGCGCCCATGGTATCCACCAGGCGGATGGCATTCTTCTGATTGAGCGCGCCAGAGGCGGCGAGCGTTAAATACCAGCCAAGGGAATTGCCGCAAACAGCAGTAATATCAAACTTGTCACGATTAATGGCGGCGAAGTCGGCCAGCGCGCAAGTATAGATGAGCGCAGATGCGTTGATGCTGGAGGCGTGTTTTGAGGTGGCATAGGACTTTGCGTTATCGAGAGATGTGATTTTTACTCTGCCTTGAGCCTCGCGCCATTTATCGACGCCTGCGATAAACTCCACCTTGTCGCTGTGGTGGCGCGCGAGATATCTTAGCTCTTCCTTGCCATAGGTTCCGCGTCCCGGAAATATGACGACTGCAGACTTTTTCATGATTTGCCCGTGAGTTTTAGTGCAGCGCTGACGATGCCTGCTTCGCTCACCAGCACTTCATCGGCGGCGGGGCCAAGTGGAATGAAAGTATCAACGCCGGTAATTCGCGCAAGGTTGAGGTCACATCCGCGATCAACAAACTCTGCGATGATCTCCTCGCTGGGCGAACCAGATTTGCGACACTCATCGACGATCAGCACGTTGGTGCGTTTACCGAGAGCCTCGATGACGCTGGTCATAGGCAGGGGCGAGAGCCATCGAAGGTCGATGATCCGCACATTGATGTTGTTTTTATTGAGGGTGCGAACAGCACGCTGGGAGAGAAATGTTCCATTGCCATAGGTGATGATCGTGAGGTCCTTGCCGTCACCGATCACGTTCGCCACTCCAAACTCGGCTTCGCCTTCGGTCTCATCAAAGACTGCGCTCATCATTTCGTCACCGGGTTCATAAAGGTCTTTGGTTCCGTAAAGGGCGATGGGCTCCAGAAATATCACCACACGGCCTTCTTCCCGGGCGAGGCGAATGGATTCACGCATCATCCGTACGGCCTCGGCGCCGCTGGAGGGGCAGGCGAGGATAATGCCCGGAATATCACGAAATACGGCGACGGAGTTGTCATTATGGAAATGCCCGCCAAAGCCTTTTTGATAGGCAAGGCCTGCAATGCGCACCACCATTGGGTTCGCATACTGACCATTAGAAAAGAATGCGAGGGAAGCGGCTTCTCCGCGTAACTGGTCTTCGGCGTTATGGACATAAGCGAGGAATTGAATTTCCGGAACCGGAATGTAACCGTTATGGGCAAGCCCGATGGCCGTGCCGAGAATGGATTGCTCGTCCAGGATTGTATCGAAGACGCGCGAGGGGCCAAATTTTGGCTGCAGCCGGGTCGTGGCGCCGTAAACGCCACCCTTTTTGGCGACGTCTTCTCCAAAGACAACGACTGAGGCGTCACGCCCCATCTGTTCAGCCAGGGTCAGCGAGATTAGCCGCGACATATGTTGTGGCTCGCGCCGTGCACGGGCGTCATCTGGCGCACCCTGGATCATGGCGCCGGGGCGAATAGAACGCCGGGGACGACGGTGTGGCGTGAGGGCTTTTGTCACCTCGCTTGAAGTGGTGAGTTTTGGCCTTGTGGTCGCCATTTCCATCGTGCGATAGGCACGGCCCATTATGTCCTTATAAAGCGTTTCTATCTCGTCCCGAGTGATTGCGCCTGCCTCAATCATACGTCGTGCGGTATGGAGCAGCGGGTCCTGGTCTGCATCAGCCTCGATTTCCGCGCGATCACGGTAGCCGCTTTCAATATCAGAGCCAGCATGGCCCATGAGCCGAACGGTTCTAAGATGCAGAAACACTGGTTTGCGGGCCAGCCGTACACAGGTCTCGGCCTTACGTGCTGCGCGCGTCGCGTCGACAATATCGCGGGCGTCGCCATAGACATAGCGCAGGCCCGGCTTTGAACCGTAATTGGCAGCGATCCAACCGCGCGGTGTTTTGACGGATATACCGATGCCATTGTCCTCGCAGACAAATACCAATGGCAAGGGAAGTCCGCGATAACCGGTATGGGCAGCGGCGTTAATGGCGCCAGCGGCGGTGGAGTGGTTCGCCGATGCATCGCCAAAACTGCAGAGCACAACGCTGTCGCGAGGCAATTGCGCGTCACGTTTTTTGTGGGTGCGGGCAAGCGCAATACTAAACGCTGTGCCCATGGCTTTGGGGAGATGTGAGGCGATGGTGCTGGTTTGCGGTGGAATGAACAACGCTTTTGATCCAAGCACTTTGTGGCGCCCGCCGGAAATTGGTTCTTCACTAGACGCCACAAAGGAGAGCGCCATATTCCAGATGGGCGTTTCACCAGCAAGCTTGCGGGCGCGTTCAAGATAAAAGGCGCCGCTGCGATAGTGGAGGAACGCCATGTCATCGACACGGAAGGTTCTGGCGACAGCCGCATTACCCTCATGGCCAGCACTGCCGATGGAATAAAACCCACGCTTTTCCGCGCCAAGCCGTCGTGCTTCCATATCGAGACAGCGGCTGGTGAGCTGGCTTTCAAACAGGCAGCCGAGATCAACTGCCGTCATGCCCGCTTCCTCAAGCGTGATTGTTGATACGGGCGCGGGCAGGCGTCCCGCCTGAAGTCGCGTTAAAAATCCGTCCGATGATGCGGCGATTGCACCCGCCATATTGCGTTTCCTGCGTTCTTGTCGTGGCCCAAATCGCTGCCCTTGTGGAGTAGGGTGCGATACGACACTCTCCATACCAGCCGCGCCCTGTTTGCCAAGTCCGGAGCTTCACCCCATGAAGAAAATGCTGAAAATAATCAATACTCCGGCGCTTGGAGAGTTTCTGGCGCCCGCCCATCCGAGTGAGGAAATGCTGGATGCGTTGCGGTTAAGACGCTCAACGCCAGTTGAGCTCCTTGAGGAGCCAGGGCCCGATGCCGAGACCCTATCCTCAATCCTCACCATCGGGGCCCGTGTGCCGGACCATCGCCGGGTGACGCCGTTCCGGTTTATTGTCTTCGAAGGGGATGCGCGCGCCCGCTTTGGCGAGGTCATACGCAAGGCCTATGTCCAAAACGAACCTGAGGCTTCAGAAAACCGGATAGCCTGTGAGGTCAATCGGTTTATGCGCGCACCCGTAGTCGTCGCGGTGATCTCAGCCGTGGACAAGTCCCATCGGACCCCTGAGTGGGAACAGGTTTTGACATCTGGCGCTGTTTGTCAAAATTTGCTGCTCGCCGCATCGGCAAACGGTTTTGCTGCGCAATGGATCACCGAATGGTATGCTTTTGACACCCACGTTCTGGCGGGGCTTGGCTTGGCGGGACACGAACGGGTCGCCGGTTTTATCTATATTGGGACAGCGCGGGAAAACCCAAAGGAACGTGGGCGTCCGGATTTAGACGCCATCACCACATATTTTTGAAGTCATCACGACCGCGTGAAGCCATGCTATTGTTGGCTTAAATACGATAAGCTCACTTGAATTAAAAATAGCTTTCTACATCTTTCGGGGATTAGTTAAAAAATATCAGAAGAGGTTGAGCAAAATGATTTTCAAGAAAACTCTAGCGCCGACAATGGCTGCTCTTATCGCGGTGATTATGAGCCAGTCAGCATTGGCGCAAAGTGAAGCGGTATCGGGAACCTATAAGGCTGAGCCAACTCATCGCTATATTACTTTTTCTTATTCACATATGGGTTATTCCAACCCATGGCTGCGCTGGCGCGATTGGGATGCGACTCTGGAATGGAATGCGGAAGATCCGAGCGCTTCATCCATCAGCGTAGTGATTGATACGGCTTCAATTGATTCCGGCGTTGATGTTTTTGATGGTCATTTGAAGAGTGATCGTTTTTTTGATGTTGAAAATCATTCGCAAATTACTTTCGCCAGCACCGGCGTGACGCAGGTCAATGACAAGACTGGAACCATGACTGGTGATTTAACCATTCTGGGCGTCAGCAAACCGGTTACATTGGATGTCGTCTTCAATAATGCGGGTTTTAGCGAGCGTGATGGAATCTATAAGCTCGGTTTCTCGGCGAAAACATCGGTTAATCGTTCAGATTTTGGCCTCGACTATGCAGTTCCCTATGTCAGTGATAAGGTTGATATCATCATCGAGGCGGAATTTATTATGCCCGCGGAAAGCACTGAGTAACCACTTTGGAAAACAGAAACTATTCGACAGTCGCGATTGTCCTTCATTGGACGATCGCGCTCGTGATTCTAGGTCAGATCGCGAGCGGATTATATATGCATAACTTGCCAAACACATCATCGATCAAATTCGATATGTTTCAGTTGCATAAATCTTTCGGCTTGTCGGTTCTGGCCTTAAGTTTATTAAGGCTTGCATGGCGGTTTACGCATAAGCCGCCGACGCTTCCGGTTGCTATGCCGGGCTGGCAAAAGCTTGCGGCGCGCATGACCCATATTGGATTCTATGTGCTGATGATCGCGACGCCCTTGGCGGGGCTGGCGATGGTTTCTGTGTCGCCATTGGATATTCCCACAAAATTGTTCGGGGTTGTTCCTGTGCCGCATTTTCCATTGCTTGGCATAGAAGATCGCGAGGGCGCGGAAGATATTCTTAAAGAAGTGCATGAGTATCTGGCGTTCGGAATTTTAGGCTTATTGGCATTACATGTTGGCGCCGCGCTGAAGCATGGCCTCATCAATCGTGACGGCGTGTTGCGCAGCATGTCGCCTGCAAAAGCTGGGCTTGGTATCGGCCTCATATTTGCGGCATTTGGCGTGGGTGTAGCCGCCTATTTTTCTGCATCGGCGCCGACGCCCCCTACCGTAGTGTTTGAAACGGTTGTGGAGGCTGTGCCGACACCAGAATTTGTTGCGCCAGTCCCGATTGAAGCTGCACCGGTCGCAGACGAACCAGCATCAGCAATAACACCATCTGAAGTGCTTGAACTACCCGTAGCTGCGCCTGACGGCGCCGCGGTTCCTGTCAGCAATGACAATGAAACAGATATTGTCGAAACGATTTGGATTGTCGATACCGCTGCCAGCCAGTTGGTGTTTATCGGCGAAGAAAAAGGCCGGGCGTTTAAAGGCGCTTTTGGTGGGTTTCAGGCGACCATCAATTTTGACCCGAACAATCTTGAGGCCTCAACAATTAGGGTTGATGTGGCGACAGTCGGGCTATCTACCAGTGATCAGTTGCGGGACAGCACGATCCCCGGAAAAGAATGGTTCCATGTCAAGGAATATCCCACCGCTTCTTTTACCTCGACGGCGATTCGCAATGTTGGCGGTGATGCTTATGAGGCGGATGGCGTGTTGCAGATCAAAACCTATGAACACCCAATCACCCTGGCCTTCACACTTATTATCGACGGTGACAATGCAAATGCATCGGGCGCAGTGGATCTCATACGGACAAATTACGGGCTAGGTCTCGGGTCGGGCTGGATTGATGATGAAGACGTGGCGCTCAATGTTCGTGTTGAGTTTGAGATTAATGCGACGCGTAAGGGTTAGGACGAGGAAATTCATATAGATTAAGTAATTACCCCCTTCGTCACCTTCGCTGACACTTCCCCCGCAAGCGGGGGAAGAATAGCACGGGTAACATGTCCAATCTTTTCCTCCCCCGTTTATGGGGGGGTGGCCCGAAGGGTCGGAGGGGGTATTGAATGTCAAACACCCAGTGTCGTGAGCCATAATTTTTCACGCCCTAAGCCACCCGTTTATGTCTATCTTTTCTTTGCGGCGTATCTTCATCAAACAGCTCTGCAAGCTTGTCGATGATCGCTCCGCCGAGCTGTTCCGCATCAACAATTGTGAGGGCGCGCCGGTAATATCGCGTCACATCGTGACCGATGCCGATGGCCAGCAATTCAACCGGCGAGCGCGCTTCAATATAGTGAATGACTTCGCGAAGATGGCGCTCCAGATAATTTCCACCATTGGTCGAAGAGGTGGTGTCGTCAACCGGCGCGCCGTCAGATATTACCATCAGTATACGTCTTGCTTCCGGGCGGCCCATCAAACGCGAATGGGCCCACATCAGGGCTTCGCCGTCGATATTTTCTTTCAGCAGCCCCTCTTTCATCATTAAGCCGAGAGAGGTGCGGGTGCGTCGCCACGGCGCTGAGGCGGATTTGTAAATCACATGGCGTAAATCGTTGAGGCGTCCGGGCTTTGCCGGGCGATCATCGGCGACCCACTTCTCGCGGGACTTGCCGCCCTTCCAGGCGCGGGTCGTAAAGCCAAGGATCTCAATCTTGACACCGCAGCGCTCCAGGGTGCGCGCCATGATGTCGGCGCAAATTGCGGCGATGGTAATGGGGCGCCCGCGCATGGAACCGGAATTGTCGATCAGCAACGTAACGACAGTGTCTTTAAAATCCTGCTCCTGCTCCATCTTGAACGACAGCGGCTGCATGGGATCGATGACCACGCGAGCAAGGCGCGCAGCATCAAGCACACCCTCATCAAGATCGAACGACCAGCTTCGGTTTTGCTGGGCCATGAGTTTGCGTTGTAGCTTGTTGGCGAGGCGCGCAACGACGGCGTGGAGGTTTTCTAATTGCCGGTCGAGGGAGCGGCGCAATCTTATCAGCTCCTCCGGGTCGCAAAGATCCACAGCATCGGCGATCTCGTCGAATTCAGTCGTATAAGGTCGATAAGAGAGCCCAGTGTCGCCATCCATGAGTATGCGCGGCGCAGAAACTTTAGCGTTCTCTGAGGCGCCGTCATCATCTTCAAAGCTGGATTCCATATCCTGTTCAGATGTGTCAGCGTCACCCTCTTCCGCATCGCCAGAGTCGGTATCATCGGCGCTATCCTCAGCGCCCTCATCATCTCCATCATCGCTCTTGTCATCATCACTCTCCTGATCGTCGCCATCCTGGTTTTGATCAT
>JAADIH010000227.1 GCA_013151435.1 Alphaproteobacteria bacterium
TGAAACTTGTCGATCGTTATATTTTACGCGCCGTAGCAACCCCGCTTTTGATGGCGCTCGGTGTGGCGGCAATGCTGTTGATGATCGAGCAAATGCTGAGGCTTTTTGATTTCGTCCTGGCCGAACAGGGACCGGTGGATGTTGTCTGGCGCATGCTTGCCAATCTTGTCCCTCATTATCTTGCACTCGCCCTGCCGCTCGGAACATTTTTGGGCATCATGCTGGCGTTTAGAAACCTCTCCATGTCGAGCGAGCTGGATGCGTTAAGCTCCAGCGGAGCGTCCTTCGGGCGCCTTTTGCGGCCAATTTATTTGTTGGTGCTATTTTTGATGTCGCTCGATTTTCTGCTTGTATCCTATATCGAGCCTCTGGCGCGTTACAAATTTCAACAAATCCGCTTTGACGTCACCAGCGGCGCATTGGGCATCAAAATTCCTGCCGGTGAGTTCATTGACATCTCTGATCGGGTCACAATCCGCCTCGGCGCAATCAATGCGGAAACGCGCAATGCAGAAGATATTTTTCTGGAACGACGCAATCTCAATGGTGGGAAAACCATGATTACCGCACGTCGCGGAGCCATCTCCACGACACCAGAGATTACGACGCTTTTAATGAAGCTCGAACAGGGGCGCCAAGTGATCATCGACCCCCTTGGCGAGCGCATACAAACGCTAAATTTTGAGACCTTCGATCTAGAAGTCGACTTGCCCAAGATCGGGGTTTTTCGCGAGCGTGGCGGCGACGAAGGCGAAGCGACGATTACTGAAATCATCTCATTATTGAGAACAGAAACGCCGAGCTCTTCACCGCTTTATTATCAATATAATGCAGGCCTCCATTGGCGCATTATTCACCCGCTGACGTATTTAATTATGCCAATTTTAGCAATCGCAATGGGCGTAACGGGTCGACGCCGCGCGTCAACTTTAAAGCCGGTGATTGGCATCGCAATTTTGATTGTCTACCACGAAGTGCTTGAGGAATGGGGCATGGTCGTCGCCAGCAAGGGCCAGATCTCACCCTATATTTCCATGTGGGGCCTACTCGCGGTCTTCTCTTTCATTTCTTTTGCACTCTATCGCGGCTCGATTGACAAAGCGCACACTGCCAAAGTTGCAGCACGCCGTCAGACCGAAACTGTGAGGCTTGCTGCATCAGACCCTACTTCAGGCACGACCTTAGGCGGTGCCCAATGACCCCGGCGCAAGGAATATTTACTTTTTACGTTGGGCGTATGTTCTTTGTACGTTTTTTCGCGTTTCTCTTGTTTTTTGTGATCATTCTACAGATGCTCGATTTGTTGAATCAGTCGAGCCAAATTATGGCGGCAGACGACGCCACATCACAATCACTCTGGCGCTATGTTTCATTGCGAGCGCCACAAATCGTTAGTCAATTTACACCTTTTGCAGCACTGCTGGGTATAATTGTTACTCTGTCTGGACTTAGTCACTCGAGCGAAATTACGGTGATGCGCGCCTCAGGCATGTCAGTCTACCGTGTGCTTTACCCCTTTGGTATTGTCTGCGCCTTTATCGTGCTCGGGCATTTCATATTCCATGAAACCGTCACCGTAAAATCATCTGAAGCGCTCGATTATTGGGAAGCCAATGACTATGCGCTTAACCTCCCCCACGACACGGGAACCCGCACAGATATCTGGATAGAATTTGACGAAGAATTCATCAGTGCCGAAAGCGCTGCACGATTTGGCGATGCGGTGCTGCTCTCCGGCGTTACAATCCGCACCCTCAATCCGGAGGGATTGACGGATAACATTATAGAAGCCCGGGCCGCCCGCCATGAAGACGGTGTCTGGCGGTTGTTCGGCGTCACAAACTTGAATGCGCAAACACTAACCGTCACCCGCAGCGAAGATGCTATCTGGACCAACAGCTTGAATCCGGAGCTGCTTTTCGCCCTCACCCTCAAGCCTGATCAAACTCCACTTGGCGAATTGATCCGCAAAATCGGGCAGCTCAATGATGACCGCGCGGATACGCGTGAGGCCATGACTGCCCTTTTGAGCCGAATTTCAAAACCCATGGCGACCTTGGTGATGCCGTTGCTCGGCGCGATCGCCGGATTTGGAATCCACCGGCAGGGCGTATTGCTCGCCCGGGCGGTTGGCGGATCCGCCCTCGGCTTTACTTATTTTATCGGCGAAAGCCTTGCCCTAGCCCTTGGAAAGCTTGGCGTCATGCCAGCTATCATCTCTGCATTTTTCCCATTTGCCCTCTTTATGGTCATTGGAATCTCTATTCTCCTTGCCATGGAAAAATAGCATCAACGATTGAACACGCATAAGTTGTGTGATATCAATCTTAGGTTGCATATACGCTGACTGGCTGGAGTACCCCTCATGGGCGGGTTAATCATAAAATTACGGCCCCACGAACAAATCATGATCAATGGGGTCATTATAGAAAATGGTGATCGACAATCCCGCTTGCGGGTTGTCACCGAAAACGCTCGCATCATGCGTATGCGCGATACGATCGACCCCGCCAAGGCGACAACGCCGCTGGAACACGCGCACTACCTTGCTCAACGGGTTATATCCGGCGATCTGGCCGCCGCTGAAGCCAGCGCACAAATCAGACAAGCAATTGCAAATAGCGCCAGCTTCCTTGGTCAGGATACTGCCAGCGAAATACAACTCTTCATCGACCGGTGCGTCGTAGACAATGATTTCTATCGGGCAATGCAGTATCTCCGTACGAAAACTGCTCATGCGGATAAGCCTTAGGTCTGCATTGCAGCAAATGTGTGAAGGGGGAGAGCTGGCCGGCAAATAAGTCAGGGTCTCATCGGCGGGCGTCTTGTTCTTCTTTCGCGCTTGGCCCACATAGACGCGCTAATGACTACGCGTCCTCACATAATCTCTCTTGGATGCCGCCTTAATGCGGTTGAAAGCGAAGCTATGCATCGCCTTGCTGGCGCTGCTGACCTTAGCGACGCGGTTGTCGTCAACACCTGCGCCGTCACCAATGAAGCCGTCAGAAGCGCCCGCCAAAGCATTCGCCGCGCGCGGCGGGAACGCCCTAATGCACGTATCATTGTCACCGGATGCGCTGCGCAGATCTCCCCACAATCATTTGCTGATATGAGTGAAGTTGATGTAGTCATTGGCAACCAGGAAAAGCTGGAGGCGGCGCAGTGGCAGGCTCTGGCTAACGATCCAAGCAACACAATCCGCGTTGATGATATCATGTCAGTGCGCGAGACCGCTGGGCATATGATTGATGCTTATGGCGATCGCGCCCGCGCCTTCCTGCAAATTCAAAATGGCTGCGATCACCGTTGTACGTTCTGTATTATTCCTTTCGGGCGTGGAAATTCCCGCTCGGTGCCGATCGCGCGCGTTATAGAACAAGCACGCATCCTTGTTGACGGGGGTCATCAGGAAATCGTTCTGACGGGTGTCGATATCACTTCTTATGGCAGCGAGCTTGACGGTGCGCCAACCCTTGGAACGCTCGTCGCGAGCATTCTCGATCAGGTGCCGGATCTTTATCGCTTACGCCTCTCGTCGATTGATGGCGCTGAAATTGATCAACAATTGTTTGAGCGCATCACTGGCGACGTGCGCATTGCGCCGCACCTTCACCTCTCGATGCAAGCTGGCGACAATCTGATCTTGAAACGTATGAAGCGCCGACATAGCCGCGAACAGGCGATAGAACTATGTGCGCGCATCAAAGAACGACGTCCGGAAATGGCCTTCGGCGCCGATATCATCGCCGGATTTCCAACGGAGACCGAAGAGATGTTTCAGCGCAGCCTCGACATCATTGATGAGGCTAACTTGCAATACACCCATGTTTTTCCGTTTTCACCGCGCGAGGGAACGCCCGCCGCGCGCATGCCGCAACTTCCCAAAGATATCATCAAAGAACGCGCAGCAAGGTTACGCGCTAAAGGCAACAGCGCCCTCCACTCCTTTCTCGATGGGCTCGTGGGGACCAAAGCAGATGCCGTGATGGAAAGCGGCGGACGCGCGCGCCTTGGAAACTTTGCCGGTGTAAAATGTGACGCGACATCCGGGAAAGCCGGCGCGATCATTAGCCTTCGATTAACCGCCCGTGACGGCGACATGCTCCTAGGGCACAGCACAGCCTGCACACCTAGCGCCCGCGCCCACAGTTAATTCATCAGTATAGAACTTTTAAGAGGACAACAAACGGTGGCGAACAAATTTTTTTCGGATCTCTTCGGCAAGAAACCCAGCCCAGAAGAAAAGTCGGATGCGCCAACGCCCGAGCCCTCCTCTAAGGACATTCCATTCTCATCGCCCGTGGATGAAGCCCCCGCGGACGGCGCAACACAGGATACGGAATCCCATTCCATTCAGCCTGTGCCTAAAGATCCGCCCGCATCCAAAAAACTAAAACAGAGCTGGCTATCACGTCTCACTGCAGGGCTATCGAAATCTTCCGAGAAACTCTCCAGCGGTGTCACGGCGATTTTTACCAAGCGCAAACTTGACCACGAGACGCTCGAAGAACTTCAAGATCTATTGATCACCGCTGACCTTGGGGTCGATGCCGCCATGCGGATCACAAACGCCTTGGCGAAAGATAAATTCGACAAGGAAATCACCGATGAAGAAGTGCGGGTTGCACTTGCCGCTGAGGTTTCTTCAACGCTTGCCCCCCTCGAAAAGCCGCTCCTCATAGAATGCACCGAAAAACCTGCCCACCTGCCCCATGTGATTTTGATGATTGGCGTCAATGGCGCAGGCAAAACCACCACTATCGGCAAGCTTGCCCAAAAGTTTAAGGATGAAGGAAAGTCAGTATTGCTGGCGGCGGGGGATACGTTTCGTGCCGCCGCAATCGAACAACTGGCCGTTTGGGGGGAGCGAACAGGGGCCCAGCTGATCTCCCGCGAGGTCGGTTCAGACGCCGCCAGTTTGGCCTTTGACGCCTTTACGCACGCGCAGGCCGCTGGAACGGATATTTTGATTATCGACACCGCTGGGCGTCTGCAGAATAAATCCGCCCTTATGGACGAGCTGGCCAAAATAGTTCGCGTCCTGAAAAAGCTCGATGAGACAGCGCCCCATGATGTTGTCCTCGTCCTCGATGCAACCGTCGGCCAGAACGCCATCAGCCAGGCGCAAGCCTTTTCCGACATTGCAGGGGTCACCGGTCTTGTTATGACCAAGCTGGATGGGACTGCGCGGGGCGGCGTCCTGGTGGCGCTGGCGGATAAGTTTGCCCTCCCGATCCATTTCATCGGTGTCGGTGAAAGTGTTGACGACCTTCAGCCCTTTCACGCAGATAGCTTCGCGCGCGCCCTTGCTGGAATTGACGAACACCGCGTTTAATCGAAACTAGTTCAGGAGCGTTTCATGACCACCACCCCAGAAAACTCATACCGGCTTTCCGGCGGCGCTAAATTCGCCGTCGATATGGGCCCGCTTGCTGTCTTTATGATCGCTTACTTTTTAGGGGGAAAGGTAGTCTCCCTCGCCGGGCGCCTATTGGGAAATGAATGGTGCCTGCGCGAAAGCTCAGAGATGTATCTCGCCGTCGCCGCGTTCATGCCCGCCTTCGCAATTGCTTTCGCCTATAGCGCCTGGAAGGAAAAGCGCATCGCGCCCATGCTACTGGTGAGCGGCATCATTATCGGCGTCCTTGGCACGCTCACCTTGGTGCTCCAGAACAAGACATTCTTCTATATGAAACCGACCATCGTCTATTTGCTGTTTGCCAGTCTTTTATATTTCGGGCTGGCCACGGGGCGCAATTTCATGCGCATGATATTCGATGGCGCGCTCCATCTAGAGGATGGCGCATGGCGCGTTTTGACCATTCGCTATTCGTTGTTTTTCATGAGCCTCGCCATCGCCAATGAAATTGCCTGGCGCTGGCTCACACGCGACTGCCCAGTGGAAAGCGTGAGTGTGGCGAGCAGCACTGGCGTTTGGAGTACTTTTTTACGTGATTGCGGCGGTGTGGATCTTGCCAAATGCGTCGGCGAAGCGAATTGGGTGAAACTGAAAGTCTTCGGCTTCACCATTGTCAGCCTGATCTTTACTGGACTACAGGCGCCGTTCATCGCCAAACATATGCTCGACGATGAGCAGACTGGGGAGGCAACCAAAAAGCAATCTGGCAAAGAATCATCTGGGGAAAACTAAATACTCTCCGCCCGATAGGGCCAAAGCGGCGATGCCCCAGAGCATTAAAATCCATTTGGGCCGCATACCGACCGTTGTCTATCTAAATTGTGATCCGGGTGCGGCAAATTTGTAGATGACGCGCCATGCGCAATGCACTATCTACCGTTCCCAGAGAAACCATCCGCGTCAGGTATAATTTTGCAATCGAATTGGAACAGGCTAGTCATAGCTTCTAAAAAAACCGTTGCTGGATAATCAGTTCGCGGCATTCTCATCAACAGATCACATTAAGCTCTAAATGGAGAACAACATGGCTTATTCGCTCAAAAGCTCACCAGGTCACCTTCTGCGGCGCGCCCAACAATACGCGCATGACCTTTATTCAAAAGAAGTTGGCGGATCCGGCCCAACCCCGCGCCAGTTTGAAGTCCTTCATGTCGTCGCTCAAAATGCCGGGCTGAGCCAAACTGACCTTGTCCATCATACAGGCATCGACCGCTCTACACTTGCGGACATGATCGCCCGCATGATGAAAAAAGGCCTTC
>JAADIH010000205.1 GCA_013151435.1 Alphaproteobacteria bacterium
TGATGTTGCGCGCGGTGTTTTGCGCCAGGTTATAAATCCACAAATCCTGCGCCCAGCCGCCCTGATAGCGCTTCCATGTGCGAAAGTCGCGCGTCAGCGGGGAATATAATAGACTGGCGCCATCGGGTGAGAGTGCGCCAGATCCGGCCAGCGGCGGCGCCAAGGCTTGCACGGCGCTGTCATCTATTGAGACTTTATAGAGTTGCGACTGCGCGGCATTGAAGTGATCGCGCAAAGAGCGGAACAAGACGGACTTGCCGTCGCGCGCCCAGCCTTGCACCTGATTATCAACGCCCCAACGCGACGTCAGCGGTCCGCGCGCTGGGTAAAATGTTAGCTGGCGCGGCTCTCCGCCGCCGGCGGGCATGAGATAGACCTGGTCCTCGCCCTCATATTGACCGGTGAAAGCGATCCATTTTCCGTCAGGAGAAAATTTTGGGAAAGCCTCAACGCCCGGATGCGATGTCAGCCGCACCGCATCGCCGCCATTGGCGCTGACGGTCCAGATGTCGCCGGCATAGGTGAATGCAAGCCTGTCCTGATGGATATCAGGGAAACGAAGCAGCCGAGTTTCGTTAGCTGAGGCGCCGGTAAAGCAGAAAACTGCAGCAAGGCTTGCCAAAACAAAACTTGGAACGCGGATGGCGTTAATGAATGCTCTCATGGGTCCTAGAGATCGCCTTACGGTAAAGCCAAATTGAATTGATAGAGAGTGCTATCTGGAAGACAGCTTGATAACGCCCGAGCTGTGACGGTCGACGCGGATATCATCGGCGAACTCCAGAAATTCGATCAGGGATTCTGGATCATCAGCGTCAAACACCCCGGAGAACTTTGTGGACGCCAATTCATCGTCGGCAATAAGAATTCGGGTGCGATTATACCGGTTAAATTGCGTGGCGATCTCAGCCAGGCTGTCTCCCTCGAAAATCAACTGGCCGACGCGCCAGGACGTTACAGCTTTGACATTGGCCGCCGCAATCCGAACGGTTTTTGCTTGCGGGGTGATGTCCGCTTTTTGACCTGCCGCCAGTAATATGCGGCCGTCATCGGTCCGCCCGATATCTACAGCGGCGACTGCATCAGGGGCGGCTGCGCTGACGAAATCTTTCTCGGTCATCACCGCGACCTTACCGTCGATGACCGCAACCGTTGTCTGGTCGCCGGCTCGATAGACATTGAACGTTGTGCCGATCGCTTCAGCGATGGTGTCACCGGCGATCACTCGGAACGGACGGTCTGGGTTATGGGCAACCTCAAACAGCGCTTCCCCGCGCAGGAGTTCAACAACCCGCTGGTGCTCCTCGTAGCGGATAACCACTTCCGACTGGGTGTTCACATGAATGATAGAGCCGTCTTCCAGCGTCATCTTGCGTTGCTCGCCGAGCTTGGTGGCGAACCCTGACGAGCCGTCATTGCTGGTATCGGCGATCTTGATGCTATCGATGAGCTGCCCCGCAAATTGCGGGGCGACTGCAACGCTGATTACTGCAAGCGCAAGTGTAGCTGCAGCCCCAAGGCCAGCCCATCGCAACCAAGGCCGACGCGGTGATGAATCATCGCTCAAAAAGATGGCGTCATTATGGGCTGCTTGCTGACCGTCCCGCACAATCGATACAACCTCGGAGGGGAGGCTGGAAATCAACGCATCGACTGAGCGGGACTTTTCGGCATCGATATCGTCAAAAGCATCGTAGAGGGTAGCGGCGATCAGCAATTCCTCCACATGGCGCGGGGATTCGAGTAACCAATCGGCGAGTTTCAGTTTCTGGTCTGAAGACAAAGCGCCAGCATCCAGCGTCACCGCCCAATCGGCGGCCTCTTCTGCAATCTGCGGATTTTTAACTTTTGCCTCTGGCATCTCTTCTACTCCGACCAGCGCGCACGACATTGCTTGAGGGCGCGCTTTAAATAGGTATGCACCGTACTCGGCGCGATATTCAGTTTTTCGGCAATTTCCGCATGGGAATAGCCGTCTCGTTTGCGCAGCAACAACACAGCGCGGTAGAGCGGCGGCATCTCATCAAGTATCGCCTCTAGTCTGACAATCTCTGCACGATGACCAAGCATTCCTTCAAACGCTGAGCCGTCGCCGTCTTCGTCGGTCTGCTCCAGGCCGTCCAAAGGAACACAGGCCGGATCCTTGGCGCGTTTCAACAAACGCTCATTGGCCAGATTACTTGCAATCCGGAACAAATAGGCCTCCGGCGAACGGATCAGTTCAGGACGCGCGACGCGGGTGAGCCGTAAATAGGCTTCCTGCGCCAAATCCTGCGCTTCTGTTTCACTACCAAGGCGCGATGACAGGAAATGGTGCAATTGCGGCGCGTACTGCTTAATAACGCCGCCAAAGCGCTTGCCCCGTCCGTATGCCTGTAGAGGCCTTTTCAAGTAAAACCGTCCTTTATCTATCCAACCCTAGCCAAAATTCCGCTACCGGAACAATTGATGCGATAAAACCACTCATACTATAAAGAGTTGTTTTCAGCCCTATTATGGGGACTAGTTTCGCAAAAATACTTCGTGATAAATATATCACAAAACCGTGTGCAACGAAAATATATTAAAAAGTAATGAAAATCCGATCCCCAAAACCCCATGCTAAATCACTCTTTATTATAGGGGCTCTTTTTGCATTTTAGGTGCGTAATCCATCGCACCCTTGAGCAAAAAGCGATTATTCTCGGGACATACCGAGAGGGCCTAAAAGGCAAGGGAGCGGGATACATTAATGACATACACAACAAACCTTAAGGGCTTCAAAAACCATTCGAAGCTATTTGCGAGCACGCTGGCGATTACGGCTGTGATGGCGGCGGCGCCGGTACAAGCTCAGGCCGCAGTAACGTCTGACCTGGTGATCGAAGCCCAATCGATGGAGACGGCGCTTAACCAGCTAGCGCAAAATTACGATAAGCAGATCGTAGTTTACTCCGCTGATGCAAAAGGCATGACCGCCCAAAAGCTCGAAGGCGCCTACACAGAAAAAGAAGCGCTCGGTATAATTCTCAAGGATTCCGGCCTCGTCTTCAAATATGTCAATGACCGCACCATTGCTGTCGGTTCGCCCGAACGTCTCGCTGCCAACTACAATTCGGATCAGGAGGTGTCCTCGTTTCGCGTGGCTCAACTGGCTACGCAAGATGATCAACCGATAGATACTGTTCCTGACAGCCGTACAGATATACAAACGCGCGACACTATCACCGTTACCGGTTCACGCATTCGCCGCTCACCTTACTCATCGCCTACCCCGACCACGATTATCGACCGTACGACCATCGAACAGTCTGGCCTGACACAACTAGCAGATATTATTACACGGCTTCCTTCAATTTCTCCCGGCACCGGTCTTGGCACATCTACCGGCGGCACCTTTGAAAGCGGCGCGTCTTTCCTTGATTTGCGCGGGCTTGGCTCCAACCGGACGTTGACCCTTATAGACGGCAGACGGCGCGTTCCCGGCAGCCGGTTTTCTGCGGCCGTAGATATCTCAAGCATTCCGGCGAGCATGGTTGAAACTGTAGAAGTCATTACCGGCGGTGCATCGGCCGTATACGGCGCAGATGCAGTGACGGGCGTTGTCAACATTATCCTCAAAAAGGATTTTGAAGGGCTTGAATTTAACGCCGAAGGCGGCTGGCCTGGACATGGCGGCGGCGCTGACACCAAACGGCTAAGCTTGCATGTTGGCAAGAATTTCGACGATGACCGCGGCAATATCAGTATTGGTGGATCTTATTCCAAGCAAGACATCCTGATGGGCAATCAGCGCAGTTTTGGCGAGCAGGCGCAGGGGTTCTTTGTCAATCCGGACAACACCGGGCCCAATGATGGTATTTCCGATCAGCGTCGTTTTGATAATTTTGTCTTTAGCGGTTTTGCAACGACCGGCACATTTTACGTCGATGGAACGGAATACACGGTCAACCCCAACTTACAGGCCAAAACATATGGCGACGGGCCGTTTGCACCGGGTTTCTTTGTGGCGACAGCCGGAGCTGACAGAGACATCGACTTTGATCTCGCCAAATATGACCAACTCCGGTCTGGCCTAGATACGTACACAGGTCTTGCCAATCTCAATTATGAGGTTACCGATAATATCAATTTTAACCTGTCAGGCGAGTATGGAAGAACCAAATCGGAAGATCGGTTCCAACCCTTGTTCGACTCTGGCCTGACAATCTTCCGCGAAAACCCTCTGCTCCCGGATGATGTCGCGGTACTGATGGATAACAGTTACTATTATTACAACTATATCTACGTTTATCGCACGCATGAAGATTTGGGCGTCCGCCCGACGTTTAACAACCGCGATACTTTTACTATATCCGGCGGTCTTGACGGCGAGTTGGGCAATGATTGGCAATGGGAAGCATTCTACCAATATGGCCGCAACGACTTTTCCTCACGTACGGATGGCCAGACCATACAAGCAAATTTCCTGCAAGCCGTGGATGTCATCACCGGGCCAGACGGTTCACCGGTTTGCCGTGATGTAGCGGCGCGAACCGCCGGGTGCCTACCGTTTAATCTCCTTGGCCCGTCAATGAATAGTCAGGCATCGAAAGACTATTTCCAGTATTCCAGCAGAACTGAAGTGCGAACTACGCAGACGGTAGCTGGAACTTCGGCGAATGGTCCGCTGTTTTCCATGCCGGCTGG
>JAADIH010000223.1 GCA_013151435.1 Alphaproteobacteria bacterium
ACTCTTTCACAGACCCATACATGCCCCGATTTACGCCTGACTTTTTGGATGAGCTAAAAGCCCGTTTGCGGCCATCCGACGTCATTGGGCGTCATGTGAAGTTAAAGAAGCAAGGCAATGAATGGGCTGGGCTTTCTCCCTTCAGCAAAGAAAAAACGCCGTCATTTTTCGTCAACGACAATAAGGGTTTTTACCACTGCTTTTCGTCTGGAAAGCATGGCGATGTGATCTCCTTTCTTCAGGATACTCAGCGGATGAGTTTTCACGAGGCCGTGGAAAGACTGGCGGAAGAGGCGGGATTGCCGCTGCCCGCTGAAACGCCGAGTGACGCGGCGAGGGCGAGAAAGTCGCAAGGTCTGGCTGAGGCTTGCGCGGCGGCGGCGCAATATTTTGCCGCCATGCTGCATCGAAGTGATGGTCGCCATGCGCTGGAATATCTGCGTGGCCGGGAGATCACCGACGATCAGATCAAGCAATTCACGATCGGTTATGCCCCAAAAGGGCGGGGCGGGCTGAAAGATTTTTTGATCAATAAAGGTTTTGCCGAGGATGTGCTGATCGAGGCCGGGCTGACCATTAAACCGGATGACGGTTCGGCGAGTTTTGATCGTTTCCGTAATCGGATCATGTTTCCGATTACCGGCCCGCGCGACCGGGTGATCGCGTTTGGCGGGCGCGCCCTCGACCCGAATGCGCGCGCAAAATATTTGAACTCGCCGGCAACGCCGCTGTTTCATAAAGGCTCGGTGCTGTATAATTTTAATACGGCGCGCATGGCGGCGGCGGATGTGAAGGCGCCGCTTATTGTCTGTGAAGGCTATATGGATGTGATCGCGCTTTGGGGGGCGGGGTTCAAGCATGCGGTGGCGCCGCTTGGGACTGCGCTAACGGAAGATCAGTTGACTTTGTTATGGCGTGCAAGCGATGAACCCATCTTGTGCTTTGATGGGGATAGGGCCGGAGCCGGTGCGGCGCATCGTGCGATCGATCGCGCCTTGCCGCTGATCAAGCCCGGCAAGTCACTGTCATTCGCCTTTCTTCCGGAAGGTCAGGACCCGGATGATGTAGTGCGATCTGAAGGCGCGACAGCGTTCACCAAAATTTTGAACGAGATCCGTCCGCTGGTCGACGTGTTGTGGGATCGCGAATTAGACGCGCATCCCCTCGATACGCCTGAGCGCCGGGCGGCGCTGCGATTGCACTTGCGGGTGCTGGTGAAGACCATCGCCGATAATGATGTACGCGGCGCCTATGGGGCGGAATTTGCCAGCCGTCTTGATGCCCGATTTGCCCCGCCGTCACGCGCCGGCGGGAGAGGCGGGCAAACAAGGGCTGGCCCCCGTGCTGGTCAGTGGAGGCAAAATCCGCGCGGGCAGGGCTTCCGATTTACCGAGCCCGCCCGCCCCAGCGCCGGGCTGAAACGCCGGGGCGCGCCCTCGCAATGGAGCCGTGAGGCCGCATTGGTCCTTGCCGCCATACGCCACCCAGCCCTTATCCACAGCCAGGAAACGGCGTTTTTGGACCTCGAACTTGCTGATTTGGAGCTAAAACAGCTTCTGAGTGAGGTTTTATCGGCAATTTCATTGAATATTGGCCTTGACAGTGACGGGCTGAAAAGCCATCTCAGCAACACTGGCGCGGCAGGATTAATGGAGCGGGTCTTGAATGACTCTGAGCTCTCGAAACAGCGATTCCTCCGCCCCGACATTGAGCTAAGCGAGGTTGAACAGGGATTTAAAAATGCCCTGGCGCATCATCTGTTTGAATCGACGCTCAAACAGGAGGTCGCCCGATCGGCTCTTCTCAGATTTTCACAGACGGCGAGAGCGCATGGAGAGCGGCCGCGACGGCCAGGGAAGAGTTGATCAACGCCAACAAACTTGGCGACTCCAATGTGGGTGAAGATCAAGACACGCCCAAACGATTTGAAGACGCGCTGGAAAAGATGAAACACAGCGTCGATAAAAAGTTTAACCGGTAAGGGTTCGAGACATAATGGTGAAAAAAACAGCAGCGGCTGCAAAGAAGGTGGAAGTGGAACCGGGCGATGCGCCGCTTCTCGATCTCACAGACGCAGGTGTCAAAAAACTAATCAGGTCGGCCAAAGCGCGCGGCTATGTAACCTATGACGAGCTGAATAAAGTTTTGCCTCCTCAAGAGGTTACTTCTGAGCAAATTGAAGACATCATGGCCAAGCTGTCAGAGATGGGCATCAATCTTGTCGAGCACGAAGAAGACGATGACAGCGATGACGGCAAGTCCAAATCGCTCACCACCAAAGACGCCAAAAAAGGCACTGGCGTTGTCACCACCAATACCGGCGCTTCCGCCGACCGGACTGATGATCCGGTGCGCATGTATTTGCGCGAAATGGGTACGGTGGAGCTGCTCTCACGTGAGGGCGAAATCGCCATTGCAAAACGTATTGAGGCTGGCCGCGAAACGATGATCCGGGCGCTCTGCGAGTCTTCACTGACCTTTGAAGCGATCACGGTGTGGCGCGACGAGCTTGAGGAGGGCCGCGTACTGCTGCGCGACATTATCGATCTCGACGCGACCTATGGCGGCGGCCCCGAAGCCCGCCCCGATATGACCCAGCCTGATGTGGCCGAGCGGATTCATAAAGAAGAGGCTATAAAGGCCGAAACTGCCGACGACGACGAGGATGATTTTGACGAAGGGGCGCTCTCCCTTTCGGCGATGGAGGCTGAGCTGCGTGATGGCGTGATGGTGATTTTTGACAACATCTCGTCGGATTACAAAAAACTGCGCCGCCTTCAGGACATCATGATCGAAGAGCAGTTGAAGGGCGATGATTTGACGGCGTCCCAGCTGCGTCGTTTCAAAAAGCTCCAGAAAGATATTGTTGAGCTGGTTCGCTCTGTGCGTCTTAATAATCAGCGCATCGAGGCGCTGGTTGAACAGCTCTATGATATTAATCGCCGCTTGATGGCGCTTGAGGGAAAACTGGTTCGGATGGCTGACAGCTATGGTGTCAATCGTCAGGAGTTTTTGCGCGACTATGTGGGTGCGGAGCTTGATCCCGAATGGTTCGGCCGGATTTCTGAAAAGACCGGCAAGGGTTGGCAGACTTTCGTTACCAAGGCTGGCGAGCAGGTCCTGACAATCCGCGAAGAAATTGGTTTTCTCTCTCAGGAAACCGGGCTTACGGTCTCTGGCTTCCGGCGGATTGTCTCCACCGTTCAAAAAGGTGAGCGCGAAGCGCGAATCGCCAAGAAAGAAATGGTTGAGGCCAATCTTCGGCTGGTGATTTCCATCGCCAAAAAATACACCAATCGGGGTTTGCAGTTTCTTGATCTCATTCAGGAAGGCAATATTGGTCTGATGAAGGCGGTGGATAAGTTTGAATATCGCCGTGGCTATAAATTCTCGACTTATGCCACATGGTGGATCCGCCAGGCGATCACCCGCTCGATTGCCGACCAGGCGCGCACCATCCGTATTCCTGTCCATATGATCGAGACGATCAACAAGATTGTGCGCACATCGCGCCAGATGCTGCATGAGATCGGCCGCGAGCCAACGCCGGAAGAACTTTCCGAAAAGCTTTCTATGCCACTCGAAAAAGTCCGTAAGGTGATGAAAATCGCCAAGGAGCCGATCTCTCTTGAAACGCCGATTGGCGACGAAGAAGACAGCCATCTTGGTGACTTCATTGAAGACAAGAACACGATCTTGCCGATTGATGCGGCCATTCAGTCGAATTTGCGCGATACCACGACACGGGTTCTGGCGTCATTGACGCCGCGCGAGGAGCGCGTGTTGCGCATGCGCTTTGGTATCGGCATGAATACCGATCACACTTTGGAAGAGGTGGGGCAACAGTTCTCAGTGACCCGTGAACGCATCCGCCAGATCGAAGCCAAAGCCCTTCGAAAGCTGAAGCACCCAAGTCGGTCACGGAAACTGCGGAGCTTTTTGGATAATTAAGCGCCGCCATTGCTGCCACTCAATGATGTAAACTTCGCACTTAAGCTGTGCGGGGTTTACCTTTTTGGGCGATCATTCACTGCTGATCTTTTCCAGCCAATCCAGAATCGCATCCGCGGTTTGATCCCATGCGGGTGTGCCATTGTGTCAGACATAGGCGTCTTCGACAGTCGCGAAACGGTTATTGCTATGCCCCATATTTTCTTGCTCGACAAAAGTCGCCGTGCCCGGATTGCGGTGTTTTACCATGTCAGCGATGACTTTGTGGCCATAACGCATTTTGAATTGTTCAAATTCGTTATAAATCACGAGCACTGGTGCATCGAGCGTATTCCACGCGGCCAGGAAGTTTAGCTTCGCCGCTTGCTGATGCCATGAGTAAGGCCGTCCGTAATGCTCGCCGTCTCCAAGTCCGCGAATATCTGCATGCGTCACAGCCATTTCAGCGCTGTCTTGAGCGATATCATCCGGATCACGGCCTAAGGTAAGGTATTCGTAATGAAACTTGGCGCGCCTTATCATTTCGTCATGGATGTCTGCTGGATTTACATCATTCGGACGTCGCTCAAGATATAAACGATCAAATGTCAGCATACGCTGGTAATACGTTTCTGCGCCGCCGCCCTGAATGGCAACGCCTGCAATGTTGTAGCCTTTATCTTGTAGCGCATGCGCTACAAGCGGCGCCGTTGTTGAGCCAAGGCTTGCTCCATATATATAAACTTTGCTTGCGATTAGGCGCTTGTCTTTTAAGAGGCTATCGAAAGCCTCAACATAATGCGCGACTTCAGTGTCGTAATCGAGTTCGTCACATGCCGGGCCCAGACTGTCGCCGTCGGAGGATCGTTCAACGCGAACAAGGGTCAAACCTGATTGTTGCGCCAGCCTAGCAAGAATGTTCTGATCGGAACTGATTTCAGGGTACTTTTAGACGCCTAGAAATGTCATTTGGTGCCGGGAGAGGCGTCGAAAACTACGATTAACTATCTGATATTAACTAATAAACAGAGTTCGATTATTCTCGGTACCAACAAAACTTGCCGTGACAGAATGAATCTTATGTATAGCCGAACTCTCACCGAGTAATTGGAAACTACTATTCCCCTATGTTTTGATATTGATTCTACTCATGGTTATCACGTAAGCATTTCAACTAAGATGTTGGGTTTAACTCAGCGTGCTCGTGCTATCAGCGTCTGCAGTAGCTGAAATGAGAATTGCGTCACGGTCAGACCGCCATAGATGGACTGGCAGGGCGACGCAAAGGCCGAGAACAATCAACACGCCAAGCTTGTAAAAAATGAAGCTGGCGACGAGTAGCCCGACAATTATCAAGCTCGCTTTCAACGAGGGCTGATCAAGTGGCCAGATACGCATCTTGTTCAGTTGTGCAATGACGGTTTGTTCATCCTTGTTCGTCAGCGCTTCCAGGCGAAGAACCCCGCGACTCCGGATTTCAGTGAGGACGACCCGCCTGCCATGCGCGGCGCCTTGACGGAGGAAGAACATGAATCCGCCGATGAAAATTGCGAAGATGAAAAACCCGAATATCCAAGCGTACGCGTTGCGCGTTCCTTTAGCGACATTATCAGAAAACAGAAAGCCGATTGCAGCGTCGATTCTGTCGCGCCAATTTGACGGGTTTTCGAATGCAGTTAGATCAGGCGCCAGAAAAACGAAGATGTTGGGATCAGGGCTGCGCAAATATATGTTCTGAATACCCATAAGATATATCATGACGCAGCCGATAAAGGCCACCAAATACGCATAGGTGAAAAATCGTTGCATCACCTCAAATCCACAGCGACGATCATCCGAGGCGAGGCTTGGGATGATCTGAAGCCCATAATTCTGAGCGACGCCGCGCATGAAGGCCGCGCCGACCCCGATCATCACGAGGCCGAACGAAAACAAGGAGCCAATGCCGAAGCCGACATAGATCATATAGGTGGTGAGCGAAAAGGCGTTGTTCAGATTGACTTCGACTTTGTCAGGCTTCGGCGTCGATAGAAATGAAGCGACCATCCAGTCGCGTTCGATGTTCGCTGTCTCAAGTGCATAGCCTTCTGCATCTATGCGATCGAGCTTCGCCGTTTTACCGGTATCGCCATAGAACTGGCCGGCAACTTGTGCATGGTCCGACATTGAGAGTACGACCATCAGCGTGGTCACGGTGACAATACCACCGACAACAAACAGCCGTAGGTGGTTTTGCAGCGTCCTAAAACCGGGATGGTCAGCGGCGACCGGCGTAAAGTTGTTAGTGACAAGCATGCGGCGCGATGCCATGTCCGCCCACGCGTTGCGCAAGCCAGACAATGCAAGATAGATCAACGTCCACGCTGCTGGCATCAAAAATAGCGTGGCAAAGCTCCAGTTGAGCGCATAATAAAAGCCAACTTCCTTTGC
>JAADIH010000111.1 GCA_013151435.1 Alphaproteobacteria bacterium
TCTGGTCCGCATTGTTCTGGGGCTGCAAATTCGAAGCGCCCTGCGTCGGCTAGGTGTTCAACGCCCGCGCCGCCAAAGGCGGGTTTGCCGCCGCCGATAAGTTTGGGGGCGATATAGAGCTCAATCTCGTCGATGAGATCTGCGTCAAAGAATGCGCCCAAAACCTCACCGCCGCCTTCAACCATGATGGTGGTGATATCGCGTCTAAACAGCACGCCAAGAAGTTCCGGGAGATCGGGACGGCCATGGTGATCGGCAAGTAGAGACAATATGTCGACGCCCATCTCTTCAAATGCCGCGATCCTAGAAGTGGAAATGGCTTTTGTAGCGGCGAGAACGGCGCCTTTGCCGCTGCGCTCATAGGCTTTGGCGCCTGGCGATGTTCGGCCGGTTGAATCGAGCACCACCCGCAACGGATATTTGATGTCGTCGTCAATGCGCGCGGTTAAGGCCGGGTCATCGGCGATGACCGTACCTGCCCCAACAATGATGGCGTCCACACCAGCCCGTAAGCGATGGGATGAGGTTCGGCTGTCGGTGCTCGTGATCCATTGGCTCTCGCCAGTCTGGGTCGCAATGCGCCCATCAAGGCTCATGGCGGTTTTGGCGATCACATAGGGCTTTTGATATTTCAATGCGTGAAGCCAGGCGCGATTTGTATGGCGCGCAAGGTCTTCGCATATGCCACTGCGCACATGAACGCCCGCCGCCTGTAGTTTCTGCGCCCCTCCGGCCGCTTCGAGATTAGGGTCCGCTATGGCGTAGACAAGCTCAACGATGTCGGCCTCAATCAAAGCGGTGGAACAAGGTCCTGTTCGGCCAGTATGACTGCAAGGTTCAAGCGAGACATATGCGGTGCTGCCGCGCGCCTCTTCGCCAGCGTCGTTTAGGGCTTCGACTTCTGCATGAGGTTTGCCGGGGCCCTTGTGCCAGCCTTCGCCAATGATGCGCTCACCCTTGACTAGGACGCAGCCGACCAGGGGATTGGGCGCGACCACCCCAGCACCACGCGCGGCAAGCTGGATTGCCCGCTGCATGAAGCGTTGGTCTCGCTGATCAATCTCTTGGGCGTCGCCCATAAAAAAGCCCCTTGGCCAAAACACTGACATTTTGTCTAAGGGGCGTGCATCAAAACAGACCGCTCGCGCCATGAACGCCGCGCCCCAAAAGGGCGAGGACGCAACTGCGCCGTCGTCTGTCTCGAATCTTCTACCATCCGGACTATGACCGTCGGCTCTGGGCTCTCACCAGTATCTGCTTTGGCGCCTTAAAAAGGCGCCTCAGCTCGCGGGCTCGTCGGCGTTCATGCCGCATTACCGCCGGTGGGGACTTTCACCCCGCCCCGAAGATTCTTGTCTCGCGGATCACTCCGCTAGCACCTATATAGCGTTTGGGGGCAGATACTGCAAGAAGTTGCAGCAGACACGCTGATAGAGAGAGTGGCCCAGTGAACGCTTTTCTTGTGATAGATATGTCCATCCATGATCTTAAGGCCTTCATGGCCTACATTCGCGGTGTGCCTGCGTTTATCAAAAAGCACTCGGGAAAGTATATCGTAGAAGGCGCTCAGCCGACGGTCATGGAGGGGGATTGGTCACCCGAAAGGTTGATCATCATTGAGTTCCCTTCAAGAAAGCATGCGGTGGCGTTTCTTGAGGACCCAGAATTTCAGGTTCTCGTCACCCTCCGGCATGACACGACGACAAGTAATGTGCTTCTGGTCGATGGCTGTTTATAGCCCGATCAATCAATTCCATCGGGTTGGGCTGCTTTATTGCCGACGAAATGAGCACTATTTGCGGTGAACCGAGTGAATTTGGTCGCTCAATGCTTGCAAGCAGAGCGGGCCAACCGCAACATGCGTCCGAATTTTGCGTCCGTCAGCATGGCGGCGCGGCAGGGGTAATATCAACAATAAAGGAGCCGTTAGATGCGGATCAAATCACTTGTCTCATCGTTGGCGATCATCACAGCGCTTTACGGCTGTGGGCAATCGGGCAATGACGCGAGCACGACAGAAGCCACAGAAATGAACGATGCAATGGATGAAAATACAGCGCAGTCTATGGCCTCGCATGACGCTGAAGCGAATGTGGTTTTGGCAAATGTCGCTGATGTTGAGGCGTCGAATGCGGAAGGCGCTAAATTACTCTCGGCTTATGACGGCCCTTATAGCGGGACGCCGCATTTCGATGAGATGGATGTTGCAGGTCTGAAAGCTGCGCTTGAAGCCGGCATGGAAAAAAATCTCGCTGAAGTTGATGCTATTGCGAACTACTCGGAGCCGCCGACTTTCGGTAATACCATCGTTGCACTTGAAAAAAGCGGCGATGATCTCGGCAATGTCTTCACGTATTGGGGTATCTGGTCGGGGAACATGTCATCACCAGAGTTTCGTGATGTGCAAAGAGAAATGGCGCCGATCCTCTCCGAGTTTGGCACCAAGATCACGCAGAACGAAAAACTTTTTGAGCGCGTGAAAGCTGTCTATGAGAGCGAAGCAACCAAGGCGATGACCGCGGCGCAGCAACGTCTTGTATGGTCGATCTATGATGGGTTTGCCTCGAATGGCGCAACCTTGGAGGGTGAGGCGAAAACCCGTTATGGCGATATCAACAAACGTCTCGCCGGGTTGCATACGTCCTTTGCCAATAATGTGCTGGCTGATGAAGAGGGCTATGTCACTTACCTGACGGCGGATCAAATAAGCGGATTGCCAGAGTCTTTTGCAAACGCATCGGCAGCGGCAGCGACGTCCCGTGATCATGATGGTGAATATGCAATCACCAATACGCGCTCCTCAATGGATCCATTCCTCACCTATTCGGATGAGCGAGACCTGCGCGAAACCGTATGGCGGACCTATTATGATCGCGGCGACAATGGTGATGAGCATGACAATAATGCGATCATCGCAGAAATCCTACAATTGCGTGACGAACGCGTGGCGTTGTTGGGCTATGACAATTATGGCGAGTGGCGTTTAAAAAATCGCATGGCGAAGACCCCTGAGAACGCACTTAACCTGATGGAAGCCGTCTGGCCCGCAGCAATAGCGCGTGTGGCTGAAGAGGTCGCAGAAATGCAAGCCCTGGTCGAAGAGCAAGGTGGCGGGTTCAAAATAGCCCCTTGGGACTACCGGTATTATATGGAGAAAGTTCGCCAAGAAAAATATGATCTCGACTCTGATGAAGTGAAACAATATCTCCAGCTTGATAAGTTGCGTGAAGCCATGTTCTTTGTGGCTGGCGAACTTTTCAATTTTCAATTTGAGTCTGTTCCAGAAGGCTCCGTGCCGGTTTGGCATGAAGATGTGAAAGTCTGGGAGGTGACCGACAAGACGTCAGGTGATCATCTGGGGCTTTGGTATCTTGATCCTTTTTCACGCCCCGGAAAACGCTCAGGCGCCTGGATGACTGGCTATCGCGGCCATGAAACATTAGACGGCATATCCAAAACCCCACTGGTTTCCAATAATTCCAATTTCATAAAAGGCGCTCCAGGTGAGCCGGTGCTGATTTCATGGGATGATGCGAGCACATTCTTCCATGAATTCGGCCACGCTCTTCACGGGTTGTCGTCGATTTCCGATTATCCGACCCAGAATAACGGGGTTCGCGATTACACAGAATTCCAGTCGCAATTGCTGGAGCGCTGGTTGTCGACAGATAAAGTGATCAATAACTACCTGGTGCATCATGAAACGGGTGAGCCTATTCCCGCTGAATTAGTCGCCAAGATCAAAGCAGCGGCGACCTTCAATCAGGGTTTCTCGACGACAGAATATCTCGCCTCGGCATTGATGGACATGCGCTACCACTCGGTTGATCCAACCGGGATTGATCCTGATGCGTTTGAGCGCGCCGAGCTTGCAAAGCTTGGTATGCCAGATGAAATTGTGATGCGTCACCGCTCTCCGCAATTTGGGCATATTTTCTCAGGTGAGGGATATTCCGCAGGCTATTATGGTTATATGTGGGCGGATGTTCTCACTGCGGATGCTGCAGAGGCTTTCGCCGAAGCGCCGGGCGGGTTTTACGATAAGGATGTCTCAGAGCGCCTTGTAAAGTATCTCTTTGCGCCGCGTAATTCGCTTGATCCGGCCGAAGCCTATCGGATGTTCCGCGGGCGTGACGCCAAAATCGAAGCGTTGATGCGCGACCGTGGCTTTCCGGTTCCAGGAGAGGGCGACGAATAGATCGTCAGCCTAAAGAGCTTTAACGCCGAATGCGAACGAAAACACCGCAGCTTAAAACCTGCGGTGTTTTTATTTTTTCCAAACCCGTTTTACGCGTCTATCGCGACCGCAGCTGGTACGATAGAATTTATACCGTAGTGGGTTTTTCTTGTAATAGTCCTGGTGATAGCCTTCTGCGATCCAGAATTGATCAAGATCACGGATTGGCGTGACTACTGTCTCACCAAGCACAGTTTCTGCATCGGCTTTGGCGCCTTCTGCATCAGATTGTTGTCTTTCTCCGTCAACAAAAATAGCGGTTGTGTACGCATGCCCGCGATCACAGAACTGACCGCCATCATCTAGCGGGTCCACATGGCGGAAAAAATAATCCACGAGCGTGCGATAGCTGATGATTGATGGAT
>JAADIH010000230.1 GCA_013151435.1 Alphaproteobacteria bacterium
CCAAAGAAGAAGGCCTGCACAAGACACTCGCTAAAACCCTTGATTGCGTGATCATCAATGGCGGCGCCGGAGAGCTTGAGCATCCAACCCAAGCCCTGCTTGATGCAGCAACTATCCGTTCAGCATTTGGCGAGATTGAAGGCATTACCATCGCCATATGCGGGGATGTGCGCCATTCACGTGTCGCAGGATCAGACGCCAGATTATTTACGCGGCTCGGCGCAATCGTCCGCTTTGTAGGTCCGGCACACCTTATGCCGGATACTGATCAATATAAGAACATAGATCGAATGAACACACTCGCCTCAGGACTTGCAAATGCGGATATTGTTATGGGATTACGCATGCAGTTCGAACGTATGGGCGATGACGCCGAGGATGCCGCGCGCGGATATTTTGAAGAATTTGGGCTGACACATGAAACTATGAGGCTCGCCAAACCGGACGCGAAAGTGATGCACCCAGGCCCCATGAACCGGGGCGTTGAGATTGAGGGAGCCCTCGCCGATGATCCGGATCGCTCTTTGATATTGCGTCAGGTGTTCTACGGTGTCGCAGCGCGTATGGCCGTACTTGATGCGTTCGTTACCTCCAATAAATAAGGAATAGAATATGACCTCACACACAGTCCTTGTTAGCGGCGCTACTGGTTTTGTTGGGCTACATACCGTTATCCAACTCCTGCAAGCTGGCCATATTGTGCGCGGAACTTTACGCTCTCCCGGGCGCGAGGTGGAAGTCCGCGATAGCGTCGCACGTCATGTGGATGCAAACGAGCGGCTGTCACTACATCAATGCGACCTGACAAGCGATGACGGCTGGAGCGAAGCGATTACTGGATGTGATTATGTTCTTCATGTTGCCTCACCTTTCATCATTGGCACGCCCAAACATGAAGATGATCTGATCATTCCGGCTCGTGATGGCGCTCTTCGGGTCCTGCGCGCAGCGGCCAAAGCGAATGTAAAACGCACCGTCATGACGTCCTCTGTCGCAGCTGTCTCTGCCGGACATAGCCGTGACGCTGCGCGCATATTCAACGAAGATGACTGGTCGATCGTCAACAGCCCGGCAATCGGCGCCTATGAGAAATCAAAAACCATCGCTGAGCGCGCCGCATGGGATTTCATAAAATCCGATGGCGCAGGGATGGAATTGGCGGTCATCAATCCGGGCGCCATTCTCGGACCCATCCTTAATGCAGATAGCGGTACGTCGGGTGAACTTGTACGCCAATTGATGGTGCGCGCGATGCCGGCTTGCCCGCGCATTGGGTTTTCCTGTGTCGATGTTCGGGATGTTGCGAGCGCCCATCTCTCCGCCATGACCATACCGGCTGCGGCGGGAAAACGCTTTGTCTGCGCCATTGAATTTTCATGGATGGTAGAAATTGCAAAAATCCTCGATGAGAATTTTCGCGAACGTGGATACAAAATCCCAACGAGTGAGCTTCCAAACTGGGTTCCGCGGATCATGCAGCATTTCAATCCAGTTTTAAAACAGATCATTCCGAGCCTCGGCAAGCGCCGTGATTATAATAATGCTCAGATCAAATCCGTACTCAACTGGAAACCGCGATCACTCAAAGAAATGAGCATATCCATGGCGGAAAGCATGATTGAGTTTGGCGTCGTGGGAAACAAGTAATGACAATCGCCCTGACCGCCCTTCTCGGATATCTCCTTGGCTCTATCCCGTTTGGACTGGTCATCACTAAGCTTGCTGGCCTGGGCGATATTCGCGATATCGGTTCCGGTAATATCGGCGCAACCAATGTCTTGCGCACGGGCCGCAAGGATCTGGCGCTAGCGACAGTTCTCCTTGACGGAGGCAAAGGCGCTATCGCCGTATTCATCGCCCTCCTTTTTGGGTGGCGTCCGGAAATTGCTGGCGCCGCTGCATTTCTCGGCCATTGCTTCCCCGTCTGGTTAAAGTTCAAAGGCGGCAAAGGCGTCGCCACTTTTATGGGCACGCTCTTCGCGCTCTATTTCCCGGCGGGTATTTTTGCCGGGGCCATCTGGCTGGCGAGTGCTAAACTTACGAAATACTCGTCTCTGTCCGCATTACTCGCCGCCGCTGCAACACCGTTCGTTTTGTTTTCAATGGGCAAACCCGCTTTTGCACTTGCAGCGCTTTTTATGGCAGTGCTTATTTTCGTGAGGCACCAAACAAATATCATCCGCTTGATCCAGGGTGATGAACCAAAAATTGGGCCAAAGATCGGTAAAAAAGAAAATGCCGATGCGTCACAAGCTTAGCGAACAAGAGCGCCTCGACTGGCTCCAACTCATCCGAACACCGATGATTGGTCCGATTACCTTTCATCGCCTGATCACAAATTATGGATCTGCAAGTGAAGCTTTGAAAGCGCTGCCGGATTTATCGCGAAAAGCCGGGCGTAAAATCCCGTTAAAGGCTCCCGACCGCAGCATCGCTGAGCGCGAAATCCTGTTGGCTGACCGACAGGGCGCCAGGATCATCACCGCATGCGAACCAGATTACCCTGAAGCGCTCGCCGCCATCCCGGATCACCCGCCAGTGATCTATTTGCGCGGTCATTCATCCCTGTTTGAAAAACCCGCCATTGCTATTGTCGGCGCGCGTAACGCATCTGGTGTCGGGCGAAAAATTGCCCGTATGCTTGCCGCTGATCTTGGCGCTGCTGGGGTTAGCGTGATCTCTGGTCTGGCGCGGGGGATAGACGGCGCCGCCCATGAGGCATCCCTTGCGACTGGCGCCATCGCGGTTGTCGCCGGCGGCGTCGATGTCATCTACCCGCCCGAACATGAAGACCTCACCGCGCGAATTGCTCGCGAGGGTGCACTGCTTTCTGAATGCCCCATGGGCTGGAAGCCAACGGCACGGGATTTTCCAAAGCGCAACCGACTGATCTCCGGCCTGTCCCGAGGGGTGGTCGTAGTTGAGGCCGCCGCCAAGTCAGGCACATTGATCACTGCACGCTTCGCCCTAGAACAGGGACGCGAGGTTTTCGCCGTCCCCGGCTCCCCCCTTGATCCGCGCTGTCAGGGCGCCAACCGCCTCATTCGCGATGGGGCAACTCTTGTGGAAACTGCAGAAGACATCCTTGGCGTACTCGCTGCGCAAAATCACGGGGTTAGAGACGGCAAGCACGACCTCTTTGAATGGGCTGAATCTGCAAGTGATCTGGAACCCGATGCCGCGACCACGGCCAGCATTCGCCAGCAAATATTAGAGCTACTAAGCTTCACACCGCAACACCGCGACGAGCTCTTGAGAGAAGTCGATGCGTCGCCGGGATTAATTGCCGATGCGCTTCTGGACCTCGTCTTAACCGGCGAAGCGTCGGAACATGATGGCGGACGTTTCTCGCTTGCTGCGCCAGACTAGAGAAAATCCAAGTTCATTTGAATCTATGATTTGCTCTAGATTCTTACTTGCGCGTTTCCGGAAGGAAACGCTCTAAGCCTATCGCTGACCCGCCAGTTTTTGCGCTGCTTCCCTGGCATCTCGCAAAAACACCTCCAGCTCCTCAACACCATCTCGCCTGGCGATCAGTTCCATTTCACATAATAAATCAGCGATATAAGCCGCTGTTTGCGCTGGCGTGGTCGCTCCATATCTTGTGAATTTTCCTACAACTACCTGATTTTGAGACATTTTTCAGCCCTCCTAGTCGGGCGCATCTTGCGTGTATATATGCATTATAACTACTTATGGTAGTATTTCCAGTGGCAAATTGGTCAAGAAATACAATAGTCCAGCGCCTCATGGTTGACAGCGCGGGCGGGCCCGACGCATTAGACCGCCCCTATTGCCCTCACAATCCATTCCTTCAGGGATAGTTCAGCCTATGCAAGTCGTCATTGTTGAGTCGCCGTCAAAGGCGAAAACCATCAATAAGTATCTAGGTTCCGGTTTCAAGGTTGTGGCCTCCTATGGTCATATTCGCGACCTGCCCTCGAAAGATGGGTCGGTCAAACCGGATCAGGATTTTGAAATGGTCTGGGAGCTCGACGCCAGCTCTAAAAAGCGCATCAATGATATATCGCCAAAATGGTAAAAGGCGCGGATCGATTAATACTCGCCACTGACCCGGATCGCGAAGGCGAGGCGATTTCCTGGCACTTGCTGGAAACCCTCACCGATAAAAAAGTATTGAAGGGCGTGCGCATCGATCGCGTTGCTTTTAACGCCATCACCAAATCTGCCGTGCAAGAGGCTATGGCGCACCCACGCGAGATTGATAGTGATCTTGTGGATGCATATCTCGCCCGACGCGCCCTCGACTACCTTGTGGGGTTCACTCTGTCGCCAGTCTTGTGGCGCAAGCTTCCCGGCTCGCCTTCTGCGGGGCGCGTGCAATCTGTAGCGTTGAGAATAATCTGCGTCCGCGAGTTGGAAATCGAAACCTTTATCGCCCAGGAATATTGGTCGGTAAAAGGCCGGGCCATCGCTGGACAATCCATTCCCTTCGAGTCGCGCCTCGTGCTTCATGAAGGCGAAAAGGTACAAAAGTTTACGCTTGGCGATGAAGCCTCCGCGATGGGTGCAAAACGCGCCGTTGAAAGTGCATCCTTCACTGTCAGCGCGGTTGAAGCAAAGCCCGGAAAACGCAATCCTCCACCGCCCTTCACCACCTCAACCTTGCAACAGGAAGCCGCACGTAAGCTTGGCTTTAATGCGCAGCGCACAATGCGTACGGCCCAAGGCCTATATGAAGGTATGGACATCGGCGGCGAGACAACCGGTCTTATTACCTACATGCGGACCGATGGCATCGATATGGCGCCCGAAGCCATCTCTGACGCCCGCAAGAGTATCGGCCAGCAGTTCGGTGACAAGTATGTGCCATCCTCTCAGCGTATCTATAAGAGCAAAGTCAAAAACGCCCAGGAAGCACACGAAGCCATTCGCCCAACGTCGTTTTCCAGATCTCCGGACAAAGTGCGCAGCCTCGATTCTGACCAGTTCAAACTCTACGAGCTGATCTGGAAACGCGCTATCGCCAGCCAGATGGAATCGGCGCGCTTAGAGAACACCACAATTGACCTACTCTCTGCTGACAAAAAAACCGGCTTGCGCGCAAATGGTTCTGTCATTCTCTTTGATGGGTTTCTCGCGCTCTATGAAGAGGGCAAAGACGATGCCGAAAAAGAAGACGGCGGCGGTATCTTGCCGAAAGTCTCTGTAGGCGAAACAACGACTATCGCCGAGGTTACGGCTAACCAGCATTTCACCCAGCCGCCGCCACGATATTCCGAAGCCAGTCTGGTGAAGCGCCTGGAAGAACTCGGCATTGGACGGCCATCGACCTATGCTTCGATCCTTACCACGTTACGCGATCGCGGTTATGCCGAGATGGAGAAAAACCGTTTCATTCCGAACTCCAAAGGCCGGATTGTCACAGCGTTTCTTGAAAATTACTTCAAGAAATATGTGGAATATGATTTTACCGCTGACCTTGAAGAAACCCTTGATGAGATCTCTGCCGGGAAAGCCGACTGGAAAGTTTTCTTACGCAATTTCTGGACAGAGTTCCACGCCGCCATCGAAGACACTGGCGAATTGCGGATCACCGAAGTTCTTGATGCGTTAAATGAATCTCTCGGACCACTGATCTTTCCGAAAAAGGAAGACGGGTCTGACCCGCGCGCATGCCCATCCTGTGACGGCCGTTTGTCCCTTAAAACCGGGCGTTTTGGCGCCTTTATCGGCTGTTCAAACTACCCAGATTGCAAACATACGCGCCAGTTGACGGCGCTTATCGATGGTCAGGAACCGCCAGAATCGAACGACAAAGTTCTTGGTCCCGACCCTAAAACGGGAATGGATGTCTGGCTTAAGGTTGGACGCTTTGGACCCTATATCCAGCTCGGCGAACAAGAAAAAGATTCGAAAGAAAAGCCCAAACGTTCAAGCCTTCCCAAGACCTGGAAAGTTGAAGACGTCGATCTCGAAAAAGCACTGATGCTGTTGTCACTGCCCCGCGAAGTCGGCACGCACCCCGAAGACGGCGTGATGATCGAGGCGGCCCTTGGGCGCTATGGTCCCTATGTGAAGCACGGTAAAACTTACGCTAATCTCGAAAGCATCGATGAGGTGTTTGAAGTTGGGCTCAATCGTGCAGTGACGCTGATCGCAGAAAAGATAGCCAACCCGCGTGGGCGAAAAGCCGCCAAAGCGCTAAAAGAACTCGGAAACCACCCAGACACTGGTGATCCCGTGAACGTCATGGACGGTCGTTTTGGCCCCTATGTGAAACACCAAAAAACTAACGCGACACTTCCCCGAGGAACCGATCCAGAGTCCCTCACCCTTGAGCGCGCACTAGAGCTTATTGTCGCAAAAGAAAAACGCCCACCTAGAAAAAAGAAGGCGACGAAAAAGAAAGCTGTGAAGAAAAAAACCGCGGCCAAGAAAACTGCCACAAAGAAAAAAACGGTTAAGAAAAAGGCTGTGAAGAAAAAAGCGACGGCGTAGCTCATATATTTACTCGCTCGCGCATCTGTGAATGATTTGTGCGTAATAATTGCCGCTACGAGTAGCTACAAAACCTAGCACCGCCTTTACTATGCCTTATTGCCACCACACTATGGTCAACTGGGCTGGTAGCTGAGTGAGTATAGTTATGCGTTCTTTTCGTTTGCCCCCCTGGCGTTTAGTAATTTTCGCCATCGGAACTGCTGGCCTTACCGCATGTGCAACGGCGCCAACCTCAACGCCGCCATCCAGGGTTTTTTCGGCAACCCTGCACCTGTGCAGCGGCGGTCATATAGACAATGCACCAGCAGCAAATAAGAAAAAACATATATTAGGGTTTAGTTCTTTGACGCGCGTCTCAGGGGTGACGCTAGCACGCGCACCAGTTCAAGGGGCATGTCTTTCATCAGGGTTCGGCCCGCGCCATAACCGCCCTGGAACCCATGCAGGCGTCGATTACTCCACCAAGCGCCCTCGCGCAGTCTATGCCGCTGGCGATGGCGTGATTGAAGAGATGCGCACAGTCAACGGCTACGGCAAGATGTTTTTGATCCGCCATAATAACCGTGTCCAAACCCGCTATGGTCATTTGTCATCCTATGCGTCAAAGCTGCATGTCGGTCACAAGGTGCGTCAGGGCGATATCATCGGGCGCACTGGAAAGACAGGAAATGCAACAGGCGTGATTCTGCATTACGAAATTCTGGTGCGCGGGCGCGCGAGAAACCCCTTGACGGTAGGTGAATAACCGTAAATTCGCTCTTGCCATAAAACCATGATACAGGAAGCTCCGCAGCCATCCGGCATGCGCAAAAAGAGTATCAATGTGGCCAAAGCACAAAAACCTGTGGCAAGTTCAATGCCGACGAAACAGGAAATCCTTGATTATCTAAAAGATGGTGATGGGTACGCGGTGCGCCGCGACATCGCCCGCGCATTTAACATAAAAGGCGCGGCGCGCGCAGAATTGCGCGGACTTCTAAAAGAGATGGATGCGGAAGGGTCAATCAACCTAAAAGGCGGCAAACGCATCGAACGCAGCGACGCGATGCCTCCTGTGGCGCCCATCGATATTATGTCCGTCGACGACGACGGCGATCTTTTGTGCATGCCGGTGAACTGGCGCGGTACAGACGAGCCGCCAATGATCCGCCTTTCCGCCCGGGACGCCGCGAGGTTGAGGCCGCCACCCGGTGTTGGCGACCGTCTCCTCGCGCGCCTTAAACCAGCAGGCGACAGCGGCTATGAAGCACAAATCATCAAGTCCATCGGTAAGGGAGCGCATCATTTTCTTGCGGTCTTCAAGAAAACCAAGCGCGGAGCCAGCGCCGACCCGGTAGAGCGCCGCGCACGGGACAAATTCACTATCGACCCTGGCGATGAGGGCGGAGCGAGGGATGGCGATCTCGTCTGGCTCGAGACAAAAAATGCACGCGGTTACGGCCCCAAGAAAGCACGCGTGCGCAGCATTGCCGGCCATATCGATGACAAACACGCCTTCTCCACTATCGCGCTCGCAAATCACAACATCCCGACAACTTTCCCCGCTACTGTCATCACTGAAGCCAACAAGGCAAAGCATGCGAGCTTAGGGAACCGAACTGATCTTCGTGACACACCCTTGTTCACAATTGATCCGGCGGACGCCAAAGACCATGATGACGCAGTTTTTGCCGAACCCGATCCTGATACGGATAATCCCGGCGGCTATCGCATCATTGTCGCAATTGCAGATGTGAGTTTCTATGTAACACCAGACAGCGAGCTTGATGTTGAGGCGCTCAAGCGTGGCACCTCCACCTATTTACCCGATCAGGTCGTACCGATGTTGCCCGAACGCCTGTCGAATGACCTCTGTTCACTGCGAGAAGGTGAAGACCGCCCTTGCCTTGCGGTCGAGATGATCCTTGATGCGGGTGGGGTTAAAAAGCGCCATAAGTTTCTGCGCGCCATGATGTGCTCTCACGCCAAGCTTTCTTATGAAGATGCACAGGCCATCAGTGAGGGTGCTGATGCGGCGCCGATCATCAAGTCTAGCGTCAAGCATCTCTATGCTGCCTTTAAAATCCG
>JAADIH010000164.1 GCA_013151435.1 Alphaproteobacteria bacterium
ACAGATCATAGAGATCCCGGCGATGTTGCATCTGGTCGAGGATACCGTTCTGGTCACCGTCCCGCAAGATTGCATCTAGCCCGCGATCACAGGCGCCCATGGCAAGGCGTAATGTTGTAACCGGATAGATCACGACGTTGAAGCCGAGATTTTCCAGTTCCTTTTTATTCAGTAGACGGCTTTTTCCAAATTCTGTCATATTGGCAAGGATCGGCACATCAAGCGCTTTCCTGACCGCCTCAAATTCCTGTTCGGATTTCATCGCTTCTGGAAAAATCATATCAGCGCCCGCATCCACATAAGCCTTCATGCGATCGATTGAAGCATCTAACCCTTCAACCGCACGGGCATCGGAACGCGCAATCAGCACGAAATTCGGATCGCGTTTGGCTTCCACCGCAGCTTTGACGCGCTGAACCATGATCTCCGTCGGGACGATTTCTTTGCCATCAAGATGGCCGCAGCGTTTCGGCATCACCTGATCTTCGATGTGACACCCGGCAAGTCCCGCATCTTCCATCATCATTACGGTGCGCGCCGCCGCCATGGGCTCACCAAAGCCGGTATCAATATCAATAAAGGCAGGCAGATCCGTCACCCGCGCGACCTGGCGGCCGCGCTCTACAAATTCCGTCATGGTCGCAATGCCGATATCGGGAAGGCAAAGGTCAGCCGCCATCACTGCGCCTGATATATAAACTCCGTCAAAACCTTTTTGTTCGATCATCTGTGCACAGAGCGGGTTAAAGGCGCCAGGATATTGCAGCAATTTCCCCGAGGCGAGGCCTTTGCGAAAGTGCGCACGTTTTTGGGCGGCTGATTTTGTCGTGAAGAGCATGTATTCCTCTATTGTTGTATGTGGGTCTAATCCTTCGTGACGCGGCTTTGCCGCTCCTCAGGATAAAGAATGATTATGTGGCAACTCAATAGCTTCCTCAACTTGCAGCTTCTTCATCCTGAGGAGGCCCGCCCTTCGAGGCGCGTTTCACGCGCGCCTCAGGATGAGGGGGCCGTCGCGAAGGATCATTAATTTCTGAACTGTCGGCTTTACCCGCCAGACACATCGCCGTCGCCAGCATGGTTGCTACATGGGTCTCAACCCCGTCCTTACAACCATAAACATCCGCCCGCACCACCACCAATGTGCGTCCGGGCTTGATCACTTCCGCGCGAGCAATCAATTCGTCGCCGCGTGCTGGCGCCAATAGGTTCAATTTGAATTCTGTGGTCAGCACCGTGCTGTCTTCGGGCATCACACTATAGGCGGCGTAACCGGCGGCATTATCGGCGAGCGTCGCGGTAACGCCCGCATGGAAAAATCCATGTTGCTGGGTCATCGTCTCGTCAAAGCCAACCGCCAGCGCGCAAGTCCCAAACCCAAGGTCGCGCAATTCAACACCAAGCTTTTTCATAAAGCCCTGACGCGCGAAACTGGTCCGCACGCGCTGTTCAGAAAGAGATGAGAGCACGCCCTTCATCTATTTGAACTCAGCCAATTTCGAGCCAATGCGTTTGCCCATTTCTTCACCCAGCGCCATGAGGCCGCTGACCGGGCGAATCATCACTTCGAATTCAACGATCAACCCATCATCATCAAACTTGATAAAGTCAGCGCCCTTTAATTGCTTGCCGCCAACGCTCGCACTGAATTCCAACACAACGTCTTTGCCTTCTTGCGTTGCGAATTCGCGCGTGTAGGTGAAGTCTTCAAAAATCTTGATCACCGTGGACAGCGCCAACACAAGCGCATCGCGGCCCTTATAGGGCGTGTGCGCTACGGGCGAGCGAAACACCGCATCCGGATGAATAATGGCTGGTAATTCCGAAAAGTCACGCGCTGCGACCATGGAATGCCAGCGGGTGATGGAAGCTTTAGTATTCTCAGCGACAAGCATTACAAACCATTCCTAATCTGACGGACAAAATAGACGAAAAGCGGGACGGTAAAATAGAAAAAACCCCAAACTAGCCATGGCGTCAAGAATACAAAGTAGGCCGTTTCCTGATGCTGGTCAGGGATTAGTATTGTAGTTTCAATAAACAGAATAAAAACGACCAGAAATACGAACCCCACCAACGCTGTGACAAAGAACCTGCGGATAATGTTAGCCATATATTTTGGCCCTCATCCTGAGGTGCCATTGCAACGCAATTGCCTCGAAGGATGTGCCGCTCGCTCAGAACCCGTTACACACCCTTCGAGGCTTTCACATCGTGAAAGCACCTCAGGATGAGGGTGGTTTATGTGGCCGGTTGGCACTCCTAAAATATCCCCTTCAGCCCATTCTCTATCAAATAACCCTCAGGGGCTACTGGATTCAGCAACCGCACTTGCTCAGCCGTCAAATTTGGCAATTTCTGCACCAGATCAAGAAAGCGTGCGGATTCGGAAGCTTCCAGAATATGATCCGTCAGCGTCTTGAATTTTTTGATATATTCAGGACGCGCAAATGGCCGCGCGCCAAACGGGTGCGCATTGGCAATACCAAGCTCGTCTTCGATCACTTTGCCGTCTTCCATGGTCACGACAACCCGCGCGCCAAAGGCTTTCTCGTTCGGGTCACGACTGTGATAGCGACGTGTCCATTCCGGATCTTCGACCGTAGAAACCTTGTGCCACAAGCGCACGGTGTCGGCGCGTTGCGCGCGTTCGGGCGCGTAGGATTTTTCGTGATGCCATTCGCCATCTTGCAGCGCCACGGCGAAAATATACATAATCGAATGATCAAGCGTTTCACGGCTCGAATTCGGGTCCATCTTTTGTGGATCGCCGGCGCCAGTCCCGATTACGTAATGGGTATGGTGCGAGGTATGAAGAACAATCGATTTTACCTTATCAAAGTCGCCAATTTCTTTGCCCATGCGGAACGCCAGATCAATCAGCGCCTGGGATTGATATTCCGCGGAATGTTCTTTGGTGTATGTCTCCAATATCGCGCGTTTGGCCTCGCCCTTACCCGGCATCGGCACATGATAGGTCGGCTCATAGGGACTCTCGCCACGATCGCGCGCCGTGCGTCCGTCAAGAACATAAGAGATCACGGAATCTTCGCCCTCATAGATCGGGCTCGGAGCCCCTTCGCCGCGCATACAGCGGTCAACAGCTTCAATAGCCAGCTTACCCGCAAAAGCCGGGGCAAAAGCTTTCCAAGAAGAGATTTCCCCTTTGCGCGATTGGCGCGTCGTCACCGTGGTATGAAGACCCTGCTGCACGGATTGATAAACAACCTCCGTATCAAGACCAAGCAGTGTCCCCACCGCCGCACTTGCCGATGGTCCGATATGCGCGATGTGATCGATCTTGTGTTCATGGAGGCAAATTGATTTCACCAGATTGACCTGAATTTCATAACCCGTCGCAATACCGCGCACCAGATCACGTCCGTCTTTCCCGCATTGTTGCGCGACCCCAAGCACAGGCGGAATATTATCGCCGGGATGCGAATAATCCGCCGCGAGGAACGTGTCATGGAAATCAAGCTCGCGTACCGCCGTACCGTTCGCCCAGGCCGCCCATTCAGCACAGACCGTGTGGCTCGCCGGGAGGCCAAACAATGTCGCGCCGCCCGCGCGCATATGCGCATTGGCCATGGCTCGCGCTGATTTAATCGGCCCACGATTGAGCGATGCAATCGCCACGGAGGCGTTATCGATGATCCGATTAATGATCATATCGGTCGCTTCCGCATCAACCTCCACCGCATCAGTTGCGACTTCAGCGATCTTCCAGGCGAGCTGGTCTTCGCGTTTCAAATTGTCCTTGGAGCGATGGGCGTGAACGTCATGGATTTGCATTAGATATGGCCTCATATGATGTAAGCGGCGGGGCTGATCTAGCACCCATTAATTGTTGCGCTTTCCATGGGCCCGCGCTCGCAAGCTGTCCATCTCGGAAAACGGCGTCACAACGCCTCTGGAAAACTTATCTCAGAAAAACAATAGCTTAACCGCCATCGCGACGAGCGCCACATAGAATACACGTTTGATCAACGCCTCGCCTTTGGCGACGGCTGCGTTCGCCCCGAGCCAGCCGCCAATGGCATATCCAGCGGCCAGGGCCAGCCCCAGCGCCCATTCAATTTTCACATTCGCCGCATAAACCCCAAGCGATACGATAGAGAAAACCAACGCAACAAACACCTTGTGCATGTTCGCGCGCACCAGATCGAGCCCCATAACCCGGTTCAATATTGGCAGTTGGATCAGCCCGACCCCAATCTGGATAAAGCCGCCCCAGAACCCGGCGCCAATGAACAGTATATGCCCGAGGATAAGATTGCGCGGCTTACCGTCCTCTGCTGCTGGTTTTTGCCCAACGCCCGTCAGCATGATGGCGAGAATTGCAAACATAATGAAGGCAAGCGTGCGCTCAAACCATACACCTTCAAGCTTAACACCAAGATTGGCGCCAAAGAATGCCCCCACGGACGCGCAGACCGCAAGCGATGCGCTCAAGCGAAAATCAGAAAAGCCTTTGCGGAAAAATCCCCAAACCGCGAAAATATTTTGCGCAATAATCCCAATGCGATTGGTGCCGTTTGCAACAGGTCCCGGCAT
>JAADIH010000268.1 GCA_013151435.1 Alphaproteobacteria bacterium
TTTACTCGGCCATTGGCTATGATTGGGGCAACAGCCTGCGCACTGAGCTGGAATTTGCCTATCGTGCAAATGACATTCGTCACATTGCACCCGATCCTTTAGGATTTAGCGGCTGGCCAGAAGGTACGATCTCCGGCGACACCACCGCTCGGTCAATCATGCTGAATTTCATTTACGACCTTGATTACTTTTCAGGTGACGATGCGATCACGCCATTTTTTGGCGGCGGCGTCGGGTTTGCAAATGTCAATCCTACGATTTCAGGTACTAATCCCGCTGGCGCACCTGTATCGCCCCTGACGATTGCCTATGGCGATTCAAAAACCGGCTTTGCTTATCAAGGCATTGCAGGTCTGGCGTTTCAGCTTGCAGAAAATGTCTCGTTGGATCTTTCGTATCGGTATTTCGCCACGAAGAAACTTAATTTCGTTGGTACATTGAACGGCGCTCCTGCGGCGATTGATGCGGCGTATAGCTCGCATAATCTGATGGCAGGTCTTCGGGTGAGCTTCGGCGCTCCAGTAACAGCCGTTCAATATAAAGATTGCTGGGATGGTTCTAGCGTTCCGATGTCATCAGCATGCCCACCGCAGCTGGTTGAAGATGCTGATGTGGATCTCGATCCAGTGAACCTCACGGTTTATTTTGATTATGATAAAGCGACGCTGACATCTCAGGCCTCTGCACTCGTCCGGGAAGCAGCAGCGCGTGCGCTCGAAAATGATATTGAGAACGTAGTGGTTTCAGGAAACACGGATACGTCCGGTTCTTCTGCTTACAATCAGGTGCTCTCTGAACGTCGTGCCCGTGTTGTCCATGATGCACTGGTCGCCAATGGCGTTTCAGCTGACCGTATCCGTATGGATGCGTTTGGTGAGTCAAATCTTGCGACGCAAACGCCAGATGGCACGCGTGAGCCGTTGAACCGTCGTACAGACGTAACGATCTCATTCTACTAGATGAACCAAGGCTAACTTTTAAACCGGCGCAGCAATGCTGCGCCGGTTTTTTTATGGGCGGCAGCATTTAGATCATCTTGCTAATAGTTGGTATCGCCCGTTTCTCTCAAGCGCTATAAAGCTTCATGAAGGCGATGGCGCCGCTATTGACCTGATCGTTGATTGCAGCACCCATATCTTTTGGCGCCGCCCCAAGAAGCACGTGGCTAAATAGCGGCTCTGTAATGAGTGCGCCCAATTGCCAGAGCGCCGCGCGCGGGTTTTCCAGCTTAAGGGCGCCTTTGGCGGCGAGGCGCTCTAATATTGGCGTGCACTGATTGACCATCCATCGTGGTCCGTGTTCCAGATAAGTTTGCCCGATTTCGGGGGAACGCCCGGCCTCGAATGTGGCGATCCTGCGCAACGCAAGCGCCTCAGGCTGCAACATTCCCTCTAGAAATTGTCGGCCAAGTTGCTGGATCAATTCTTGCGGGGGCAGGCTGTCTTCGATTTCAGATAGATTGACGGGAACCAGCTCTCGGCAGGTTTCCTCAATTGCGGCGCCGAACAGCTCTTCTTTTGAGCGAAAGCGATTATAGACAGTGCGTTTTGATACGCCGGCGGTAAGGGCAATTTGATCCATGCTGGCAGCGTCAAAGCCGCGCGCCAAAAAGTTTTTTCGGGCGGCTTTCACAATAGCCGCCAATTTTTCATCCACTGGCGCGCAATTCAGCATCGTTTCGGTCGTCATGAAGAAATGCCCCTTAAAGTCGTTCTTTGCTCCGGTTAGAGTGAGAACCATGGATGTTAGGCTGGTTGAACGCGTTTGAATACAAGAGAAACGGGATTGCTGTGTCATTGGGGCTGGGAATGCTGAAATCCCTGCTCGTTTACCTGCCGTTAACCAAGCCCTTCGATGCATGGGCGTATGGTGAAAAAGCGCAAAAGACTGGAGCGGAACCAAAGATCCCGAGGACAACGGGCTGGGGTTGTCAGTTATGGGTATTTCCAGCTGATCGCTGACGCGGGCGTGTTTTGTCTTATTGTGCTGTTAGGTCTGGCGGCTTTATTTGCTTATTTCGCACGGGATCTGCCCGACACTAATCAGCTTTGGCATTACAATGCTGCGCCAAAAATAACGTTGCTCGCAGTTGATGGCTCACCCATGCGTATACAAGGTGAGAGCGCTGGAGCGCCAGTGCGTCTTGCTGAGCTGCCATCGTTTGTTCCTGAAGCCATCCTCGCGGTGGAGGATCGCAACTTTTATCATCATTTTGGGATGAACCCCGTTTCGGTTGTCCGCGCATTAATTGTTAACGTAAAAAACGGCGGTGTTGTTCAAGGCGGTTCCACAATAACTCAGCAACTGGCGAAGAATGTTTTCTTAAACTCTGATCGTACCTTGAAACGTAAGGCGCAAGAACTTCTGCTGGCATTATGGCTTGAACAGAAATTTACCAAGGAAGAAATCCTAACCCTCTATCTCAATCGCGTATATTTTGGCGCCGGCGCTTATGGGATTGATGCGGCGAGTTACCGGTATTTTGGGAAATCAGCGCGGGATTTGAAAATTGGCGAAGCGGCGGTGCTGGCTGGGTTGTTAAAGGCGCCTTCTCGCCTTGCCCCCACCAGCAACCCAAAGGACGCGGGTCGTCGCGGGCGTCTGGTCATTGATCAAATGGTGTCAGCAGGTTTTCTTGACCCGGCTGAAGCCGCTGTCATCGTTGAAGAGCCGATCCTGTTATCCTCGTCGCGGTTTTCTGCAGCGCCCTATTTTATCGACTATGCATTGAAACAACTCCGCATGCTGTCGGGTGAAATTGACGCTGACCTTGTTGTTCGAACCACATTCGATCCATCGGTGCAGGCGGCGGCGGAATTAGGCCTCGTTGCCGGTTTGGCGATGGCGCGTGATAATTTGTCCGAAACGCAAACTGCCGCTGTGATCGTTAACGCCGAGGGTGCTGTATTAGCGATGATCGGTGGGCGCGACTATCGGACAAGCCAGTTTAATCGCGCGGTTCAAGCCAAGCGCCAGCCCGGTTCTGCGTTCAAGCCTTTTGTATTTCTTGCCGCAATGGAAAATGGTTATGACCGTAATGATATAGTGCTCGATGCCCCTGTCAGTATCGGCAATTGGTCGCCGGATAATTATGGCGGCAAATATTATGGCGAAGTATCGCTGAGCCAGGCTCTGGTGCGCTCCCTCAACGGGGCGACTGTGCGTGTTCAGGAGAGTGTTGGGCGCACTGCTGTTCGCCGTGTCGCGCGAGAGATGGGGTGGTCCGGAAAGCTTAATCCGGGTCCGGCTCTGGCGCTTGGGGTGGATGCAATCTCGCCGCTGGAACTTGCCGGTGTCTATGCGCCGTTTGCCAATGGCGGGTTTCGCGTTGAAACGCATGTGATTGATGAGATCGCCACGACAGACGGCGATATTATTTTTAGCCGCGGCGGCCCGGTGTTTGAACAGGCGGCGTCCCTGGATGCGATCAATGAGGTCAATGCCATGATGCGCAATGTGGTTGCCTGGGGGACGGGTCGCGCGGCTGCGGTTGCGGGCTATGAGGTTGCGGGAAAAACCGGCACGTCGCAAGATAGCAGAGATGGGTGGTTTGCCGGCCATGCCGGTGGTCTGGTTTGTGTCGTTTGGGTCGGCCGTGACGATAATGCACCCATGGAGGGTGTTACAGGCGGTCGCGCGCCAGCGGTTATCTGGCGTGAAATTATGGCGCGCACCCTGCCGCCAAGATATGTGTCGCCGATGGTTGCACCATTGATCGCACCGGAAATTGTCCAAGAAACCACTCCGGAAATCGCTCCAGAGATACCAGTAATAGCGGATGATCTGATTGCAGATCTTTTAAGCGCCGAGGGCTGAGCCATTCGGTGTTGCTTTAACGCCATAGGAAAAGAGCGCAGCGCCTTTATCATTGAACCAATTAGCGGCCGCGCGGGAATTGATGCCGAGGGCGGCAAGTTGGCGCCAGAAAGCTGGTGAGTGATTCATATGCATGAGGTGCACGCATTCATGAGCGGCGACGTAGTCGAGTATCTCGGGCGGCGCCATAATCAAACGCCAGGAAAAAGACAAAGCGCCGTCCGATGAGCATGAGCCCCAGCGCGTGCGGGTATCGCGAATGCAAATGGCGCCGCGCTTTTTATCGAGGCGTGCGCAATAATGATCAACGCGTTCGATCAAAATTTCTCGCGCCTGGCGTTTCATCCAGTCCGTTAAGCGTCGATTAAGGTGAACCTCGTCACCGCCAACGCGGATGGTGGGCAAAAACTCCGTGTCAATTTCTACGGGTTTGCGTGGCCCTCCACTGCGCAGGATGGTGTGAGGCGTGCCGCGATAAGGAATCGTCACACCATCCATAAAGGGTCGCGCTTTTAGCCGGTCATCAAGCTGGGCGGCGATCCATTCTGTACGGTCATGGGCGAATCGGATGGCCTCCCGGAGAGTCCTTTTGGACGGCGCGGTGACTAAAATTTCCCCAGCCACAGGGTCCACTTTGACGATAAGTCGCTTAGCGCGGCGGTTTACGCGCGCAAGCAATCAGCGGCACGGCGTGTGCCCCGATATTGATTTCAGTTCTGGTAATGTGATCTACGGACATGGAATTAGGTTTTGCCAAAGAGACTATACTCACGGGTTTTGCAGAAAAATCAATTCGCAATTGTAGACAAGCACGAAAAGCTGTGACCAGTTTTAGCCGAATGAAAGTTACACTCAAGTACAATGACTGAACGAGCGCCATCAACATCAAAGGCTGAAATGGGGGCAAGCCCTAAGGCGCCCGCGCCGATGCCGCTGCCGACCCCCATGATGGTGCAGTATTTTTCTATCAAGGAAGGCGCCAGCGACGCATTGTTGTTTTATCGCATGGGTGATTTCTATGAATTATTTTTTGACGATGCGATTACGGCGGCGGGCGTTCTCGATATTACCCTGACAAAACGCGGTCAGCATGGGGGTGAGGGAATCCCCATGTGCGGCGTTCCGTTTCACGCCTATGAGTCTTATCTGGAGAAACTGATCAAGGCTGGGTTCAAGGTCGCCATTTGCGAGCAAATGGAAAATCCGGCTGAGGCCAAAAAGCGCGGTGCAAAATCTGTGGTGCGCCGGGAGATTGTTCGAACCATCACCCCGGGAACGATCACCGAAGAAACACTGCTTGACGCGCGCGCCAATAATTTCCTCGGGAGCATTGCGCTATTGCGTAGCGGAGAGGAGGCGGCGATTGCCTGGGTTGATGTTTCTACTGGTGAACTGTCGGTGCGTGAGACAAATGCAGCCAATATCGCATCTGACCTTGCGGTGGTTGCGCCTAAGGAACTGATTGCCCCTGAAATATCGCAAGAGAATAGCTGGTCTGCGGTGATATCGGCTTTTGCCGATGAGGGCGCGTTGGCTTTGATGCCGTCAGAGCATTTTGATTCGGCCTCTGGTCAGCGCCGAATGATGGAAGCTTTTGGCGTTGCCTCTCTCGATGGGTTCGGGGATTTCTCGCGCGCAGAATGTTCAGCCCTTGGGGCGCTTCTGTCATATATATCGCTGACCCAGGTGGGGCGTATGCCAGCGCTGGCGGCCCCCCGGCGCGTTGCTGCAAGTGCTGCAATGGCGATTGATGCTGCGACCCGCGCCTCGCTGGAAATCACAACGGCTCAAAAAGGCGGGCGCAACGGCTCCCTGCTTTGGGCGATCGACAGGACAGTGACGGGTGCGGGTGCGCGGCTTCTTTCTGCGCGTCTTGCCGCGCCGCTGACCAACCCGGAAGAGATCAATAAGCGCTTTGATGCTGTGGCGTATTTTGCCGAAGCGTCTGATTTGCGCGATGTCGTTCGTAATGCACTGAAGCAGACGCCCGATATCTCGCGCTCTCTCTCGCGGCTGTCCTTACAACGTGGCGGTCCGCGTGATCTCGCCGCGATCAGGGATGCGCTGATTGCAGCGCGTTCCATCTCAGGGGAAGTTTCGCAAATAAATGACCTCAGTGCTCAGCCCGAAAGTATGAGCCCGGTCATTGAAGCGCTTGAAGACAGAAGGGGCGAAGGTTTCTCTGCGCTGATTTCAACATTGGGTGGCGCGCTAAGCGATAACCCGCCGCTGTTGGCCCGAGATGGCGGGTTTATCGCCAAGGGATATGATGTGGGCCTCGATCGCGTTTTGTTGCTGCGCGATGAATCGCGTCGGGTGATCACCGGGCTTGAGGCACAATATCGCGAGATGACCAGTCTTAAAGTTTTAAAGATTCGCCACAATAATGTGCTTGGTTATTTTGTTGAAACGCCACCCTCTCACGGCGACAAACTGATGGCGGCGCCATTCGATGAGACATTTATTCACCGTCAGACACTGGCGAGCGCTGTACGCTTTACCACCGGCGAGCTTGCTGATCTTGACGCCAAAATTTCACGCGCACGAGATGAAGCCCTGGCCAGAGAGCTGACTTTGTATGATGAGTTGGTCACCGAAGTGCTTGGCCGCCGTGATAGCGTTTCGGCAGCAGGGATGGCGCTTGGTGAAATCGATGTCCATGCTGCGCTGGCGGAACTTGCCATAGACGAATCCTTTCAGCGGCCGCGCGTTGACGATAGCGTCGCCTTTGACATCAAAAGCGGGCGTCATCCGGTTGTGGAGCGGGCGTTGCGCGCAGGCGGTGAGGCGGGGTTCGTCGCCAATGACTGTTTGCTCAGTGAAGATGATGATGCGCATTTATGGCTGATCACCGGGCCGAATATGGCCGGCAAGTCGACCTTTTTGCGCCAGAACGCATTGATCGCGATCTTGGCTCAGGCCGGATCATTCGTGCCAGCTGCATCGGCGCATATCGGCGTCATTGACCGGGTGTTTTCACGGGTCGGCGCGTCGGATGACCTTGCGAAAGGGCGCTCGACCTTCATGGTGGAGATGGTGGAGACCGCTGCAATCCTCAATCAGGCGACAGAGCGTTCGCTGGTGGTGCTCGATGAGATTGGCCGCGGCACGTCTACATTTGACGGGCTCTCAATCGCATGGGCGGCGGTGGAGCATCTCCATGATGTTAATCGCTGTCGGGGGCTTTTCGCGACCCATTACCACGAGCTGACAGCATTGTCAGAGCCGCTCTCGCGCCTCGTCAACATGTCCATGAAGGTGCGCGAGTGGAAAGGCGATGTGGTCTTCCTGCATGAGGTCGGGGCGGGGCCCGCCGATCGCTCTTATGGTATCGCCGTGGCGCGCCTTGCCGGGATGCCAGGGCGTGTGGTTGAGCGCGCTGAGGCAGTGCTCGCGCT
>JAADIH010000186.1 GCA_013151435.1 Alphaproteobacteria bacterium
CGCCGATAGAGGGTTCACAAAAACTGTCGGGGAGGACCGCTCGCCCGTGACCGAATAGGAAAGTGCGAAAATTCCTTCACCTTTCTTTCCCACAAAAATATTGCCGATGATTGGCGTCTTACCCAACAAGGAGTTCAATTGGTAGAGTGGGGCAACGGCGCCTTTGAGGTCAACTTCTCCCCCGTCACCAATCGCGACTGAGCCATTTGCCGTAATCCCAACTGATGGACCGGTGGCACGCATCTCGTCTAGCGTCAAAACACCATCAGTATAGTCGAACTCTCCGTATGCGTTGCTTAAGTCAATTCCTTCGCCATTCAACAAATCCGCAAGCCCAACAAGCGAACCAGCAGCGAAAATGCGCGCAAGAAGCGGCGCCTCGACGAGCCTAAAATTTCGTGCTTCGATATGCCCTGACAGCCCGGTTCCCCCAGGCTCGTTTAGACTGATCTGCATGATCCCCTCGCCGCCATCGACAGACGTCAAGCCAAACACACCGCGCAAAAGCGTACCAATAGCCCCGGATTGGGCCGTGATTGTACGAAGCGGCCCCTCATCTTCACCGGTCAACGACATGTTCATGGTCAACGGGACGCCAGTTTGATCAAATGCCGTAAAATTAAGGGCCTGAAGCCGTTCTGCATCACGCCTGAGATCGAGTGCGGCGACATTATATTCTACACCTTGGCGCAGCGACATCTGGTCAATACGGGCGGTTATCGAAAGTCCAGGCCCCCAATCCATTGGGTCCTTCTCGCGTTCTATATCTCTTCCGCTCCCAGCACTACCATCCACAAATGACTCCATGATCGAGCCGACATTCAAATGCTTGCCAATGGCATTAATGATCAGCTCACCTGCAGGATTTCGTTGCGCCGTAATCGATAGATCAGCTGCGCCATCAAAATAGACGCGAGGAAAATGAACGCGCTGCACAGAGCCATCACTCCCAAATAGCAAATCACCCGCGAGTGACACGCCCTCCCCTTCGAGACTAATATTACTGATATCAATTTCTTCCGCAGACAGTTTTATCTTGATGGCGCCCTCGGCGCTAACGCCCATGGGTTTGCGCCAGTCAAGCGCATCAAGTGTAATCGCGGCATCAGAAAAATCTGCATACACATCTACAGACTTTAATGCGCCAAGTTCTCCCGTCGCATCCGCCTGGAATTTGACCGGGCCTCTCAGGAATTGGCGTGACGATATTCCAAAAAGATCACCGGTAGAGGGATCAATTGTGCCGGAAGCTGAAAATTTAGACGGACCATCTTGGTCAAAGAAATTTTGGCGCCACGAAAACTTGATGGGAGCATCGGCCAACTCTGCTTGCGCCGTCACGGTCATGGATCTTGGTTTTAAATCAACCTCACCTTTACCGCCAACAAAAACCAAGCCTCCAAACAGTCCAGCAATCTCCATATTTTCAAACACTGCTTTGCCATTATATCGATATTCATCAGCGGCGACGTCACGCTTATTGGGACGCATGATTTCAAAGTCCACCCTGGCGTCACCTTTAAACTGGCGCGGATGCAGCTCAATTTTAGAAAGCAGTTTCAGTGGCTCTTGGTCCAGAAGCTCTAGAATATGTTCGGATTTCCCCGAAGCAGAAAGGCGTATGTAAGTTGGCTGCCATTTAGGAATGAAAGTCGGGAAAACTGCTTCACCCGCATTGATGGAAATATCGCCAACTCGCGCCCGATCAACCGTCAATAAAAAACTGTTGCCCCGCAACACTCCATGCCCGAAACCACGTGTCAGTGGCGTCATCCTTTTGTTAAAATAGGCTATGGCATCGCTTAGGTCGAAAGAAACACTCATGGTTTCATCCGGCATCAGGCCACCCTCACCGATGGCGCCGGCAGGCAAATCCACAACAGCATGAATATTTTCTATGGTCGCTGCTTCGATCCGGTCCTCCACCCAATCGCGCGCACCCAAGCCAACTTTGACGGGCCAAATCCGTAATAAGCGCGGGTGATCCAGCGCCCCCTCAATAGTGATATCAGCTTTTACTTCTGGTGACAGGACGACGCCTGCAGCATCAAGTGGAAACGACATCGCAAATTTTCCCAAGACACCAATATCTAGAAGCGAGAGGTCAATATTATTGAGCACAATCTTTTGGTCTGGGATCCGGTATGCGCCAACAACTGCTGCTTTGGTGATTGGCAAAGGCTCTGGGAGGACACCCGGAAGATTCACCACAATATCGGATCCAATCAGATCAAATGTTACACCTTGTGGGTCACGCACATCGCCATCAGACAGAATGGCCACAGAACCGTGAAGTTTTCCGCTACTTCCACCCGCATCAAAGTCAAATTCTTCAACTTCGAATTGCTTACTCGATGGGTCAAAAGTCACGTCCCACTTAATCGAATTGATGTTTTGACGACCACCGCCGATGAGCAGCACCCCCTCATTAATAGCTGCAGAAAACCGTGAAGCGAGAACATCACCTTTGGACGTGAACGTTATTTTAGCGCTGCCTGTAACCGGCGCCTCAATGATTGCTGCTTGATTACCATAAAATGTCGTTAAAATATCACCGATGGGAAAACTTGAGCCATCAATTCCAACTGTTATGATGCCGCTTTCTTCCGTATACAGCGCCTCGGCTCGAATTGAGGCAGGGGCGCCGCCCATATCTATTTTTCCAGTTACCGAAGCGCTCAATCCGAAATTAGTTCGGTTGATGGAGACGGTGGCGTCCTTTGATATCCAGGCCCGCCCTGATGCTACATCTGTAAATGTAATAGCCGCGTGTAAAATTTCAGCACTTTCAAAAGCACTTTTTAGAATGCGCCCATCAAAGATCATATCCAGTTTGTCAAAACGAGACTTTCGTTCACGGCGTTGGGAGCCTGGAATTTCGATTCGGTTATCCGTATTACGGATAATATGAAACCTCGCGCCTTCGACCGTAATCGATTTGGGGCCAATTTCTCCGGAAAAAATAGCACCGGCGTCAAAACTCAAAACGGCATCGGCCGCGCTCGCCGATTTTGCTGCGGGTCCATCACGCGCACGTCGGTGATGCGGAGCACATATTCACCGCCGCCTTCACGAATGAGATTGACGGTTTTTATCTTTGTTGAGTATCGCTCTGGCAATTGCGTCGAGATTGCCAATTCAAAGCTTGGTTTCAGCAATGACAGCGAGACGGGCCCTTGTTCAAGGCGCCAGTAGAAGAATGCGGCGCCAGCCGCGCACACGGCGAGAGTGATCGCCAAAATCTCGACGAAAATGAGACTGGCCTTTACAGCGTGTTTTTTCATGCTGATACCAACCGCCGCCAGCTACCCTGATACAATTTTATTGCCTGCCGACCTTACCACTACTTTAAGCGGCTTACATATGATTGCCCCCGTAAGACGCCAGCCTCTATGGGTACAGAGCATCCAGCCCCTCCGCAAGGGCGCAATAATACTAGCGCATAGTGAATGAACCGATATGGTGCCCGCTAAGGCGCTCTAAATAACTAGGAATTAACCATGACGAATATGCTGGAAACAGGGAAAAAAGCCCCGGCTTTTTCTATTGAAACAGGGGAAGGCTCTAAAACCACCCTTAAAGACCTGAATGGCAAAAAGGTCATTTTGTATTTCTACCCCAAGGACGACACGCCTGGCTGCACGAAAGAGGCGATCGAGTTCTCTGCAGACCTCGCTAAATTCAAACGGGCGAATGCCGTGGTGATCGGTGTTTCCAGGGATCCCCTCGCCAAGCACCAAAAGTTCAAAGATAAGCACAATCTAAAAGTCATGCTCGGATCAGATGAAAATGGCGCCGTCACTGAAAAATACGGCGTCTGGGTCGAGAAGAAAAATTATGGCCGAACCTATATGGGCATTGAGCGCTCAACCTTCCTGATCGACGAAAAAGGCGTCATCCGCCAAATCTGGCGAAAAGTGAGGGTCGCTGGCCATGTGGAAGACGTTCTCAACGCCGCCAAAGCCCTTTGACCAGCCTTCCAGACACATTGATGGAGTATGCCAATGGCGTCCTTCAGGCCACTACGCCTGAGGCCAAGTCAGAAGCGGCATTTGCGGCCGTCGCGGCATCTGCGGCGAGCGCGCCTATGGGAGATTTCCTCCAAATTCCACCGATCCGCCCAAAACGTCCGGATAGCCCAGCGCTCGTGCCGCCGAGCGCGGTCCCCCGTCGACGCTTTGGGTCCACCCATGGCCGCGCCGCCCTTCTTCATGCGATCGCCCATATCGAGTTTAACGCTATAGACCTCGCATTCGATATGGCCGCCCGGTTTGCTGGTGAGGTCGAACGCCTTGAGCTTGATGCCAGCGCCTTCATGGGGGACTGGTTCGAAGTTGGGGGTGACGAAGCCCGCCATTTTGGGCTGATTTCAAATCGCCTCGCCGATCTCGGCTCTTCTTATGGTGCGTTTCCCGCCCATGACGGGCTCTGGGAAGCCGCCGAGGCGACTACTGACAATCTGCTTGCGAGGCTCGCAGTAGCACCGCTCATTTTGGAAGCGAGAGGACTTGATGTGACTCCGAGCATGGCCAACCGGCTCCGCGGCTCAGGCGACCCGGACAGTGCAGAAATTCTCGACATCATCTATCGTGACGAGATCGGTCATGTGGCGTGCGGCAATCGCTGGTTTTCAAGGATTTGCCAGATCCACGCCTATAATCCCGTAGCAACCTTTCACTCACTGAAAGCCAGATACTTTGCAGGCATGCTAAAACCGCCTTTTAACCATGAGGCACGGGATAAAGCAGGGCTCCCCAGAGCGTATTATGAGCCAAATTGAGACTTCACCCGACTTTGGCTTGAGGTTTGCGTATGTTTTGTTAAAAAAACCCGTTACACGATAACATAAGTGTTGCGTAATTTTCGAATATACGCTGCAATATATTAAGGGTGGCAGCCCATAGTGGGTGGCGTATACAAAGGGCGTTAGTTGGATGAGCCGTCGTTCCGGCAAATTTAAGCGTATGATGAGCCGCTTGTTCAAAGAGCGGCAAATCTACCACCGCAGCGATGGCGTCGTGCATTTCATTTCTATGTCGACAAAGACGCAGATTGCACTCGCCTTTGTGGTGGGCAGCGCGCTCTTGTGGATCGCCTATGCCTCGGTAAATGTCGTTTTCAAAGAACAGATCATTGTCGCCAAGGAACGCGATTTCCGCGTCATGGAAACTACTCTGTCGAAGCGCCTTGTGGACGCCCAAATCGCCTATGATGATGTCAATATGCTCAATCACGTCCGTGAGGAGCAATTCGACTCTACCATGGTGGATATTTCCGCGCGCCACCAGCTGCTGGTGAACATGGTAGAGCGCAAGGCCGCTATTGATCAAAGTATCGACTTACTTGCCAAGGGTTTGTCAGCTGCTGGCGGGCCAAATGGGCTGAAGGCCAAGAATGGCAACCGTGTGATGATTGATATCGCTCATGGGGAACCAACGCCGCGCCAATCTCGTATTTCTATATTGCGCAAGGAAGCAGCCGCAGAAATTTCAACAAAGAACCACACAGCTTCGAGAGAAGGCCCGGCTGCAAATGCCGTGAGGACGATGGACAAAGCGGCAGCAGATTTGTTCATGGAACAGATGATGTTACTCGCCTCCATCGAGGAGAAAGCCACAACGCAAATCGAAACGCTGAAGATGATGCTTGAAAGCACAGGCGTTTCGTCGAGCGCTTTAATCACGCCGGCAAAAATCTCGAATATAGCGCTGGCGCAGGGCGGACCTTTTATTGAGATCGCCAATATTGACGGCACACCAATACGGTTTTTTCAGCATGCGAACCGCGCCTCCATCGCCATTGACGAACTGGCAGCAATTCAGGCTGCTGTGGATCATGTACCCCTATCGTCGCCCCTAATTGTTAGCCGACGATACACTAGCGGCTTTGGCGTTCGTCGTGATCCAATTAACGGGCGCCGTTCAAGCCACCACGGTATTGATTTTGCTGCGGCCTGGGCATCCCCTGTGACCTCAACTGCTATGGGGGTGGTGAAGTTTGCCGGCCGTCGTTCAGGATTTGGCAAAGTTGTTGAGATAGACCATGGCAATGGGTTCATTACGCGCTACGCGCATATGAGTAGAATTACAGTAAGAGCGGGACAAAAGGTTGCTCTTCATGATAAGGTGGGCGAATTGGGCTCAAGCGGGCGCTCTACAGGACCGCATGTGCACTATGAAATCCTCTTTAAGAAGAGACCTGTAAATCCACGCCGTTTCATCGAGGCAGGTAGATATGTTTTCGAAAGCTAAATCCAGCAAAAATAAAGCTGATGCTAAATCACAAAAAGGCGCCTTGCATGATCCACAAGCGGGTCAGTCAGCCACATCCCAGGCAATCTTAAAAAGGTCGAGCTCAATGAAAGCGACTGGCGTTCCATCAATCATATCGGCCGATGTCATAATGCAAGGCAACATCTCTTCCGCTGGTGAAATCCAGTTTGATGGCACTCTGGAAGGTGATCTCAAGGCCAGCTCATTGATCATCGGAGATAAAGCCATCGTCAAGGGCGAAGTTATCTGTGAAACCGTGACCGTACGCGGCCGGGTCGAGGGTGGCATTCGAGCTAAATCAGTTTCACTGGCGGCGTCAGCCTACATCCAAGGCGACATCCTTCACAGCTCACTATCGGTTGAGACCGGCGCCCATTTTGAAGGCAATTGCCGTCATTCAGATGATCCATTGTCAGATTCATCTGCAAAAGATTTCAGACGGACGCGGCCATCCGCCCCTGCACCGCGCCCAATGGCCAATGGTAATAACGAGGACAACAAGGACAAGAACGCTGGCGGTGATGCACCGTCATTCCTCAGTCAGGGACGCTCTCCCCTACGGTAAGAGGGACAGTTGAAAAATCTGCATAAAAAATAGGCCGCTCGAATGCGGCCTATTTTTTTTAGGGCATAAACTCGCGCGTCAGCGACCGCGCATCCCTGACAGTCCCGAGATCAAAGTTAATAGCCCCGTGCCGCCGACCAAATACGCACCCCATTCGACACCGCCAACGCCTTCCGACGAGCCCATCAAGTTCAAGATCAAATACCCCATCGCGCCGACTGTAACCACACCCGCAACGACCGTTGCAATACTGGTCAGGCGGCCAACAAATGGCAACAAGCCGAGGACACCCAATGCGGCAGCTATCGCCGAGAGACCGGCAGCCCCAGCCACCGCAAGACCTTGCATCCCACCCTTTGGCTCACAATCATCAGTTACGGAGAATTCCATATTTCGCCAGCAAGTGACGGTGTCTGCGAGATAAAACTGGCCTGTACGCGCCGTGACCGTCTCGCCAGTCACTGAGCCCGTGGTGGTTTCAGAAAATAATGGTGTAAAGAACAGCGCTGCGATTATCGCCAGCGGTAACATAATCCGGATCATAACATAAGTACCCCTCCTACCCAACTTCACTTGACGCGAGTTTACCCTTTCTACAGCGGCAAGCCAACCGCCTTGCAAACCAGCAAGCATGCAGATTTCACCGAATAAGCCATACAGCAGGGAAAAGCATGCATCAGAGCAGATGAAAGACGACTGCCGATAACCCACATGCCCGGAAATGTTGGCGCACCACCAACCAGTTGCTATAACTGCTTTGTTCCCATCCCCTTAGCCTTAGAAAACGCCATCATGTCCAACACCACTAACTTCCGAATGGCCGCTATCCAAGCCGCTTCAATCCTTTTTGACAAAACCGCCTCCACTGACAAAGCCTGCACACTGATCGCTGAGGCTGGAAAAAAGGGTGTTGATATCGCAGCCTTTGGCGAGACCTGGTTGCCGGGTTATCCGTTCTGGGATCCGTTCTGGGTAGAGGGGCAGATTTGCGACCTCACCTGGGAAGCAAGCGCCGCTTATCTTGAGAACGCTATTGAAATTCCCGGCCCTGAAACCGACGCCCTTTGCGCCGCCGCCAAAGCGGCCAGTGTTGATGTGATCATTGGCGTCGCTGAGCGTGATCCGTTCACGGAAGGAACCACATACTGCACTGCGCTAACGATAGGGCGCGAAGGCGTTATTCTTAACCGGCACCGAAAACTGAAGCCGACCCATGCCGAGCGAATCATCTGGGGCGATGGTGATGCGGTAGGTCTTACCACTGATGAGCGACCCTATGGGCGGATCAGCGCGCTCAATTGTTGGGAGCATCAGATGATGTTGCCTGGCTATGTACTCGCGGCGCAAGGAACACAGATCCACGCCGCGTTGTGGCCAGGCTGGGAGAAAACCCCGAGCGTTGGCGAATATTGCTGGGCGCGCCAGCATTTGTTGTCACGGGCATTTGCAAGCCAGGCGGGCGCTTATGTGATCTGTGCGGCGGGCCTGCGTTTAGATAAGCATATCCCTGAACGCTGGCGAGCACTTGGCGTTTGGGAACATACGGGTCAATCGGCTATCATTGATCCGCGCGGTGAAATTATCGCGACAGCTGGAAGTGATGAAGAGATTCTGGTGGCTGAAGGCTCTCTCGATGTTGTCCGAGCCGCAAAAGCGGCCTGCGATATTGCCGGGCACTATTCACGGCCGGATATATTCAAACTTACCGTCAATGCCCGCCCCGAAGCACCCCGTGTGCATTTCAATTTAGATGAAGCGCCTGACGAAGACGCATTCGATAACTGGCCATCAGATGCCCAAGACTAATCGGACAGCGTCGCCTCAAATGCCTGACTGAAGCGATCTAACTGCTCTTCCCAATTGTAATGCGCCAATACAGCGGCGCGGGCATTGTCGCCAATCCAGCGCCGTTCCGCCGGATCATTCATGAGGCGAATGATAAGCTCCACTGTCTCGGGGGCGCTATCGCCAATACAAATGGCCTCACCATTGCGGACAGTAATGCCGATCACGGCCTCAGGACTGGCCACAACCGGCCTCGCCATCGCCATTCCTTCCAGCACCTTATTTTGAATACCGCGCGCAACACGCATAGGTGCAACAACAAGCTGCGCCTGCTTTAACCATGGGCGTACATCATCCACACGCCCCGTGACGGTAATGCCTGCATTTTTGTCCAATGCTTGAATAGGCTTCGCCGGTCGCGCACCCACCACAGCGAATGTCGCATGCGGGATTGCTTCACGGATTTGTGGCCAGACATCACATACAAAATTCAGCACTGCATCAATATTGGCCCGGTAGTCCATGGCTCCAGTAAATACGATATCCGCGCCTTTAACCTCAGTTTCCAAATTTAAGGTTGGGTCAAAATAATCCGTATCAACGCCATTTGACCACCAATGCACATGCCGCGTGATATCTTTACGTGTGTTGAAGATTGCAGCTTCATCAGGCGTAATGGCAAAACTTGCATCCGCCCAATTGGCAATCATTGTCTCCGCGACAGAAAGAGCGCTCCCCTCCCGCGCATAGATCCAGCTCATGGGACCAGATATTTGCTCAGCGTAATGGCGCCATTTTTCAGAGTCCGCGTCGCAAAAATCAACGATACGCGGGCACCCTGGAACAGGCTCAGCAATATATTGCGCCATGGTCGACGAGAAGGCTATCTCAGCCACAAGGTTGCGTGCGCGGGTATTATTGACCCAACGC
>JAADIH010000102.1 GCA_013151435.1 Alphaproteobacteria bacterium
TTGGCGCCGTTTGTATCATTACCTCGATCCTCGGCTCTTTCGCGGTCAAACTCAGTAAAGGCTCAACCAACATCATGGGCGCGCTTTATAAGGGCCTTGTTGTTACCGGTATTCTTTCGTTGCTGGCGATTGCGGTTGTCACTTTCCAAATGTTTGGTTTTTCTGAAACCATCGGTCAGACAACAACAGGCAATGCGTTTAACGGCCTTAGCCTGTTTTCTTGCGGTGTCGTTGGACTGGTGATTACGGGTCTGATTGTCTGGATCACTGAATATTATACGGGCACGAATTTCCGTCCGGTGAAATCCATTGCGACGGCCTCGGAATCCGGCCACGGCACCAATGTCATTCAAGGTCTGGCGGTTTCCATGGAAGCAACTGCATTGCCAGCCCTGGTTATCGTTGTCGGGATTGTCGTTACGTATAATCTCGCAGGCCTTTACGGCATTGCAACTGCGGTGACGACGATGCTGGCGCTTGCCGGTATGATTGTCGCCCTCGATGCATTTGGTCCGGTTACGGATAATGCGGGCGGTATTGCTGAGATGTCTGGTCTCGAGGGTTCTGTGCGCGATACGACTGACGCATTGGACGCTGTTGGCAACACCACAAAAGCTGTCACCAAAGGGTATGCGATCGGTTCAGCGGGCCTTGGCGCGCTGGTGCTGTTCGCGGCCTATACGGAAGACATCAAGCACTTCACATCGCTTCCGGAAGAGTTTCCGTTCTTTGCTGATGTGGTTGTGGATTTCTCCTTGTCTAATCCTTATGTCGTGGTTGGTCTCTTTATCGGCGGTCTTCTGCCATACCTCTTTAGCTCTATGGCGATGATGGCGGTTGGCCGTGCGGCTGGCGCGGTAGTTGAGGAAGTCAGAAGGCAGTTCCGGGAAGACCCCGGCATCATGAAAGGCACGTCCAAGCCGGATTATGGACGCGCCGTCGACATGCTGACCCGCGCGGCGATTAAAGAAATGGTGGCGCCGTCTATGCTGCCGATCTTCTCGCCAGTCGTGCTCTACTTTGTGATCAGCATGGTTGCGGATCGTTCAGCAGCACTCTCTGCGGTTGGCGCGATGCTGATGGGCGTCATTGTTACCGGGCTGTTCTTGGCGCTCTCCATGACTGCCGGCGGTGGTGCATGGGATAACGCCAAGAAGTATATCGAAGATGGGCATCATGGCGGCAAGGGCTCGGAAGCCCATAAAGCCGCGATCACTGGCGATACCGTTGGCGACCCGTATAAAGATACGGCGGGCCCTGCGGTCAATCCAATGATCAAGATCACCAATATTGTGGCTTTGTTGATGTTGGCGGTTTTCGCCGGCTAAATAGGCTTCACATACAAAATGAAAGGGACCGCTGCGGCGGTCCCTTTTTATTGTTATGAAGCCGCACGTGATAAAGATGTAGAGGAGACCCCATGCAGTTTGCTGCGGTGATTTTTGATTGCGATGGCGTGTTGGTGGACAGTGAAGTGCTGGCCATTCGCGGTGAACGCAGCGTTTTAACCGAAATGGGGCTCACCTACTCGCCCGAAGATTATGTGCGTAAATTTGTCGGCCTTCATGACGCGGCCTTTTTTGACATGCTTCGAGCGGATTATCGTGGAATTCTGGGCGTTGATGCACCCGATGACTTTGATGAACGCGTGCTCGAAGGACGCCGCCGAGAACGTGCGTCCCTGACGGTTGTGGCGGGCGCCGCAGAGGCTCTAACGACGGCGCGGCACGTTTTTGATTCTATTGGCGTGGCGTCTTCCTCGCGTGCACATTTTCTGAAATCAAAACTAGAGCGCATGGGGCTCTATGATCTGGCGGCCCCTCATATTTATTCGGCGGATCTGGTGGAACACGGAAAACCGTCACCGGATATCTTTCTTTATACGGCGGAAAAAATTGGCGTTGCGCCAGAAAAATGCCTTGTCATTGAAGACAGCGAGAACGGCGTGAGGGCTGGCCGGTCAGCAGGGATGACGGTATGGGGCTTCCTTGGCGGCGGTCATTGCTATGACGGCCACGGGAAGCGGTTGTGTGGGGCTGGAGCAAAGCGCACGGTCGCGGACTTTAGTGAGCTGGTTTCAGTTTTCTCAGGCGCTTGACCCGGAACGCATCAAAAGTCAGGTTAAAATCCATGAACTTTGCATCTGATAATTGTGTGGGCGCGGCCCCTGAGGTGATGGACGCGATCGCGCGCGCCAATGATGGCGCTGTTCCTTCTTATGGCGGTGATGATCTCTCTCGCCGTGTTGAGGCGCATTTTTCAGAAATTTTTGAGCGCGACTGCGCGGTCTATTTCGTCGCCACCGGCGGCGCTGCGAACGGCTTGGCGCTGTCCGTCATGTCGCCGCCCTTTGGGATGATCTTGTGTCATGAGCAAAGCCATATCCAGATGGATGAATGCGGCGGCCCGGAATTTTTTACCGGTGGCGCGAAGCTCCTCCCCGTTGCGGGGGTAGGGGGCAAGCTAACGCCGGAAGCCGTAGAAGCAGCGCTTGCCGGTTTTCCGGAGCGCCCGCCTCATGGCGCCCCGGCGAGTGTTTTATCGCTGACCCAGGGGACGGAATGTGGCACAATATATTCCGCTAGCGAACTCACTGCTCTTTGCAAGACTGCCCATGACGCTGGGCTCCTGGTCCATATGGATGGCGCACGCTTTGCCAATGCGGCAGCGGCGATGGGGATCTCTCCAGCAGAGATGAGTTGGAAAGCAGGCGTTGATGTCTTGTGCTTTGGCGGCTCCAAAAACGGATGTATGGCGGCTGAAGCCGTTATCTTTTTCAACAAGGAACAGGCGAGGGATTTTGAATTCCGCCGCAAACGCGCCGGGCATTTACTCTCAAAAATGCGATTTATTTCGGCGCAGTTTGATGCATACCTTGATGCCGACCTTTGGCTGAAGTTGGCCGGAGGGGCCAATGCTATGGCGGCGAAGCTCTCGAAAGGTCTTGGCGGCATTAACGGCGTTGAAATCTCTTACCCGACGCAGATCAACGAGGTCTTTGCGGTGTTTTCCGATGGCGTCGCCGACAAGTTACGGACACAAGGCGCGGTATTTTATCCATGGGTGACGCCGGGTGATCCGGCGGATGGAAAAATGCAACGCTTGATTTGCTCGTTCAAGACGACAGCTGAGGAAGTTGATGGGTTTCTTCAGCTTGTGCGCGACTTCACACGCTAGCCTGTTTGTCCGTATTCCAAAGCGCCCGCATGTAATATCCAAGCAACGTAAACAAGATCACCGTCGCCGCCACGGCCACCCATCCCATCCAGAGTTGATCGCGCAACAAGGCGCCAGCACTGACAAATGCGAAGATCGGCGGCGCCATGCCGATTGCCGAGGTCCAGACATAAGTGCGAAAGCGGATAGGACTAAGCCCCGACCCATAATTGACAACCGTATAGGGGATCAGTGGGATCATCCGTACAAATAGTAAGAATGGCGCACCACGGCGGCGCACCATAGAGTCGAATTTTTCGAGTGTAGAGGCGGGCAGGATCCGCTTGATAATTGGCGCCCCCAGCCAGCGTGCCAGCCCGAAGGCCAACATGGCGGCGATCATTGCGCCGGTCCAGGTGAGGACAAATCCTTGCCCCTGGCCAAACACCATACCATTGGCGACGGCGACCGTCTCCGCAGGTATGGGCAGGAATGAAACCAAAATCATCGCGCCAATCGCCGCCAGGGGTGCCCAGGGCCCGAGCCCTTCTATTAGGGCCTCATAGCGCTCTGCATCCCACAGAAAGGACCAGGATTCTGGGTCAAAAAATTCCATTACAGGTGGGGGGCGCCTTTAGCTGTTGGTTTTACGCCCAGCATTAGTGTAATCGGCCGTAAATAAAAGGCCCATGCGACCGAACGGGCCTATGCAGTGATGAATGGTTTTACAGTGCTGAGGTCATCGGGCGACAATTTAGATTCACTAACCTTGTCCGTTCGCCCTTCGTGACGCTTCGCTCCTCAGGGTGAAGGACAAAGTTGTCACGAAGGAGAAGTGAATCAGATTTGTTGTCTAGGGCTTAAACCCAGCTTGTTGTTTCGTGCTGGATCAGAAATTCCAACAATGAAATCATTTCCGGTTCATGGTTAAGGCATGGGATGGTGTCGAATTTCTCGCCACCGGCCGTCTTAAAAGTTTCCCGCGCTGCAATGGCGATCTCTTCGAGGGTCTCAATACAGTCAGCGGTAAAGCCGGGGGTGATGACGGTGATATTTTTAACACCGCTCTCACCTAACGCTTTGATGGTGCTGGTCGTCGCGGGTTCGAGCCATTTTGCGCGTCCAAATTTTGATTGAAAAGTCATAGGCGCAAAATCATCCGTCCACTCCATAGCTTCACGCAACAGTTGGGCGGTCTTTGTGCAATGCTCTAAATATGGATCCCCGGCGTCAACATAACGCTGCGGCAAACCATGAAAAGAAACCACAATACGTTCCGGC
>JAADIH010000132.1 GCA_013151435.1 Alphaproteobacteria bacterium
GCTATCTCCCGCGCCTTCACGAGCGATGGTCACAGACGCTCGGTCTCCAGCCCTATTGGAGCCGGGTTTAAGGGATGTCCCTTAGTCAGGTGAGCCAAAGGCCAATAGCGGCGCCCAGCCTGCCGCATATGGTCTCCGTCGCCAGATCAGGAGCTGGCTATATGCCATTATACGAGCACGTCTTTATTGCGCGTCAGGATATTTCCCCTGCGCAAGTTGAAGGCCTTACGGAAACTCTTGCTAAAATCGTCACCGACAATGGCGGCAAGATCGAAAAGTCCGAATATTGGGGACTTCGCAACCTTCAATACAAGATCAAGAAGAACCGCAAAGGCCATTACAGCCTATTCAACATCGAAGCGCCCGCCGCCGCCGTGCAGGAACTTGAGCGCCAGGAAAATATCAACGAAGATATTTTGCGCTCGCTCACCTTGCGCGTTGAAGAACACAACAGCGAACCTTCACCGGTTCTGAGCCGTCGAGATCGCAACGACAAACCGCGACGTCACTAGAAAGGGACATTTATCATGGCAAAACCATTTTTTCGGCGCCGTAAAACCTGCCCATTCTCAGGTGATAACGCGCAGACCATTGACTACAAAGACCCGAAATTGCTGCAACGCTACGTATCCGAGCGCGGCAAGATCGTTCCATCGCGGATTTCCGCAGTCTCTCAAAAGAAGCAACGTGAATTAGCGCGCGCCATCAAACGCGCCCGTTTTCTCGCTTTGCTTCCCTACGCATCGGAGTAAGGCACATGGAAGTCATTCTCCTCGAAAGGGTCGAAAACCTCGGCCAGATGGGCGACGTCGTAAATGTTCGCTCCGGCTTTGCGCGTAACTTCTTGTTGCCGCAGAAAAAAGCCCTCCGCGCCAATGACGCGAACAAGCAAACGTTTGAAGGTCAGCGTGTAGAACTCGAAGCGCGCAACCTCGAACGAACAACGGAAGCAAAAGCGGCAGCAGAACGCATCGAAGGTAAAACTTTCATTCTGATCCGCCAGGCCTCAGAAATGGGCGTCCTTTATGGCTCAGTCTCCACCCGCGATATTGCAGATGCTGCATCCGTTGACGGCGTACACATTACACGTGGCCAGGTGCGCCTCGATAAACCGCTGAAATCGCTTGGCGTTTTCCCGGTTCGCATCGTCCTCCATGCAGAAGTTGATACGAAAGTAACCGTCAATATTGCACGTTCCGATGATGAAGCCGAACGTCAGGCACGCGGTGAAAACGTCCTCATCCCTGTTGAAGACCAAGAGGATGAAAAGGAAGCTGCTGAGTCTGCTGAAGCCAAACCGGAGTTTTTCGATGAAGGCGCCGGGGCCCCTGTAGAAGAAGAAACCGGAGACGCAGAAGCGAAAGAAGACAACGCTTAAGCGGGTTTCTCTCATACCAACTCCACCCTGACATATTTGTACAGGGGAAAAATTGAAGCGCCGACTGGCTATCCAGTCGGTGCTTTTTTTGTTCTAACCCTTGAATGGCTGACGGCGCAGATACTTCAAACATCACCACTCCGAGTACGGATGAAAAAGCCCCCTCCTCTCTTGATGCCGAGCAGGCAATATTGGGGGCGGTTCTTTTTGATAACGAAATCTTTTATCGCGCGGCTGCTTTCCTGAAATCCGAGCATTTCTATGATCCCGTTCACCGCCTGATTTTTGATGCTATCAGCGATCTCGTCAACAGCGGGCGGCTCGCTTCACCCGTGGCGCTCGATACATTCCTGGCAAGTTCGTCGGGCTACATAGAAGCAGGCGGCAAAAAATATCTTGAGCAACTGGCCGCCAATGTCCCCTCAACTGCTGGCGCCGTTGATTACGCCCGCATCATCTTTGATCTCTCGGTGTGTCGCGGCTTGATGTCCATCGGGTCCGAGATGGTTGATCGCGCAAAAGTCTCAACTCTTGATGACCAACCATCGCGCCAATTAGAAGACGCTGAACAAGCGCTCTATTCCCTCGCGGAAACTGGAAAATACGGCGGCGGTTTCAAAACATTTCGATCAGCAATCACCGACGCCATCGAACTTGCTAATGCGGCGGTCAAACGCGATGGCGGGCTTGCTGGTGTTGCAACCGAGCTGCGCGATCTCGACAGGATGATGGGCGGCCTTCATCCGTCGGATTTGATTATCCTCGCGGGGCGCCCCTCAATGGGCAAAACCGCGCTTGCGACCAATATTGCAGTGAACGCTGCTAAAAAATACCGCACAGAAAAACAGCCTGATGGGACATTGAAAACCGTCGAAGGGGCCATCGTCGGCTTTTTCTCCCTGGAAATGTCCGCAGAGCAGCTGGCAACGCGCATCATGTCAGAATTTGCCCGTGTCCCTTCAGAAAAAATCCGTCGCGGCGAGGTGGATCAACAGCAATTCGATGACATCTATCACGCCGCCCGTGAGCTCGAAAAACTCCCGCTATTCATTGATGACACTGGCGGCCTTTCCATCGCTCAACTGGCGGCGCGCGCACGGCGTTTGAAACGCCAACATGGGCTGGACCTGCTGGTGGTTGATTATTTGCAGTTGCTGACCGGCTCTGCGCGCCGCAATGATGGGCGCGTTCAGGAAATTACCGAGATCAGCCAGGGGCTCAAAACTCTCGCCAAAGAGCTCGAAGTCCCGATCATCGCCCTGTCTCAACTTTCTCGTCAGGTGGAATCAAGGGACGATAAACGCCCTCAACTTGCTGACTTGCGCGAGTCCGGTTCGATCGAGCAGGATGCAGACGTCGTTTTATTCGTCTATCGCGAGAAATATTATTTGAGCCGGTCCGAGCCTCGCGAAGGCACAGAAGAATTTGCCAAATGGATGGCGCGGGATGAAGTCGGCAACACCGCCGAGGTGATCATCGGCAAACAACGTCACGGCCCCATCGGTAAAGTCACCCTCGCCTTTGAAGAACAATTCACGAAATTCAAAGATTTGGCGGATTCAGACCGCTATCATGATCCCGGGCATTAAATTTTTTCAGCTTTTCCTCACCCCTAAACCCGCTTAATGCTCTGCTCATGAGCGGCGCTTATTCAACAACCCAAAACACCGCAGGCCCCTGGGTCGATATTGACCTTGGCGCGCTTTGCGCGAATTACGCCTTCATTCGCGACCAGGCGCCCGGTGTGGAGACCGCCGCCGTCGTTAAATGCGACGCCTATGGGCTTGGCCTTGAGGCGGTCGCGTGCGCCCTCGCCTCTCGCGAAAACTGCCAGATCTTTTTTGTCGCCTACCCAGAAGAAGGCGCAGCCCTTCGCGATTATCTGGGCGTCAGCACGCCAGATATTTATGTCTTTAACGGGCCGCTGCCGGAAACCATGCCGTTATTCGAGCAAGCGCGCCTGACACCGGTTCTAAATGATTTCGAACAGGCCAGCGCATGGGCGCAGCGGATGCCGGGTGTCGTCGCGGCGCTGCATATCGACACCGGCATGAATCGCCTTGGTGCACCCTTCAATGAGCTTGATGCAATCGCTGCGATCAACAATTTAAACATTAGCCTGGTGATGAGCCACCTCGCTTGCTCATCCGCACCAACCCATCCGAAAAACCAACTCCAGCGTGAATGTTTTATCGATGCTGCGGGGAAGTTTCCCGGCGTGCGTTTAAGCCTTTCCGCATCGGGGGGCGCGCTCATGGGAAAAGACTATCATTTCGATCTCCTGCGCCCCGGGATTGCGCTTTATGGCGGCAGCCCCTTCGACGAGGACGAGCCTCGCCTTACATCTGTGGCGGCATTACGCGCGCCTGTGGTGCAACTGAGAGACGCGGGGGCTGGAGAAAGTGTCGGCTATGGCGCCCACCAAATCACCCAAAAGACGCGCCTGGCTACGGTCGCTCTTGGCTATGGTGATGGTTTCCCGCGGGCTGGGTCAGGGCATGCTGAGGCATATATTAGCAATGCACACGCGCCAGTGGTCGGTCGAATTTCCATGGATCTCATATCCCTTGATGTAAGCTCAGTGAAAAACCCAGTAAAAACAGGCGATATCGCTACATTTTTTGGTGAGGGTGTCAGCCTCTTTGAAACGGCAAAGGCGTGTAATACAATTCCCTATGAATTACTCACCGGACTTGGCGCGAGGGTTGATCGCCGCTATTTCTAGACAAGCTGGTTGCTGAAGCGGGAGGGAAACTACTGATGAATGTCTTTGCCGCAACAGGCCGGATGGCGCTCGCCTCCATGCGCGAGACCGGGCGCATTGCGCAATTCGCGGGCCATGGTGGAACCATCTGGATCATGGGGCCGTTTTACTGGCGGGCATTCTTCGGCTCACTCTGGCGTATTGGCTTTTCCTCTCTACCGGTTGTGGGCCTCACTGCGATCTTTACGGGCGCGGCGCTGGCGCTCAATATTTATGACGGCTCTCTGCGATTTAACGCCGAGACTTTTCTGCCGCAGATATTGGGTGTTTCCATCGTTCGCGAATTAGGGCCGGTCCTTGCTGCACTGATGGTGGCCGGACGCTGCGCCTCCGCCATGGCGGCCGAGATCGGCACCATGCGCGTCACGGGACAAATCGACGCCATGTCGACGCTTGCCGTTGAACCTTTCAAATATTTGATTGCACCACGCATCCTCGCAACCACCATCGCCCTGCCGCTTCTTGTCCTCGTCGCCAACATCATTGGCGTTTATGGCGGCTATCTGGTTGCTGTCTATTCCCTAGATTTTTCGGGCCCGGTATTCGTTCGTAACATTTCCGAGTTTTTGGAAAACCGTGATGTTATCAGCAGTCTGATAAAGGCGACAGTATTCGGATTTTTGATTGCGGTGATGGGATGCTATTATGGCTATCACAGCCGCGGCGGCGCGCAAGGCGTCGGCAACGCTGCTCGCACCGCAGTTGTCGCATCGGCAGTCGCCATACTTGCCTCAAACTATCTCATGACATCGCTGTTGGTGGAGTTTTAACATTGCCATGAGTGAAGCAAAGATAAAAATTTCCGTACGCGGTCTCTATAAGGCATTTGGCTCCAACCAGGTTCTACGCGGGCTTGATCTCGATGTTGAAAAGGGGCGCTCCCTGGTCATCATTGGCGGGTCTGGATCGGGAAAGTCCGTGCTGCTCAAATGTATTTTGGGCATCTTGAAGCCTGATAGCGGCGCAATTAATGTGGATGGGCGCAACATTGCGCGCCAAACCGCCAGCGACAACCGTTTTATCAACGGCCAGTCCGGCATGTTGTTTCAAGGCGCCGCTCTCTTCGACAGCCTACCGGTTTGGGAGAACATCGCTTTTCGTCTGATCTATGCCCAGAGAAAATCCCGCAAGGCTGCACGAGAAAAAGCCATTGATTGCCTGGCGCAGGTCGGATTGGCGCCGGAAACCGGCGAGCTCTTTCCTGCCGAACTTTCGGGCGGCATGCAAAAACGCGTTAGCCTGGCACGCGCGATTGCTTCTGATCCGCAAATTCTGTTCTTTGACGAACCGACGACCGGCCTCGACCCGATCATGGCTGATGTCATCAACAATCTCATCGTCGAGCGGGTTAAAGCCCTCGGCGCAACGGCGATTTCAATCACCCATGACATGGCGTCAGCGCGAAAAATCGCCGACGAAGTTGCGATGCTCTATGAGGGTCGAATTATCTGGCGCGGCAAACCCGATGATATGGAACGCTCCGACAACCCAATGGTAGATCAGTTCGTCCATGGGCGCGCCGAAGGCCCGATCAAGATGGCTTTGCGGCGGACGTAAAGCGACCTATTCCCACTCAATCGTCCCGGGCGGCTTTGAGGTTATGTCATAAACCACACGATTAACCCCGCGCACTTCATTGATGATGCGTGTGGCGCAAGCCCCCAGAAACTCATGACTATACGGATAATAATCTGCCGTCATGCCATCGGTTGAGGTCACGGCGCGCAAAGCCAGTACATGATCATAAGTGCGCTCATCGCCCATCACGCCGACCGTGCGAACGGGCAGCAACACGGCAAAGGCCTGCCATATCTCATCATAGAGCCCGGCTTTTTTAATCTCGTCGAGATAGATGGCGTCGGCTTTGCGCAAGATATCAGCTTTTTCTTTTGAGACCGCACCGGGTATGCGGATTGCGAGGCCCGGCCCCGGAAATGGGTGGCGCGCCACAAAATGATCCGGCAGTCCGAGCTCTCGCCCGAGGACCCGCACTTCATCTTTGAACAGCTCCCGTAGGGGCTCCACCAGTTTCAAATTCATGCGCTCAGGCAAGCCGCCAACATTATGATGGGACTTGATCATCACCGATGGCCCGCCATCAAACGAGACGCTTTCAATCACATCTGGATAGAGCGTTCCCTGCGCCAGAAATTCGGCATTATCGATCTTGTTAGCTTCAGCCTCAAAAATATCGATGAACAACCCACCGATGATCTTGCGTTTCTTTTCCGGGTCATCGACCCCTGCGAGTTTCCCCAAAAACATCTCTTCGGCTTCCACATGAACAAGCGGAATATTGTAGCTGTCGCGGAAAAGGCGCACGACCTCCTCGCCCTCGCCTGTTCCATCACTATTGGCGCGCATCAGTCCGGTATCCACAAACACACAAGTCAGCTGCTCACCAATCGCTTCGTGGATGAGCACCGCGGCAACGGAACTATCTACGCCGCCCGATAAGCCGCATATAACGCGCGCATCACCCACTTGTTTACGAATTTCGTTGACCGCTTCATTGCGAAACGCCGCCATGGTCCAGTCACCGGTAAGCCCGGCAATATTATGCGTAAAATTGCGCAACAGTTTGGCGCCATCGGGCGTGTGCATAACTTCCGGATGGAACATCACACTGTAATAGCGGCGCGCCTCATCCACTGCGATCGCAAAGGGCGCATTCGGAGATGTTCCGATAACGGAGAACCCGTCAGCGAGCTTCGTCACCTTATCGCCATGGCTCATCCATACTGGGTATTTTTTACCAACTTCCCAGACGCCCTCGAAGAGCGGACTCATTTCATGGATCTCAACGTCAGCGCGGCCAAACTCTCTTTGATCGCTTCGTTCAACTTCGCCGCCAAGCTGCACCGCCATGGTCTGCTGTCCGTAGCAAATGGCGAGGATCGGCACGCCTAGATCAAAAACCTCTTGCGGCGCGCGCGGGGAAGCATTGGTTTTGACGCTTGCGGGCCCCCCTGAGAGAATCACTGCTTTGGGGGCATATTCTTTGAGAAACTTGTCATCTGTCATCCACCCGGTTGAACGGATGGATTTCACAATAAACGCCTGCCTCGCGAAGTCGCCGGGCGATAAGCTGCGTCACCTGACTCCCAAAATCGATAATGAGAGCGCGGTCATGGAGGGCGGCGTGCGGGTCGAGGGTACTTGTGGTGGTCATGGCGAGCCTTTAGCGGAGTCTTCACGGCGCGTCACCACCCCAAAAGCATGAATCCACCCGTTAAAAGTCCGCCTTAGCCACTATTGCCCGAACTGGTCCTTCTCAATCGTGATGTCGAGGCCAAA
>JAADIH010000193.1 GCA_013151435.1 Alphaproteobacteria bacterium
AATTCCACGCATTGATTTCTTTTATGCAGCCGATAGCCGCCTTGATTGCACTACGCTCCGGGTTACTAATTTCTATAGGCGCGCCCCATACGCCCATAACGGCGTCACCAATGAACTTATCGATATAGCCATGATGCAATTCGATATTTTCACCAATGATTTGAAAAAAAGAATGTAAATGCGCGACCAGTTCTTCCGGCGCGTCTTTCATCTCCTCACTCGTCGTCGTGAAACCAGCAAGGTCCGCAAATAAAACCACCACGCGCCGCCGCTCGCCGCCAAGTCTCAAGGCATCGGGATCATCCGCCAGCTTGCGCACAAGTTCAGGATTTAAATAGTGACGAAATGCGTGAGTAACCCAGCGCTTCGATTGGTCCTCCAGGATAACGCGGTAGCTGTAAATCAATATGAAGAGCAATGATATTGAGAGCAGCCAAGGTAGAAACGGCAGCATAGTTTGGTTGGCGAGCACATTGGCGCTCACAAACCAAAGCATGGCTGAGGCCGCAGTCAGAAAGGCAAATCCGTATATGGGGTTGAGCCGCAAAAAAGCCGTAGCCATTACCAGCAATAAGAACAATGTGAGTAAAAAAGTGGCGCCCCAGCCAGGAGATGTCGGCGCTGTATTGTTGATGAAGGTGTAGGCGGCACGCGCCTCTATGAAGACGCCGGCAGTAGAGGCGCGATTAAGTTCGTTCAGTGTTGTGCTTTTATCGCCGCAAGGGAGCGATAGGATGGGAAAATCTTTATCCTTCTGCAGGCGATTGGCCGCCACGTGGCGGTCTTCAATATCAAGCGCAGTTCCGATCAGTACGACTTTATTGGCGAACCGATCGAATATGTGTCGCTCACCAGCTTGCATGCATTGATAGAGATCGGAGAAACGGTAAGTCGGGAAATTTGTCACCGGCGTCGTGAAGTCAATCAGTATGGCGTTGCTCGGAAGAGCATTGACACGGGCGCTAAGCTCCGCTGCGAAGGTGTAAACCTCTTCGCCATTTTCCAGCGGTTGAAAGGCGGGATGTCGGCGGATGATATTGTCCGCGTCAGGGGTGAGATGCGCGGGGCGAATATTGTCGCTGCCGCCAACTGCGATCACTTGCCCCGTATAGGGCCTGATCGTGGTCTCAGAAAGGCGTGTTTCGGTCAGGACCAGCTTCCCCTGTCGGCCAGCAGAGGCAAGAGATTGAAGGAAAGTGCGGTCATATCCCGGCAACAGACCGCGGCTGGAAATAGTCTTTGGAAAGATCATATCAAGGCCGATGACCGCAGCGCCAGCGTCTTCTATGGCTTTGATGATTTCGCCCAAATATGGCGTCCAGGCAACTTCAGGGGTCTCGGAAAAGGGCGGCGTTTGGTGGGTGATTTCATCGATCACCACCAATGCGATGGATGAAGGAAGATCAGTCGTGCGTGTTTTCGCGATGGAAGCTGCATGCGGGATAAGAAAGTCACTGCCGAGCCTTGTGAGAAAGCCTGCTTGTGGGGAGGCAATGAGCGCCGAGAATATTACACATAAAAAGAACGCGACGGGATAGCGATAGTGCTTTATCCATAACTGGCTTGAGCCAGGCTTAAAGCGTTCAAAGCCCAAGTGGCACCGCGGATGTCAATATTCCCTCGGGGAGTTCAAGCCCGGGGTCGATAGAAAAAACCGCCGACATATCATCGCCGCCATCATAAGAAATGGTAACTTCATAGGGAAGCCCGGGCATCAGCCGCGGCGCCGTATCGGGGTAGATCAAATAATGATTTTTTGCGCTGCCCCGCCAAATTAATTCCACAGGATTGGCCTCGAGCAAGATAACGCTGATGGATGCCGACCCAGATTCATTTTCCGATCTTGGCCAGATGAATGTAGGGTTGTTGATGGCAATTGATACTTCCCGCCATTCTTCTTTTGGAAAAGGCGTTACGCGTTTGACGGCGACGCCAGCCTCACGCGCTTCTTTTGACAAACGAAGTGCAGAGGTTTGACAAGGGCGGGCCTTTTTAGTTGAAACACCGCCTTTACTGATCTTTGTGCGATCTGTTTTTAATCGAAGAATGCCGCCAGTAAACGTCTCGACTTCACATCGGTCAAAATAAGCGAGGGATAATTCTCCCTCGGGGCGCAAATCGATCTTGTCATTTTCATAGACATAATCAAATGCCGCGAGTCCGGTCTCGAGTGAGGCGTTCACATGTTCCACCAGCGCTATGGGCCGGTTTTCTGCGAGCGCCGCACCAGCAAACAATGGTGGCAATATTGACCCTGCCAACACCCAAAATCTTGTGTTTCTAGACGCCATTTTAAGCGCTCCGAGAAGGGGTCAGCGGCCACTGCCGCCACTTCATTATTAACTATAGCAGGCCTCGAAACCCCCGTCACATGGGCCTAAAGGCCAGTAATCATGCCTAATTTCCAGAAACCAATTAACCCTGTGCGCCAGCGCACAGCCGGTTGGCGGCGGTCGGCCTAGCTTCAAATCCATGATCAACGGCGTTTTTGAGACGCTACAGCCAACGGAGAGATGAAATGACCGCTAGAACCCAAAAAGCCCAGAAATTCCTGAAATCAGCATCCTGCATTACAATCGCCGCAATGATGGCGGTGATGGTCCCAACTACGTCCTTCGCCCAAAGCACGGACAGCCAATTCGCTTCAGATGTATCTTATGGTCAGGCGCGCCTTGGCCCGAAAAAATCTGTTGCCGTCATTGATTTCGGCGCCCATGGCGCATTCCTCGCGCATTATGGCGGCTGGGATGCTGGCGGCGGTTTAGCCGCGATGTTAGAAACTGAACTTTCGCAAACCAACCAGTTTCGCCTCGCTAATCGCAGCCATCTTGATGCGGCGCTTTACGAACAGCAACTTTCAGAAAATGGTCTCACTGCGGTTCGAACCGCCCAGCCCGGCCAACTTGTTGGGGCGCAATATCTGATCCGCGCAAGCGTAACGGATTTCACCCTTTCCGAGAGCGGCAGCAGCATCTCCCTCGGCGGTACAATTGGCGGCGTTCTTGGCGGCATTAGCCCGCGATCGCGCACTGGCCGCGTATCCATCGACTTTCAGGTGATTGATTCAACCACCGGCGAAGCCGTGGATAGTTTCTCAGTCACGCAAAAAATCAAAAGCAAATCGATTGCGTTATCGGCATCGAAAAGCGGCTTTAATGTCGGCGGCAGCACGTTTAAAAATACCCCATTGGGAGAAGCTGCTCGTGATGCGATCGCAGACGCCGCCTACCGCATCACGCAAACACTTCAAAATCAATCCTGGTCCGCCCATGTGGCGCAGGCCGGCGCAAACTCACTTTACGTGAATGTCGGTGAAGACGCTGGATTACAGCCTGGCGATACGCTGCGGATCTATCGGGTTGTTGAACAGATTAAAGATCCGATCACTGGCGCAGTTCTTGGCATGGAAAAAATCGAGATCGGTGAGGCAGTGGTTACGAGCGTTCAGCAACAATACGCCCGCGCAAATTACTCAGCGATGATGCAGCCAGAAGCTGGCGACATCCTCACCTACAAAAATCAGCAATTCGCCCAGCTTGGGGGAGCGAAGGGGGCCGAGTAACGGTCCCTGCCGCCTGGCGCTGTGTATTGGCGCCAGGCGGTCGCATTTTTATCGGAGACTTCATCATGACCACCCATTGCCCAACAACCCAACCAAACAGTCAAAATACCACACAGTTTTTCAAATCCCGAATAGGAGATTTTAAAATGGAAAATTTCAGCAAAAAAATTACCGCCATATTTTTGTCAGCTTTCGTCACCGTTATGAGTGTCGGGCCGGCATTTGCGGACTCGGCTTCCAGCAAAGCGACGGCGAAAGTCGCGGAGCTCGCGCAGCACAAAACAAACCTCGTGGGGATACGAGCGCAAGTGGCGACATTCAAAATAAAGAGTTCCTATTGCGACTATTATCACAAGGACGATAAGCGCGCCGATGAAGCCGCGCTGAGCGCGCTTTCAGATCGCGTGACGAGTGAAATGCGCGCTGTTAATGCTATTCGGCGTATCCTGATTGCTACGGTGACGCGCAACCAGGCTGCACGCACCGCGCTTGACCAGGCGCTCCCTGGCGGATCGGGAACAATAGTTGACGGTAGTCTGTTTCGCCCATTCAACAGAATGCGAAGTGAGATTAACTTATTGCTGTCTAAAAAAAGAGCGGAGCTGAAAGCTGCCGCTACACGGCCATGCGGAGGCGCTGTTGAAGATACGACTGAGGTGGCAATGCCGACCTTTGTGGTTGTCAATCCACTCATAGGCGTTCCCACGAGCGGGACATATGAAGACGTTACGCCAATTGGCGCGCCTGCTAAATTTTGTTATGCTGATGAAAAGCGCGAGTGGCTCGACCGCATTTATGCGATGCGTCGCAAAGCGCAATCCAATGAACGTGCAGCAGAAAAGCTTCGTGACAAGCTGC
>JAADIH010000153.1 GCA_013151435.1 Alphaproteobacteria bacterium
CAATCCGCAATGCTTATACGGTGAAAATCTTGAACAAAACGAATGATGCGCGCGAGCTGGTCTTAACGATTGACGCCCCGGATGGCGCGATCATCAAAGCGATTGGTGAGGACGTTGTGGATGGTGAAATTCGCCTCAACCCGGAAAGTGATGCGGTGCATGTGCTTCGACTTTTTGTGACGCTACCCAAAGCCTCTATCCCAAGATTTTCCATACCGGTGATGATTTCGGTCATGGACCCGGTGAGCGGCGAAGAGGCGATTAATCCCACGGTGTTTTTATCGGGAGATAAATAATGGCGACAAGTTTTCGGTTAAAAGGCTGGCATGTGCTGGCCATGCTGGTGGGTTTTTTCGTGATAGTCGCTTCGGTAAATGCGATTTTCATTACGTTCGCCATGCGCTCATTCCCGGGTGAGGAAGTGAAAAAATCTTACGCTCAAGGTTTGCTATATAACGACCGGCTGGAGGCGCGAGATGCGCAAAATCTCTTGGGCTGGACTGCAGAAATCACAAGGGCCTCGCTTGAGGGAGAGTTCGCGACAATTGAGCTTACCTTTAAAAACGTGAGTAGCGCGCCTGTATTAGATTTGGTGATTACCGGCCGCATTGCCCATCCGGTGCGCGGCGATCATGATCAGGCGTTGGTATTCAAAGCCTTGGGCGATGGTGTCTATGGTGTGGAGATTGCGGATTTAAATCCTGGCGCCTGGAAGCTGAAAGCCCATGCCGAGAATTCAGATGGTGAGATATTTAATTTAGAAACAAAGCTGGTGCTTGAATGAGCGAAGCGATAGCGATTGATGATGAGCGCGGATGCCCCAGCGGACTTGAACCGCCCGCCGATGGAACACTCATCGATCCAGCGCCGTTTGTGCGCAGCGTCAACGGATTAGCGCGTCTAGATCTGGCAGTCTTTGGCGCCAAATGCGCGGGCTGTATCAGCAAAATTGAAGGCGGCATGAAGGCGATCCCGACCATGCAGTCGGCGCGGCTCAATCTTTCTACGGGAAAACTATCGCTGGTTTGGCGTGATGGCGGTTTTGCCCCCAAAGAAATTGTTGAGCGCCTTGATGCGCTTGGATACCGCGCAGCGCCGTTCGATCCGGAAAAAGTTGAAGCTGAAAATGACGCCGATGGTCGACGGTTGTTGCGCGCGCTTGCCGTCGCCGGATTTGCTACCGCCAATGTTATGCTTTTATCCATTGCGGTTTGGGCCGCCACCGATGGCGAGATGGGTCCTGGCGCACGCGGCATGATGCATTTGATCTCCGGCCTCATCGCGATCCCGGCGGCGCTTTATGCTGGACGACCATTCTTTTCTTCGGCCTATCGGGCGTTAAAGGGCGGCCACGCTAATATGGATGTGCCGATATCTCTGGCGGTGCTCCTCGCGCTATCCATGAGTTTGTTTGAAGCCATGAAAGGCGGTGAGCACGCCTATTTCGATGCGGCGGTGATGCTGCTCTTTTTCTTGCTCATTGGGCGCTATCTTGATCATCGTTTGCGGCTGCGCGCGCGCGCCGCCGCGCGTGATTTACTGGCCTTGCAATCAGCGACCGCAAGCCGCCTTAACCCCGATGGAACATTAGAGGCCGTGGCGGCGCGCGATATCGCGCCGGGTGATCTTCTAGTGCTCGCGCCGGGAGACCGCGCGCCGGTAGATGGGGTTATTACCGAGGGCGCATCGGATATTGATCGTTCCCTCGTGACCGGGGAGAGCGCGCCGGTGCACATGGAAAAAGATGGAGAGGTTCATTCCGGGGTTTTGAATATCTCTTCGCGTCTCGTCATGCGCGCGACAAAGACCACTGACGATTCTCTGATAGCCGATCTGACCCGTCTTATCGAAGCCGGCGAGCAATCAAAGAGCAAATATATTCGCCTCGCCGATAAAGCCGCGTCGCTCTATGTGCCGGTGGTGCATACATTAGCGCTTGCAACGTTTTTGGGATGGTTTTTCCTAATGGATGCGGGGCTTCGCATTTCCATGATGAATGCGGTGGCGGTGCTTATCATCACTTGCCCGTGTGCGCTTGGGCTTGCAGCGCCAGCGGTACAGATCGTTGCCACGGGCAGGTTGTTCAAATCTGGCGTGTTGGTGAAATCCGGCGATGCGCTTGAGCGCCTTGCTGAAGTTGACACCATAGTTTTTGATAAAACCGGTACGCTGACATTTGGCAAGTTGCGGGTTGCGAATGCTGAAACGATTTCTGAAGCTGCACTGATGGGCGCCGCGTCTCTGGCGCGCATCAGCCGTCACCCGTTGTCGCGCGCAGTTGTGGCTGAGGCGGGCGCCGGGCGCGCGGTGCAAGACGCAAGCGAACATCCGGGCTTTGGCATTGAGGGGACCGTTGACGGCGTCAAGGCGCGCTTTGGGCGCGGCGATTGGGTTGGCGTGGACAGCAAGGGCAGCGTGAGTACGGAAGGCTGGTATAAGCGCGGCGATGAAGCGCCAGTGCAGTTTCTGTTTGAAGATCGCCTGCGCGATGACGCCGCCGAAACGGTTCGTGCGCTTCGAGATCGCGGGCTGGAAGTTGAAATGCTTTCGGGCGACCGCGAGGCTCCGGCAAAAGCTGTGGCGACAGCGCTTGGTGTTTCAAGCTGGCGGGCCGAGTTGACGCCGCACGACAAAATTGAACGGCTTGAATATCTCAAAGCCAATGGCGCAAAGATAGCCATGGTCGGGGATGGCCTTAATGATGCGCCCTCGCTAGCGGGCGCTCATGCCTCGCTCTCACCGGGCACAGCTGCCGACGCCAGTCAGGCCGCTGCCGATTTCGTCTATCAGGGGGAGGGGATCGCGCCGATCATTGAAGCGGTTGATGTCTCGCGCAAAGCAAGGCGGCGGGTTCTGGAAAATTTCGCTTTCGCTGCGCTCTATAATATGTTCGCCGTCCCGCTCGCTGCCCTAGGTCTGGTGACGCCGTTGATCGCCGCCGCGGCCATGTCGGGCTCGTCTATTATTGTGACATTGAACGCTTTGCGGCTTTCGAGAGCAGTTCCTAGTTTAATTGAATCACGGAACCACTCTCGAGTTTTGTTTGGTCGCATTTCCTTCACGCGAACCGGTTCCCACTTCGCTCGGAAATGCTCTAGTGGGCGCAAACGAAGCGGCCAATCATGACGGCGCTTTTCTATCTCATTCCCATCGCTTTGTTTTTGGGCGGTCTTGGTCTTGCCGCGTTTTTCTGGGCGGTGAAGTCGGGCCAGTTTGAAGACCCTGACGGCGCCGCTGCGCGTATCCTGTTAGATGATGATCTGGAGGAGGATGATGGGGATTAAGAAAAACCAGTCACATTTAACTCTCTTTCATTTCATCCTGAGGAACCTCTTATCCCTTGGCCCTTCGTGACGCTCACCCTGGACAAGCCCGGGCTCGCCCTCAGGATGAAGGGATAAGGTTGTCACGAAGGATAGGTGAAAGAGAGTTAGTCGAGCTGGATGCCGGACCCATGAAGCAATGTTTCACATTGCATCACATCCAGGATGACGGGATTTTTCTAGGCTTCACTCCCAATGGCGTCGCGATAGGCGTGCCAGCTGGCGTGGCCGAGCAAGGGAAAGGCGACGGCAAGGCCGACAAAAAAAGTTGCAACCCCAGCCGCCGTAATGATCGCGATCAGCCAAGCCCAGAGCAGCATGGGCGCAGGATTATTACGCACAGCCGTGATGCCTTTGTGGATTGCCGTAAATATATCCGTATCCTGATCCATCAGCATGGGGATTGAAAACACCGTCAGCATATAAATGCAAAATGCAATAGCGCCGCCAATCAATGAACCCACGGCAAGCATGGTAAGCCCAGCAGGGGTTGAAAGGGCAAAGCTGAGAAAATCACCCAGGGGCGCATAGCTTGCAGATGAAAAGATGGCGTAAAGGACAATTGCAAATAACATCCAGACCAGCGCTGCGAACATGATGAAAAACCCTATCAAAGCAATCTGCGCTGGCGATTTCGTTTTGACCATGAAAACGCCGACGAAATCCAGCGGTTCACCGGCTTCAAGGCGTCGGCTGATTTCATAAAGTCCAACCGCCACCAAAGGGCCGACAAGGGCAAAAACGCCCAGAGCCACGGGGATGAGCGCGGAAAAACCAGATTGCCAAAGTCCATAGGTGACCGCCGCGCCAATGCCCACAAAGAGCGCGCCATAGCCAAGGCTATAAAGCGGCGCCCGGGTTAAATCCCGCCAACCTGCTGCGAGCCAGCGCCAGGGTGCATCATTGGAAATTTGCGGGACGAGATTAGTTTGAACATTTGCCATTCCATCACCTTCTGTTGCGGCCAATGTAACGGCATTTGCCCTGACTTATCAATCAGCTTCCAGACTTTGTGCCTGTGCTAAATCGGAGCG
>JAADIH010000237.1 GCA_013151435.1 Alphaproteobacteria bacterium
CAGCGTGGGCCGCGCCAAATGGATCATACTCACTTTCCGAGCGCTTGGTGAATCCGGAAAGCCCGCCGCCCTGGCGTAAAGTGCGGATACGGTCGCGCCTTCCAGTCAGAATTTTATGCGGATAACATTGGTGGCCCACATCCCAGACTAGGCGGTCATCCGGCGTATTGAATACATAATGGATAGCTGTCGTCAGCTCCACAACCCCAAGACCGGAACCCAGATGACCACCAGTCACGGATACCGCATCAATCATCTCGGCGCGCAGTTCATCGGCGAGCTGGCGCAACTGGCTCTTGTCGAGCTTACGTAAATCAGCCGGCAAATTAACCGTATCGAGCAATGGCGTTTCAACAGCCATGGGAGATCCCCTTTAAAAACTTCAGTAATCACACGCAGCGGCAGTCCAAATCTGCGGCATCCACCATGCAATATCCGGCCCGCTGCACTGCGGCAAACTGCGGCAACATTCCTTTTTAGCGGCTTGGGGAGAATTCTCCACCCCTTTTGGGGAGTTTTCACGACGAACCCACGGTGATTTGAAGTCAATTGTGGCTTTGAGGGCGCGCTGATCACAGGTAGGACGCCATCATCTCGGGCAGGCCTGACGAGGGGCGAGGATTTGCCCGTATTGCCTGCCAAGAATACATGCAGTAATTGGGCGCAGTCGTTAGGTACAGTAATGCAACGAGTAAAGTTAACGGCTTTATACCGGGGGTCAGCCGCAATTTTTCTGACCGCGCAGCTGATGATATCTCCAGCGCTCGGTGATGAGCAGGGCCAAGTCGCGCTTGCAAATGGCGCCCCCGACACTGCCACCACGGCAACAGAGAATTCTACCGTTATCTATGACAGCGATTACTTCGCGCCATTTGGACCTGTCACCCTCGAAAACATGATCCGCAACATTCCCGGCGCCAGGATATCTCTTTGCGTGAAGTTGTGAATTATAAGCGCCATGTGGAAGCCTATGGAGAATATAATCTGACGCCCAAAATGAAGATTCGCTTCACCGCACATCGGTTTCTGGGCGACGCACGCACCGCCGATAAAACTTTTTATGTGGGCAACATTGCCAATGGCATCGTCGATCGGATCGAGATCCAGGATACGTCCATCAAAACCGAATATGAAGTACGCTTTCTCGGGACATTTTGATCTGCATACCCAACCTACAGATGACTTTGTAGCATTGCAGAAATATTTATTTTTCATCAACCTGGGGAAAAATAATTCCGCCCAATCTTGGGGTATTTCCCGACGCCCTTACGGTGAATAGGTCTGGATGAGGAGAATTAAGTGCATTCTGCAAATGCAGAATTCAATTGTTTATTTTGCTTTCACTGCAGGTCCTTTTTAGATAGCTTACTATATCTACAGGGGTGGGGCTGATGGGATCGAAGCATTATTTCGGATTTTTACACACGCAATCAGCGTGTATTTACGCTATTTTGCTGATCTTTTTTAGCTTGATATCGCCATTCAGCGTACTTGCACAAGAGGCGCCGCCGAAGGTTGAAAACCTTACGACAATCCCTTCCACCGTGCGACCTGGCGTGATCGAGACACAATATAAGATTGAGCTAACGCCAAATTTCTCTGGGGCGCCAGTTGTCTTGTCTCCCTATGAGCCAGAGCAGTCTGAAAATGCAGAAGAAATCATACTTACCCTAAATCAAATTATTATTGATGGCGGAGGTACACTTTCGCAAGAAGCTATCACGCAACTTTATCAAAAAATGATTGGCACGGAGGTAAAACTATCCGCGGTGTTCGAACTGGCACGCTCGATCACACGGCTATACGCAGATAATGGCTACCCTTTGAGCCTCGCCTATGTACCTGTCCAAGAAATTGAAGATGGCAAAGTCCGCATTCGAATTATTGAAGGTTACATTGGGGAAGTCGACATTAGCGGTGCGCCAGCGCGAGCTGAAACGCATTTACGGAAAATTGGTGAAAAACTGAAATCAGAACGCCCCTTAACACAAGCGAGCCTCGAGCGTTACTTGCTGTTAGCGAACCAGCTGCCTGGACTAAAAGTTACGGGCGTTTTGGAGCGATCTTCCAATCCGGATAATGGTGTCAAGATAACCCTGAAGACGTCCGTAAAAAAACTCTTTTTGGCAGCGGGGATTAACAATCGTGCATCCACTGCTGTTGGGCGTGAGCAGTTTTATGGGCGTTTTGGCGCAAACACACTGATCACTGGAACCGACAGTTTCAATTTTGCTGCTGTACAGAGCATCGACCTTGATGAATTGACATATTTTTCATCGAGCTACTCAACACTGGTAAATACGGAAGGTCTGACCTTGAGGCTAGCGGCGACACGATCGGAGGCAGCACCCGGCATCCCTTTTCTGCGAGATCTTGGATTCGAAACCATGGGCTGGACGGCAGGGGTTAGTCTTACCTATCCCCTGATCGTTCGACGGAATAAAAGCCTCATACTTTCTTCGACGGCCAACTGGAAAGAGTTCAAGAGTGCATTTGGCGTATTGCCAAATACTGAAGACGAACTTTGGACTACTGAATTTGGCGCAGCCTATACACATTCTGATCGATATGACGGTCAAAATAAATTGGCCGTTAGTCTCACTAGGGGCTGGGATATTTTCGGGGCTACACAAGCAGGCTCGCCGCTGGCAAGTCGCGCCGGCGCCGGCGGTGAATTCGTAACACTAACAGCTGATGTCAGTCGTAATCAAAAAATAACCAGCTGGTTGAATGCTGTTGTGGCCCTTAAAGGTCAAACCGCGGATAACCCGCTATTGCCTTCTGAACAATGCGGTTATGGTGGAGCCGGTTTCGGGCGCGGTTTCGATCCATTTTCAATTTCTGGCGACCGCTGCATCGTGGGACTTCTGGAACTTCAATCAAGCCCATCTTTTTTACGATCTGGTAAATTCAGTGCACGGCCTTATGTGGCGATTGACGCAGGCGCCGTGCGCCAAATCGGACCGCTTGCCGCGGGAGAGTCGCGAACAAACTCGCTCTACTCTCTTAGCGCTGGCGCAAGATTGTCACTTACGAAACATGTCAGCGCTGGCCTTGAGGCCGCCTTACCCTTGAAACGGGCATCACCAGGAACGGACAAAGATGTGCGTTTCTTTTTTAGTATCGAAGCGCGGTACTAACGGAGGCATATATGCGAAAACTAATATCACCCACCCTGATCCGCCATGCGCTTTACACAGCGTGCTGCGCCACGGCACTATTCGGTATTGCGTATGCCGAACCAACCGGCGGCGTTGTAAAAGCAGGAACCGGTATTGTTCAGCCAGAAATAGGCCAGACGACGACCATCGATCAAAGCTCCAACCGATTAGTAATTGATTGGCAAAGCTTTGACGTTGGCTCCAACGAACGGGTTGAATTTAATCAACCGGGGACCGATGCTATTGCCCTGAACCGCATTACAAACGGCGCTCCTTCCACAATCGCCGGGCAGATTTCCGCCAATGGACGCATTTTTCTCATCAATCGCGATGGGGTTGTCTTTACCTCCTCGGCTAATATTGACATCAATAGTTTATTGGTAACTGCAACGGATATTGCAGACGCCAATTTTATGGCGGACAATTTTGACTTCGACCAGCATGGCGCACTTGATGCCGCAATCATAAATGAGGGGGTTATCAACGCCGCAACAGCTGGGCTTATCGCATTCGTTGCACCAAATGTTGAAAACTCAGGATTGCTACGTGCTAATTTGGGTAAAGTTGTTCTCGCATCCGGTGAAAACTTCACACTTGATTTTTTTGGCGATGATCTCATCACTTTCGCCTCAGCTGGGGGCAGTGACAGAACTGGTTCAATTCAAGTCAGCGGTGATATCGATGCTCCGGAAGGGACAATCATTCTCAAAGCAACGACAGCTCGCGAATTCATCAATATCGTGATTAATGTTGAATCTGACCTCGTCGCCAACAGCGCCACGGTGGTTGGCGGCAAGATAATTCTGTCGGGTGGAGAAAACAGCGAGATCAATGTGCTTGGCGACCTTGATGCTTCAGGGCGCGATGGCGGCACAATCGACATCGAGGGTGGCAACGTTACGGTCGCATCGACGGCGCGCCTTTTGGCCGACGGCGACCAGGAAATTGGCGACGGCGGCTCCATCCGCGTTAATTCAACTGAGCAGACGGATTTCGCAGGCCTCGCCTCGGTTGAGCCTGGCGCAAGTTCCGGTACTGGCGGTGACATTTTCATTGACTCTGACGGCTTGCTAATCTTCTCAGGCGATGCCCGTGCGGGCCAACCTCCAAGAGCCGGCACCATCACCATTGGCGGCAACGTGATTGACGATGATACAGGCGGCGGAGACACTGGAGGCGGAGACACTGGAGGCGACAGCACTGGTAGTGACACTGGGGGCGGAGACACTGGAGGCGACAGCACTGGTAGTGACACTGGGGGCGGCAGCGACATGGGCGGCGGCACCCCACCAATCATCATATTACCGCCTGCAGCAGCCGACCAGGTAGCGGATGTTATTTCTGAAATCTTCGCAACAACGCCGACTCAACATTTCACGCCGGAGGGACAAAGCCCAAGCGGGACACCGACAGCAACGGTCATATTTGGGCAGGACGCTACTGTTGATTTTTCTCAAAACCCCAGCGGGGGTGAAGATGTTGGCGATAGTTTATTTTGCCTTCACGGCCTATCAAACGCGGCTTGCGGCGCGCAGTAAAGGAT
>JAADIH010000235.1 GCA_013151435.1 Alphaproteobacteria bacterium
TGTCGCTCTCTTCGGGGTGGATCATATCGTAAAGCTTCGCAACTTTAAGCTCCGGATCAGCGACAATCGGGAACTCCAGATTTGTATGCTGGGTGTCGTTGACATCGCCGATCCATTTCAGATGTTCCGTGACCGTGTCAGTCGAAAGCCCGAGCGGTTTGACGTTGCGAGAGGCGAACTGATCGGCGAGCTGCGCTGTACGACCCATCTCCGTCGTGCAGACCGGCGTGAAGTCCGCCGGATGGCTGAAGAAAAATACCCAGCTGTCACCCGCCCAGTCATGCAAAGTGATCTCTCCCTTCGTGGTGTCTGCTGTAAAATTGGGCGCCGTATTTCCGATATGAAGCGACATCTTTGTCTCCATTTTCCAAGTTCTGATTTTTACAAGCGCGGAAGTTGTAACCTAACTTGCGCTTACCCCACCGCTTCGGAAAAGCGCCCACTCTATCTGTATCCTGAAATAGAAACTCGTGTTGCATAAACCAAATTGACAATATCAATCCTATATATCATGAAATTCGATTCATTTACATTCCCCTATACGCCTATAAGGGCAACTTAGAGACGCCGTTCGGTCCATCAAATGATGGCATTTGTATCCATCACGTCGGTGTTGCGGGCAAATAAGTTGAACAGCTTCACCTACCATAGAGTCTCTTGCCTCTGCTATGCCTTGACCCAATCCCAAGCCTCAGCTTCTGCGTCACCCGCAAATGCCTTGACCTCTCCGCGGAAAAACAAACAATAAAATTTCATCCCAAGCTTTATCCAGGCAGGCGCGCCGACCAAAGCGATTTTCTCAAAATCATTGGGGTGCTCTAGGCCAATTTTGGCGTCATCCCATGCGGCTTCCGCCGAAGACCAACAGGCGAAATCGTCAGAAAATTCCACCATCAGCCGAACGCGCTTATGCGCCTTGAACAATTCATTCAATTTCGGAATCAACACCTTTTCATAATCATCAGCAGACAGCTTTCCGCTGGCCTTTATTGCGAGCGCTTCCTCATTGCTCTTGGGTAGAATTTCAAACATACTCCGTTCCTCCCATTGACTGCGCCGGATCAAGTTCAAAAACAGGCGCGCAAACTCGCCTCGCCATTATCAGATATTCACCCTTTCCAATTGATCCACATCAACATCGGCCGCGACGAAACGCTTAACTCTTTAGCCCGGCGTTATGTTGAAATTCGAACAACACAACGCCGTAAACCGGCAAGAAAAGCCTCGATAATGTTCCCCATCGCTGACAGCATCGCCCATCGATTCCCCCCTTTCGCCACTTGGGCGCTCATCGCATTGAACTTTTTTGTATTTATATGCATAGAAGAGCTACTCGATCCAGATGCAATTGAAGTGCTTATTTTCAAGTTTGGCCTCGTCCCGGCCCGTTATTTTGACCCGCACTGGGCCGAAACAGCAGGACTAAACTCAAGCAATTTTTTTCCGTTATTGACCGATCAATTCCTGCATGGCGGCCTGTTCCATATTGCCGCCAATATGTGGATGCTTTGGTTATTCGGTCCATCAATCGAAGACAAGATCGGAAGCTGGGCGTTCTTGTTATTTTATCTAGCGTCCGGGATGGTCGCCAATTTTACGCATATGGCGTTGCATCCAGATAGCGTCATACCGATCATCGGCGCGTCAGGCGCCATTGCAGGAATTTTGGGGGCCTATACGCTCACCTATCCGCGTGCGCGCCTTATCGTTATGGTTCCCATCTTTATTTTTCCCTTCTTTTTCGACATCGCGGCGCTGCTGTTTACGGGATTCTGGTTTGTGTCGCAGTTCATTATGGGCCTTCAAGAACTGGCACGCCCATCCCTAAACGGGGGCGTCGCCTTTTGGGCGCATGTTGGCGGATTTATCTTCGGCCTCTTTGCCGCATTGATCTGGCGCTTTGTGGCGACGCGCGACCGGCCTCGCTTTGCTGACGAAATTTATCAGGGTTTCCCTCGCGCCAATGAGCGTTAAATAGCAACAGAATTAGGAGATAGAAGCATGGACGTTGGCAATCTGATTTGGATATTCTTCATTATTATGATGCTGCAGCCCCTTTTCGCGCAGCGGCTGCAACAAGCCATGAGACAAAGAAAGATTGTCGAAATCGAGCGTTTACGCAACTCTCGCGTCATTCTGCTGGTTCACCGACAAGAGACGATGCGCCTCCTCGGCTTTCCGATGCTGCGTTATATCGATTTGAATGATTCTGAAGAGCTGCTGCGCGCCATCCATTTGACGGATCCGAATATGCCGCTCGATATTATTCTGCACACGCCTGGAGGACTTGTCATCGCCGCGGCGCAAATTGCGCGAGCACTTAAGGCCCATAAAGGCAAGGTGACCGTATTCGTGCCGCACTACGCAATGTCCGGAGGGACGCTGATCGCCCTCGCCGCCGATCAAATCGTTATGAGCAAGCATGCTGTGCTCGGTCCGGTCGATCCGCAAATCGAAGGCATGCCCGCCGCGTCAATCCTGAAAATTCATGAGGAGAAGCCGGCGAAAGAAATTGATGATAAGTCGATTGTACTCATTGATCTGTCGAAAAAGGCGATCGCACAACTCCGAGAGCTAACAATAGAACTCCTAACACAGAATATCTCTGCGGATAAAGTGGGAACTCTGGCAGAGAAATTGACCAATGGCCATTGGACTCATGATTACGCCATTACCTGCGACGAAGCCGCATCGCTTGGTCTCAACGTCTCGACGGACATTCCGCAATCGGTAATGGAAATGATGACGCTTTTTCGACAACCGGTTCGCGGCATTCCGACAGTTGAATATCTCCCGTATCGCCATGATCGCGCGGTAGAACATAAATAAGGCCATTGTGAAAACCTGACCCAGCGCCCCTTTTCTTCGCGCATGGAAACTATTCCAAGCTCATTTTCTTCCAATGGAAAATTTTTGTTCATCTGGGTTCAACTTTCGCGCTTCAATGCCAAGCGAAGTAAAACTGACGCCCTCTACAAGAAATGCAACGCCTACGAAGAAACCAAGCGCCCACGATGAAGACGATTTTATATCTGTGAATAATATGGCGCCGACAAGCACAGAAACGGCGCCGCTCGCCAAGAGCCATAACCACCCTTTTCGACCTCTTGACTGCAATCCTAAAATCGTCATGAAAATTCCATCCGCCACCATTATAATGGCAAGCAACAGGACCATGGAAACTAGTCCCGCCGTCGGGTGGAAAATTAAAAACAGACCACCGAGAGCATAAACGAGCCCGCCCAGAGCATACCACATTCTGCCTTGTAAATTTTTCTCATGCCACGCGTGCATAAACTGCAAAATACCGGTCACGCACAAACCTAATGCGAGCAGTACTTCAATCGTAAGACTTGCGGTGAAAAGATTTAACGGACTGATCACAATAAACGCGCCAAAAAGCATCATCAACGTGCCAAGCGCCGTGATCCAACCCCAACTATTCCGTAAACCAATTTTGATATGGTCTTTATCTATCTGCATTGCCTTATCCGGATATGTCATTCTCGAAAATTACATCACATTGCGCCGAAGGCTCTCTTGTTGAACGTGAAGCCATATTATTACACGCATGTGCGGCTGTCCTTGATCAAAATCAAGAGTCTTTCTCCTCAGCATCGTATCTCTCATGTCGGCGGTGATTGATAATCCGCGCGACAATGCGCCGGCCCGAGAATTTATGGATCAAAAATTCCAAAGCAAACATCGAACCGAAGCCGCCCATGATTCCATAGAGGAGAACCGCTTGCGTCTGTGCGAGGTAATAAACCGCCAGCGCAACAGCAGTTGCATTGGCTGCAATCGCCGCCAGGATGAGCAGGAGATTAGCTCCAGTTTGTTTGATCAACCGTAAGTGGCCAATATGTGTTATGCAGTGAATTCCAAGAATAGAAATCGACCCGATTACCGCGATTTCGCCCAGATTAAACACAAGACTGATCACGAGAATTATGCCGCCGCTTATCACCAATCCTTCCCGGCTATGAGCCATCGGCTTACCAAAGGCACTTGGTAGTTCGCCCTGTTTCGCCAATTGGTAGGTTACGTTTGTCACCGCATAAAGGGCGGCGTTGATGGCTGAGGCCGTTGATAGAAGCGCCGCAGCGGCCATGATGCGAAAACCGAGATTGCCAAAAGCCGGCCGAGCCGCCTCTGCAAGCGCAAAATCCTTCGCCTTGACGACATCACCGGCCGGCAGATTTCCATATACAGCGATTGCAACCATGACATATAGAATCATGACGAGAAAAATTGCTGTCATGATTGCACGCGGCAATGTTTTAGCGGGATCTGCAATATCTT
>JAADIH010000066.1 GCA_013151435.1 Alphaproteobacteria bacterium
CATCAATACGATCATTGATGCGGGGGCCGGCGCGATTTTGCGCACGCACTTGTCCGTCTGGCCCAACAGCGCCGGAAAGGATTTCTGTAAAATAACCGCCGCCAGAGGCAATATCGACGACGGTCATGCCTTCGCTGACGCCGTAAAAAGCGAGGACTTCGCCTGGCTTGCGATCATTGTCGCGTGCACGGTTTTCTTCGGTTCTATTTGGATTATCCACGCCAGCTTGGATGTTTACTGGAATTTCGCTCGCGGACACAGCGGTTATTGCGACGGCGGTTGCCGCGGCAATAGATAATAGAGATTTCATGGGATTGCCCCCTTTTCGGATTGATGAGTGACGCGAAAGACCCTGCACTTTTGATCTTTGGCCAGCACGTTATAATCGATGAAGTGATGCCAATGCGCGATAGGCAGTTTATCAAATCACGTTTGCGTGAAAGGATGATTGGGCCCGATCCTCAAGGGGCTTGCGCCTAAATGTAGAAGGGGCGTCAACCTTGTTCAGCCAGTCCGTTCGGCAGTGCTCTATAGAGTGTTTCTTGTAGAATGGGGGCGGTTCCCGCTATAGACCGGGGCATAGTTTGGAAAGACCCCTGATGGCCCGCATTCTAATTACGTCTGCATTACCCTACATCAATGGAATCAAGCACTTGGGCAATCTAGTTGGCTCAATGCTTCCGGCGGATGTTTATGCCCGATTCCAGCGTCAACGGGGTGCGGAGGTGCTTTATATCTGCGCTACAGATGAGCATGGCACGCCGGCAGAGCTGGCGGCGCGTGCGGCTGGTCAGAATGTTGAAGCCTATTGCACGGAACAACATGATATCCAGCGCCAGGCGGGGGAGGCGTTCGGCCTCAGCTTTGATCATTTCGGGCGGTCTTCTAATGCCCCGAATCATCGTCTGACGCAGCATTTTGCAAAAGTGCTCGAGGATAAAGGGTTGATCGAGGAACGCACCGACCGGCAGATCTATTCTATCGAAGATGAGCGTTTTCTACCTGACCGCTATGTTGAAGGGACGTGTCCTCATTGCGACTATGAAAAAGCGCGTGGCGACCAATGCGATAACTGCGGGCGCTTGCTGGATCCGATCGATTTGAAAGATCCTTATTCAGCTATATCCGGATCCAAAAATGTCGAGATGCGCGAGACAACGCATCTCCATCTTTTGCAATCAAAGATGCAGGATCGAATTACCCAGTGGGTAGAGTCAAAACAGGATTGGCCGCTGCTTACAAAATCTATTGCAAAAAAATGGCTCAAAGAAGGTTTGCGTGACCGGGCGATTACGCGCGATCTCAAATGGGGTATTCCTGTGGCTTATCAGGGAGAAGTGCGCCCTGGATATGAAAACAAAGTATTCTATGTATGGTTCGATGCGCCCATCGAATATATTGGCGCCACCGAAGAATGGGCGCTTGCCAATAATGAAAATTGGGAGCGCTGGTGGTGCACGGATAAAGGCGCTGAGGACGTTAAATATATTCAGGTGATGGGCAAAGACAATGTCGCCTTTCACACAGTGAGTTTTCCTGCAACAATGCTAGGCTCTGAAGAGCCATGGAAGACCGTTGATACCTTGAAATCACTTAACTGGTTGACCTGGTATGGTGGTAAGTTTTCCACTAGTGAAAAACGCGGCATCTTTATGGATCAGGCGCTGGAGATATTGCCGCCTGATTACTGGCGCTGGCATTTGATGGCGAATGCGCCGGAGTCCGATGATGCCTCCTTTACGCTGGAGCACTTTGCTGGGGTCGTGAACAAGGACCTGGCAGATGTTCTTGGGAATTTTGTCAACCGTATTACAAGGTTTTGTAGCGCGCGCTTTGGCGAGACGGTTCCAGTTGAGGGCGCCTATGGTGATGCGGAGAATACCCTTATCGCGGAGCTTGATACGCGTATGTCCGCCTATACGGACTATCTGGAGAAAATGGAATTTCGAAAGGCATTTGTAGAGCTGCGCGCGATTTGGGTTGCGGGTAATGAATATCTGCAGGTTGCCGCGCCTTGGGTCGTGATCAAAGAAGATAAAGACAAAGCAGCGGCATCGGTGCGCTGTGCGTTGAACCTCATTGCTTTGTTTGCAACGCTATCACGACCGGTCATACCATTTACGGCGGACAAGATGTTTGCGATCTTTAGTCTCGATCCGGAAGAGGCATCCCTCTGGCCTGAGAATGCAACAAGTGCGCTGTCTCGCTTCAGTGGTGGGGAGGTGTTTACGCCGTCGGAGGTCTTGTTTGCGAAGATTGAAGATGATCAGATTGAGGCTTGGCGTGAACAATTTGGCGCTGAGTAACAGGGGATTATGATGTTGCGTTTTTTTGCAATGATACTTTGTTTGGTGGGCCTGATGGCATGTGCTCCCGATGCCGAGCGTAGTGATGCGCCAATGGCCTCTGGTGAAGGTGTTGAAGTCGTCAATGGCCTGATGGCGGCCTTCAACGCCCACGATCCGGACAAAATGCGTGAATATTGGCATTCGGATGTGACATGGCTGGAGGTCTCCGGCAATCAATCGAGTGTGATCACGACCTCAGCGGCGCAGCTTCATAGTGAATTGATCGCCTATTTTGAGGGTTATCCAACGGTTTCCGCCAGCCTTGAGAACATTTCCGTAAACGGAAATTACGTATCCGCGATTGAGCGCCCTGTATGGGATGAGGCTGGAGAACGCAAAAGCCAAGCCTCTGTTGTGGTGTATGAAATCATCGATGGTAAGGTGAAACGTTTTTGGTATTTCCCACCACAATAAAGCCCGCTATAATTAGGAATGAAAACCATGATGAAAGACCTTTTCTCCCTTGAGGGACGCATCGCCCTGATCACCGGCGGCTCGCGTGGTATTGGAAAAATGATTGCGCAAGGATTCCTTGAGCAGGGCGCAAAAGTTTATATCACAGCGCGAAAAGCCACTGCCTGCGATCAGACAGCGGAAGAATTATCGAAAATCGGCCAATGTATTTCGTTGCCGCATGATGTTTCCAGCGTCGCGGGCTGCAAGGCGCTTGCCGATGATTTTCTAACACATGAAACTTCGCTTGATATTCTGGTCAATAATGCTGGCGCCGCCTGGGGTGCTTCCTTCGATGAGTTTCCAGAAGCCGGCTGGGACAAAGTTATGGATCTCAATGTCAAAGCATTGTTCTTCTTGACGCAACATTTGCACGGGGCATTGAAAAATACGGCGAGCGCTGATCACCTCAGCAAGGTGATCAATATTGCTTCGATTGATGGGATCAGGATCAACCCGCTGGAGACTTATTCCTATCAGGCATCCAAAGCTGCTGTCATTCATCTGACACGGCGGATGGCGGCGCGGCTTATCAATGACAATATTTGCGTTAGCGGCATTGCTCCCGGCGCCTTTGCGTCGGAGATGAATAAAGCCGCAAAAGACCATGCCGATGCGGTGTCGAACATGGTGCCGGCAAAGCGCATCGGTCGCGCAGAAGATATGGCGGGCGCGGCGGTTTTTCTGGCGTCCCGCGCTGGTGATTACGTGGTTGGTGATACACTGGCCGTTGATGGCGGTGTTGCCTATTCAAGCTCTGGGATTGGATAAGACGGGGTGGTGATTACTGCATTGCAGCATCACAGTATTTAGAAAATCCCGACTATGACAGTGGCGCAAACTGGTTATGATGCGCCATAATTCAACTGGGCCAAATTCAACCGGGTATGGGGTAATTACATGATTAAGTTACTGGTCGCATCAATTGCGGCGGGTGTAGTATTCGCTGCTGGCGCCTTTGCACAATCGGTTCCAGAGCGCAGCCTTGGCGAAGGTCCGTATGACCGGTTGGTTATTCGCGGCGCCACCGTCATTGATGGCGCTGGCGCTCCTCCCATGGGGCCAATTGATATCGTCATAGAAAAAGGACGCATTACCGGCATCGTTCCAGTTGGTGTGCCGGGCATGCCCATCGATGCGGATAAGCGCCCCGAAGCGGGGGATCGCGAAATTGACGCAAGCGGCATGTATCTATTGCCAGGCTTTGTCAGTCTCCACGCCCATATCCATGACCCATCGACAGGGCAGGGTGTCTCGCCGGATTATATTTTCCAGCTTTGGCTGGCGCACGGGATTACGACGATCCGCGATCTTGGCAATAAGGCAGGCGCCAAATGGACGTCGGATTTGGCGGCGCGTTCTGCAAAGAATGAAATCGATGCGCCCAATATCTATCCCTATCCGGTGTTTCGTGGTTGGTCCGCTGGAGAAGTGGACACCCCGGCAGAGGCGCGTGCGCGTATTCGCAAGCTAAAAAGTCA
>JAADIH010000275.1 GCA_013151435.1 Alphaproteobacteria bacterium
AAATCCATTGCCATGGCGTCAACACCAAGGCGGGCATAAGCATCAACGCTATCTGGATCATTATGCGGCGACAGGATTGCAACAAGCTTGGCGCCACGGCCCATAACACGCAGTTCCTCAGTTGACGGCCGTTGTACTTTAAGTATCAAATCAGCGCCTTGCGCCGTATCGGCAGCGCTCGGGCTGATCTTAGCTCCCGCGGCCATATAATCGTCATCAGCAAACCGCGCCGTCTCACCGGCGCCAGATTGAACAACAATCTCTGCGCCCAGCTCTGCGAATTTTTTTACAGTCTCAGGCGATGCCGCAACCCGGGTCTCATCGGCTCGCGTCTCCTTAAGAACGGCAATTTTCATCTGGCCTCCGGCGGCGTCAGCCGCACAATGTGACTAAGGCGGCGAGCGCCGCGCATTTTGACTTTGCGTTAGTGCGAGAAGAATAGCTTTACGATGATGTGTACAAAAACTGCGGCGCCAATACCCGCCACCAGGGCGAAAATTCCATTGCCCATAACCAGCTGCGTGAAGAACATCGCCAGGCCCATCGCGACCGGCAAGGCAATCCTGATGCTCGCGCCCATGATGCCCTCATACGATTTTTGGTGCTCTTCGGCGTCATGAATGCGCTGAGTAGATAGGTCAGTCATATTTAGCCCCTTATTTCGGTTGTTTTTTGACTGAATTCAACGCTTTGGGCAAGTGCCCGCATCACGTCTCAGGAAAAACTGCGCAAATGCCTCAGCTCAAACGCCAAAACGAACCGGCCAGCAACTCAACAACGAGCGCAAGGCGGATACGAAGGCAATCGGCTGATCCATCATCAAATGGTGGTAGGCGCTCGGCATCATGATAAAGGGCGATCGCCCTTTGGCCTGATCGCGCAAATGAGTGAGGCCATCCCCGGTGGCGAACATGGAGTTTTCCCCATATATAAACGCCAGCGGGCAGCGCGCCGCGCGAAGCAGATCACGCTCGAACTGAATGCTGAAATTCTTGCCCTTGTCCGGGTCGAATTTCCACGTCCAGCCATCACTTCCGTCTGGCGAGACAACCTGCTTCAAGCCCTCTCGGGCGATATAGTCCACCAGATAAAGATGCTCAGCGGGTTGATTGGGTAAGAATCGAAATCTGGTGATGGGTTCTTCGATGGTTGGGTAAATGCGCGACGAGTTTGGGTGCTTGGAGTGTTCCTTCTTCTTCGCCCGAATAACCGTATAGCCCTCATCCGGGTCAGGAACTCCCAGGGGACTGTCCACAACAACTGCCCCGCCAAGGCGGACACCCTCCCGCTCCACAGCCGCTAATGTCACCCAGCCGCCAAAACTATGGCCTACGACGATGGGGCGCGCGCCCTGATCGAGGCCCGTTGCCTCAATCACCGCAAAGACCTCATCCACCAAGAGATCCAGAGAATATTGATCGCGCCAGTCAGAATCGCCCATGCCGGAAAGATCGAGAGCGGCCACGCGTCCATGCTGGGCAAAAAACGGCGCAAATGGCCGCCACCAGTTGCGGTGAGCGCGGCCCCCGTGAACAAATAGCAGCCCGCGACCAGTTTTTGGCCCCCAGGCAGTGTAACGGATCTTCGCGCCCTTGACCGTGACCTCGCCCTCTTCCGCCGGAGCCATGATCGCCTTTTCGAACCATTCGGGCGCGGGCGGTTTTTTTCCTGCGAGATGCTCAAGAGGCCTTATCAGGTCACTATTGCGTGATTTTTCCTCATTCGCCGCCATAGTCGTTGTTCCTCAAGTCTAAGATAATGTGTGAATATCGTGATAGCGCAGGTTGGAAGGCTGGCAAATAGGGCCGCGCATATATGTGAACTTGCTGCAGTTACAATCATTTAATTCGTAAACGAATGGTTACTCGCGACCCTACATGTTTACAGAGTCAGAAATTTGTGTCGGTATGATACGGTTTTAAAGCGTTCTTTACTCAGATCGCTCATGGTGCGCCAACAGTTTCAATTCGAGAGGCGCGCCCCAAATGGTTAAAACCGTATTAATCGTTGATGACGACCCAACGCAACGCCGACTAATGCGTGCGGTATGCGAGAAGGCCGGATATCCGGTGTTGCAAGCTGACTGCGGAGAGAATGCCTTATCGCTTCTGCAAAGCCCACAAGGCCAGGATGTCGGTTTGGTTATGCTCGATCTACGCATGCCAGGTCTTGGCGGTATGGAAACGCTAAAACGCGCTAAAGGTTTTCGCGATGAAATCCCGGTTATCGTCCTCACGGCGCAAGGCGGTATCGATACTGTTGTGGAAGCGATGCAAAATGGCGCCGCAGACTTTTTTGTAAAACCTGCATCGCCGGAACGCGTGATCGTTTCCATTAACAATGCACTCAACCTGACGACGCTTAAAGGCGAAGTCTCCCGCCTGAAACGCAAGCGCGAAGGCGCCATGGGATTTAAAGATCTTATCGGGGAAAGCCCGGCTTTGAACCACATGATGAAGCTCGGTGAACGTGCTGCAGCGTCAACTATTCCAATCCTCATTACCGGCCAATCGGGCACCGGCAAGGAGATGGTCGCACGCGCCATACAAGGATCGTCAGATCGCGCCGGCCTTCCTTTCATCACCGTCAATTGCGGCGCCATCCCGGAGAACCTGGTTGAGAGCATTCTCTTTGGCCATGAAAAGGGCTCGTTTACCGGCGCCAACGCTAAACACATCGGCAAGTTTCAAGAAGCCGATGGCGGCACAATCTTCCTCGATGAGGTCGGAGAGTTGCCACAGGATATGCAAGTGAAACTGTTGCGCGCGCTGCAAGAGGGTGAGGTTGATCCGATCGGCGCCAAGCGGCCTGTTAAAGTCAATGTGCGGGTTATCTCCGCCACAAATCGTGACCTTGTGGAAGCCGTCAAGGACGGCTCTTTCCGGGAGGACCTTTTCTATCGTCTCAATGTCTTTCCAATCGAAGTCCCGCCGCTCATGGACCGCAAGGAGGATGTTCCCGCCCTCATCGAACATTTCATTAGCCGTTATAATGCTGAAGAAGGCCGAGATGTGCGCGGCATTCGGCACGAAGTTCTAGAGGTCCTCGCCAAACAGCCCTGGCCGGGTAATGTCCGTCAACTTGAAAATACAATATTCCGGGCTGTGGTGCTTGCTGAAGGCGCTTATTTATCGGCCGACGACTTTCCTCTGTTAGCGGATGAATTCAACGCCGCCGGGATACAAAGTGGGCCTCCTCTGGTCAACGATGACGGCGCCCATGACGCTCATCAGGAACTGGCTGGTTCCAGTGCCGGTGCAGACGAGGTAGTCCATATTTTCGATCGCGAGGGACATTTGCGCTCCTTGCAGGAAATCGAAAAAGATCTGATCGCGCTCGCAATCGAGACCTATGAAGGCAAAATGTCTGAAGTGGCCCGCCGCCTCGGCATGGGTCGCTCGACGCTCTACCGCAAGCTGCGCGAGCACAATCTGGAGATCCGCCGCGCCGGGTAAGCAAAACGTTTTGCATCTAGCAATAAACGTGTTCCCTTTCCTCCCCCGTTTACGGGGGAGGTGTCACGAAGTGACGGAGGGGGTTATTGTGATGCTATGGTAACTCCCCCATCGACCCGCGCGAAGAAGCGCGGCCCACTTCCCCCGTAAACGGGGGAAGAAAAAGGAAGGATTACTTTAACACCCCAAACGCTCTAGCTCTCACCCAATGCCGAGAGATATAGATCGAGGATCGCTTCCTGTTCCTGGCGCTCTGCGCGATCCATTTTTCGGATGCGTATAACCTGGCGTAAAATCTTCACGTCATAGCCCTCGCCTTTGGCCTCGGCATAGACTTCTTTGGTGTCATTCAGGATCGCGGCTTTTTCTTCTTCAAGGCGTTCAACGCGCTCAATGAAGGAGCGAAGCCGATCGGCTGCGACTGTGGTTACGCCTTCTACACTTGCTGATCCGTCCGCCACGCGCCTACCTCACTTAATTCATATGGATACGGATTAATCTCCGCTTACCGAGTTCATAGAGATAGAAACAACACGCCCGTCCGTGCAAGCAAGAATACGTGTTTGGGGAAAATTAAATCTCTTGACCGTCAAGTTCGCGGCGAAGTGCGCGCGCTTTCAACCGCGCCGTTTCATCATGAGGATTCCATTCCAGAACTTTCTGGAACATCTCATAGGCTGCCAGCTTCTCACCGCCCGCCAGAAGGATTTGCGCAAGGATTGTGCGCACCTCGAAATGACGCGGCTCGAGCTCCAGGGTTTTGGAAAAATCTTCAATCGCCCCTGCCCGGTCATCCTGGGCCAGCCTTATTGAGCC
>JAADIH010000213.1 GCA_013151435.1 Alphaproteobacteria bacterium
CGCCAAATTCCATAAGGTTACACCGTGGCGCAGGCGTCTTTAAAACCCGTTCCACACCCAACGCCGTCGCCTCTGCACGGCGCGCTAACGCACGCAAATCTTTAGTTTTATACGCAACACCAAAAGGCGCATGCAACCGAACCACACGATCAGAATGCGACCAGTTGATGACGCCTTCATTTATGAACCGGTCATTGGGAACCAAATGCGCTGTACCATCACGGGTTCTAATCGATACATAGCGCGAGTTCATTTGCGTCACCCAGCCAAACGTATCATCAACTTCAATGACATCGCCGGGCTTGATGGACTTGTCTGCAATCAACGTAAAGCCGGCAAAGAAATTTGAGACTGTGCGCTGCATGCCAAGACCAACACCAAGACCAACGGCGCCGCCGAATATCGCCAGCGTGCCAAAAGGAAAACCAACAATTTGCAGCGCCGCTATCAATGCGATGATTGGAAGAAGGACATTCAGAATTTTTGACAGCAGCGCTTTTACGGAAACCGTCAACTCATCGATCGTGTTGATTCGACTGGTGAGAAATTTACTGATGAAGCTCGCGCCCCAAAACAGCACACCGAAAATCGCAAATGTGCGAACCAGGTCCAGTGCAGATAGTCGCTCTGCTTCACCATTATCATTTTCTCCAATAGGTATGGAAAAAGCATCAAGCTGGCGAACCACCTCATCAAGAAGGCCAAATGCATCAAGAGCGGCGATCGGCCAGGCGACATAAAATGCGACACCCGACCAGAAGGGCGAGCGAATAACCAACGTCACTAGACGGATAACGATCCAGGCGGCAAGAAGACTAGTCCCTGCATCGACCAGAACATTTGAGATGCCGATAGAACCGAGAATGGCGACTGCAAGCTGGAGAATAATATAGAGAGCGATCGGCGTCGCAATATGGGCAAAGGCATTTGCCGCCCGGCGCAAGACCCCATAGGGCGCGCGCGGCGCAATCTGATTTTGTATAAATTTCTTGAGACAGACGCGGACCAAAAATCGCCGCCGGCGCAAGCCCAAAGAATAATATCGCCGCTTGAATAGCGAGATCGATAGTCAGTACCTGGCTTTGCGCCCACAGCAGAAGTTCTTCAAACTTTTCACGAAGAACGTCAGCGCCAAACAACGTTTCTAGAGCAGAATCTCCTGCCTCTTGATCAACGCTTTCGGGTGCTGATTCGCCAGCACCCACGTCTCTATTGTCAACCAACGATTGCTCTTCTTCGTTCATAGCCTCACTTTGAATGATTCACATCGAATCGCTTTCGATAATGTTTAGCATGGGCTTCTATTAGACGGAAACCTCACCCTGCATTATCGACAACGTTGCGCATCCTTCTTTGGCGAGGGAAAGCAGCGCTGCAAATTGATCATCAGAGAACGGATCGCCTTCCGCTGTCGCCTGAATCTCAACAAGCCCGCCAGAGCCTGTAATCACGAAATTTGCATCCGCCTGCGCAGTAGAATCCTCGTCATAATCGAGATCCAATGCCGGAGCTCCTACAACTAGACCGCAAGAAATTGCAGCGACCCGATCACGTATGGGGTTAGCTTTGATAATCCCTTGCTGGGTCGCCCAATTACAAGCCTGCTGCATGGCAACCCAAGCGCCCGTAATCGCTGCCGTGCGCGTTCCCCCATCCGCCTGGATGACATCGCAATCGACCATGATCTGGCGCTCACCCAGCACCTTTAGGTCAACAACCGCACGCAACGATCTGCCAATCAGGCGCTGAATTTCCTGGGTGCGCCCTGACTGACCGCGTTTGGCTTCTCGCTTCATCCGGCTGCCGGTGGAACGCGGCAACATGCCATATTCCGCCGTGACCCAGCCTTTCCCTCCGCCACGCAACCAAGGGGGGACCGTTTCGTCCCAACTGGCAGTGCATAAAACATGGGTTTCACCACATTTAACGAGGCAAGAGCCTTCTGCGTGCTTGGAAAATCCTGGCTCCAGCGTGATCTTGCGAAGCTCATTAAAGGCGCGGCCGGACGGTCTCATATCTCACTCCATATAATTTATGCCGTTCCTAGCGCTGCATGATCCACATTGTCGACCCGCCTTTTTCCTATTGCTTGCCCTAGGCGGGGTTTCCAATTTCACTTTTGCGTCAAACGCCCTATTGATAGCGGCATGATTGGCATCAATGAGATCGACGAACGCTCGCGCGATATTTTTCGCAAGCTGGTGGAAACTTATCTTGCAACTGGCGAGCCTGTGGGCTCGAGAACGCTGAGCAACGAAGAAAGCATCGCAGTTTCTGCCGCCACGGTTAGAAATATCATGGCTGATCTGACGGATCAGGGCCTGTTGCATGCCCCCCATATCTCGGCGGGGCGTTTGCCAACCGAGCTCGGTTTGCGCTTGTTTGTGGATGGGCTCTTGCAGGTTGGCGATCTATCGGAAGATGACCGTAGGGCGATTGAAGCAGAAGCCAGCGACAGCAACGTTGAAACACTACTTGAAGAGGCCGCCGCACGCCTTTCCGGCCTCACCCAGACCGCAAGCCTTGTTGCGGCCCAAAAGGTCGATTCGTCCCTACGCCAGATTGAATTTGTTGCGGTAGGCCCCGGTAAAGCACTCGCCGTGCTGGTCTACGAGGATGGCAGGGTTGAAAACCGGGCGCTTGAAACACCTGTTGACTTGCCATCATCCGCCTTAATCGCGGCGGGTAATTATTTGAATGCACGCCTGCGCGGGCGCAGCCTCAGTGAAACCCGGGTCAGTATTCTCGAAGAGATTGAAAGCCATCGCGCTGAACTCGATGAAGTGACGGCGCGCCTTGTTCGCCAGGGCGTTGCGGATATTTCAGGCGGTACTGACTGGTCGCTGATCGTGCGCGGCGCCGGTCATCTGCTGGATGACGCTGCACTCGGCGATATAGAACGGGTGCGCATGCTGTTTGACGACCTCGAGCGTAAACGTGATGTCATCGACATCTTGACCGCCGCCAAGGATGGGCCCGGCGTGAAAATCTTCATCGGTTCGGAGACCCGACTATTTTCGCTTTCTGGGTCTTCGGTCATTGCCGCACCCTATCGCGACAAATCTCGCAAAATTGTTGGCGTCCTCGGCGTTATTGGGCCCACAAGGCTCAATTACGCCAAGGTCATCCCAATCGTCGATTACACCGCAGAAGTCGTCTCTCGACTGTTGAAATAAAGTGCGCTGAAGCGTAAATGCCTTCTTCGCATTCAAAAAAGGTAAGACCGTTCTCCATGAGTAATCAGGATACCCCCTCAAATACTGGGCAAAAACCAGCAAATGACGCTGCCGATGACAATATCAATCTTGGCGGCGAAGACTTGGCTGAGAACCAGCCAAAGGATGTGGGTGCCGCCAATGAGGAAACGCTGGCCGCGCTCAATGACCGTTTTTTGCGCATGGCGGCTGAACTTGAAAATACCCGGCGGCGCGCGGCCCGTGAAAAAATCGAAGCCGGCAAATATGCCATCACCAATTTTGCTCGCGATCTCTTAGACGTCGTTGACAATTTCGAACGCGCCCTTCGATCCGCTGATGATGAAAATGCGACACCGTCAAGCGATGCAATCACGGGGTTGATGTCGGGTTTACGGATGACGGAAGAAAAATTGCTGACCATTCTAAAACGCTATGGCGTCAATCGCATCTTCCCGGCAGGTGAAAAATTCGACCCCAACCTTCACCAGGCGGTAGCGCAAGTGCCCGGTGGAACCATCCCGGCCGGACATGTGGTCGACGTCGCTCAACCCGGCTTTACCATTGGCGACAGGGTTTTGCGCGCCGCCATCGTGACAGTTTCAAACGGAACAAGCGACCCGGGCGCCCCTGACGAGCAAACCGACACAAAGGTTTAACACGCCCGCCGATAACACTTCAGCCAGTAATATTTGGGGCCGCCGCTTTTATCTCATCACTCACATAAGCTTCATAGATTTTGAAGTTCTCGACAAACATGTCGGCAAGCTTTTGCGCCTGAGCATCATAAGCTGCAGGATCACTCCATGTATTGCGCGGCGTCAGGATTGACTGATCGACGCCCGGCACGTCCACTGGAACATCAAAACCGAAAACCGAATCTTTGTTCATTGGCGCATTATTTAATGAGCCATCCAATGCAGCCGACAACAACGCCCGGGTTTCTTTGATTGGCATACGCTCACCCACACCATGGGGACCACCGGTCCAGCCGGTGGAAACCAGCCAACAATCAACGTCATGCTGATCAATCAACTGCCCCAGAAGTTTGCCATATTCCGATGGGTGGCGCGGCATGAACGGAGCGCCAAAGCAGGTGGAAAATGTTGCTTGGGGTTCATTACCCAAGCCCTTTTCAGTGCCCGCAACCTTCGCCGTATATCCCGACAAGAACATATACATGGCTTGGGCTGGGGTCAGCTTTGCAATCGGCGGCATGACGCCAAAAGCATCACAAGTCAGCATAATGATGTTTTTTGGGTGCGTTGTCTGACCATCAAGACTGGCATTCGGGATGTAATGAATTGGATAGGCGCCGCGTGAGTTTTCCGCCAGTGTTGCGTCATCAAGGTCTAGCTCGCGGGTTTCAGGGTCCATCACCACATTTTCAAGAACCGTCCCAAAGCGCTTTGTCGTGGCATAGATTTCCGGCTCAGCCTTAGCCGACAGGCGGATCATTTTAGCGTAACAACCGCCTTCGAAATTGAACAATCCATTTGAACTCCAGCCATGCTCATCATCGCCGATCAGCATACGGTCAGGATCGGCGGATAATGTTGTCTTGCCCGTTCCAGAAAGACCAAAGAAGATCGCTGAGTCTTTCTTATCCCCGACATTGACCGAGCAATGCATCGGCATGATATTTTGTTCCGGCAACAGATAGTTTAAAATCGTGAACACCGATTTTTTCATCTCACCGGCGTAAGACGTACCGCCGATTAAAACCACGCGCCGTACGAAATCAACGGCGATCACGGTTCCCGTGCGGCAACCATGGGTCGCGGGATCTGCTTTAAATCCAGGCAAATCGATAATAGTGAAATCTGACGCCCCGCCACGCTCATTCATGGGCGGGCGCACAAGAAGATGCTGAATAAACAAACTATGCCAAGCGTATTCCGTAAAGACCCGCACCTTAATCGCATATTGAATATCCGCCCCACCACGAAGGTCCTGCCGGATCAACTCGGTGTTTCCGGCATAGGCGAGCATGTCTTGATAAAGCTGGTCAAACTGGCCTGGCGTCATCGCTTTATTGGCGTCCCACCAGATGGTCTTTTTGGTTTCTGGTTGCAGGACGATGAATTTATCCTGAGCGGAGCGACCGGTATGTTCACCAGTTTTAACAACCAGCGGGCCGCCTTTGGCGATCTCACCTTCGCCGCGCTCCACCGCAAGCTGGTACAAAGCCTCTGCTGATAGGTTTGCCAGCGCCGATGGCGCGCAATCTTCAAAACTACTCGCAGCGCCCAACGCTGGCGACGTCATGGAATTCATTAAGTTTCTCCCAGGTCCTCGATTTTGAGGCTCTCTACCACACCCTATTGGCTGAGACCGCCAACTGACCATAATTCCGGCTATTTAGTCCATAAAATATAGGCTGGCCACCCGGAAAAACCTCGTTTTCCCCGGAGCCACCCATCTTGTTTATAGATAGCGCCCATGCAACATCGCCACCAAACCATGAACTGGAGGTATGGCATGACAGAGTTTTTTCGCCCTTTACTGGCCGCATCAGTAATTTTGATGGCCGCCGGGTGCGGCGCTGACGCACCCGATACGGCAACAACCCCAAAAACGAATGCAGAAGGGGAAATCACAACTGACGGGCTGGCCCGGCAAATTGCCACACTAGCCTCTGATGAGTTTGAGGGACGTGCGCCCGCAACCCCTGGTGGTGAAAAAACTCGCCAGTACATTGCCAGCGAGTATAAGCGCCTAGGCCTCGAGATGGTCGGCGACAGCTATTTCCATAAGGTCCCCCTGGTGGAGGCGACCCTCGACCCTGAAACTTCATATTTCCGGATGAGCGTAAATGGAGAAAGCCGCGACCTCGGGTACAAAACCGATGTCGTTTACTGGACGAAACGAGTCTCAGAAAATATCGCCTTTGAGAACACTGAAGTGGTTTTCGTCGGTTATGGCATCATCGCCCCGGAATATGGTTGGAACGATTACGAGGGCGTCGATGTGGTCGGTAAAACCGTCATCATTCTAGTCAACGACCCGGGCTTTGCGACCCAGGACCCGGATGTCTTTAATGGCAACGCCATGACCTATTACGGCCGGTGGACATATAAATATGAAGAAGCCGCCCGTCAGGGCGCTGCCGCCGCACTGGTCATTCATGAGACTGCGCCTGCCGCCTATGGCTGGAACGTGGTTGAATCATCCTGGTCCGGCGCCCAGCGCGATCTGGAACGCCCTGATGGCGGCGCGGGACGGGTAGCCGCTGAGGGTTGGATCACCAAAAACGCCGCAAGCTTGCTTTTTGCCGAGACGGGGCTCGATTTGGACGCACTCCAAGCCCAAGCCATGACCCCCGACTTCAATGCCGTCACGCTAGATGGCGTTACCGCTTCCGCAACGCTTAACACCGCCATACGCCGCAGCGAGAGCGCCAATGTGATCGCTGTGCTCCCGGGCGCGACAGCCCCGGATGAATATCTTCTCTATATGGGACACTGGGATCATTTCGGCATTAATCCTGACACGGAAGGTGATGACAAAATCTTTAACGGTGCGGTTGATAACGCAACCGGAGTTGCTGCGATTTTAGAAATTGCAGAAAAATTCGCCAGCAATGAAACACCGCCAGCACGGTCAATCTTGTTTGCCGCCGTCACCGGTGAGGAATCTGGTCTTCTTGGGTCAGCCTATATGGGAGAAGCTCCACCCGTCCCCCTTAAGCAAATCGTCGCCGGCATTAATATCGACGCAATCCTCCCCACACCGCTAGCAAAAGATATTGTTGTTGTGGGTTACGGCGCATCGGAGCTTGAGGACATTCTAAAGGTCGCCGCAGAAAACCATGATCGCTATCTGCGCCCGGACCCAGAACCGGAAAAAGGCTACTTTTACCGTTCCGATCACATCTCTCTCGCCAAAAAAGGCGTCCCCATGCTGTACGCCGATAGCGGTGTTGATCTTCGCGAAGGCGGAGAAGAAGCCGGACGGTTATTTGGCGATGATTATCGGGAGAACCGTTACCATACGCCAGCGGATGAATATAACGATAGCTGGGATCTAACCGGTATGCTTGATACTGTAGAAGTCCTTTATGAAACCGGCGCGACTATCGCCTATTCAGACGACTGGCCGAACTGGTATGACGGAAATGAATTCCGCGCACTTCGCGATGCCCAACGCGCCGACGATTAACCACTCATCGCATAACTTCTGAACGGGGCCTCACCGCATGGTGAGGCCCTTTTTTTTGCAATGATTCAAACAATTTTATCGCCCCAACTAAGAGGTTTTTAACTGCGTCCCCACACAATTCCGGACAGGAGAACAGGTTTTGGAATCAATTTTTGATCTCTTGGCGGTGTTTTTATTCCTCGCAACCGTGGGGCTTTTTATCATGCGCGCGCGCCACGAATCGCCCCCAATCATACCCTATCTTTTGGTTGTCGCCGTGAGCGTCGTGGGCGGTTGGCTTGGCAATCACGGCGGCGGCATAGCGGCCGTAGCCTTGTTGATCGCTGGGTCCTTCCTGACCTTGCATCTTGCCAGCCTTCCTTTCGGGGAAGAACCGGAAGAAACGCCGGACCCATAAGTCCTGCCGCCATACTCGCACCCACGTTTCATTCTATGCAAAGCTTGCTAATCTACGCCCAACGGGCCCAATAATCATCGGCTCAGATAGCATTCTCGTGGAGCACGCCGACATTGGACACAGCATTGATTGAAACCGATGACGCAGCCAATCTGAATAATAAGCATATAGTGGATGTGCTGATCGAAGAGCGTGCACAAAAACTGATGCACCGTCGATTATGGCCGTTTTATAAATCAGTGCTCTATCCGATATTACGTTA
>JAADIH010000056.1 GCA_013151435.1 Alphaproteobacteria bacterium
GAATGGCTGCCAATCCACGGTTTTGTGATGGGGCTTTGGAGAAAAACCTGACACTGGTTGATCAACTTGCAGAACTTGCTTCTGCAAAAGGTGTGAGCTTGGCGCAAATTGCGCTCGCATGGGTGCTTTCAAAAGGCGATGACATCATTCCTATCCCGGGAACCAAGAAAATCTCTCGGTTGGAGGATAATATTGGCGCTGTATCGGTTGAGCTCTCTGCTGACGATATTGCAGCAATTGAAAAGGCGGTTCCCCCTGAAGCCGTGGCAGGTACACGTTACGCAGCCACCGCAGCATCTACATTGAACGCATAGGTTTAGCGATGACAGGTGTGCGATGCCTTGCCGGTGCTATCGGCTGTGCAGTGCATGGGCTGACGATTAATCGTTGTTAGGCAGTTACCAGATGTTGAAGAAAGCTTGAGCTAAACGCACAGATGAAGCGTTAGGCAGAATTGCTTCAAACGAATGCGATTTCTGTTTTTGTATAAGTTGGGTTACGAATCCCCTTTAGGATGCGCGCGCCAAGGGTGGGATGCAACTTGTTCGGTACTTTTAGGTTATTTTTGGCGTCTCTAGTTGTTCTGACGCATGCAGGTTTTGTTCTTGGGAGTGTAAGGCCAGGTCCAACCGCAGTCATAGGATTTTATATTATATCTGGCTATGTGGTCAGTTTTCTACTCGATAGAAAGGTCAAGGGTTCTTTTCTTAAAGCATTTTATGCGGAGCGTTTCTTTCGGATTTATCCACAATTTTTATTTCATTTGGTGGTGGCGCTGACGTTTATTGTGGTGACTGGGCACGTATCACGATTTACAGAGATTCGCCCGAATATTGGCTCCATCCTTGCTAACCTGACTTTGTTTCCTCTTCAGGCGCGAGCGTTTTCAGACTATCTGGCCGGCGCGACTTATGTGCCTACTTCTTGGTCGTTGGCGCTTGAAGCGTCATTTTATGTGATGGCGCCGTTTTTATTGCGTTCGCGCCTATTTGATTTTGTGGCTGGGGCGAGCCTTCTTTTGTTTATGCTAGCGCTGCTTGGAAAAACCCCGCCGCAGCCACATACTTACTCTTACGCAACGATTTTTGGGACACTACATTTTTTTGCTGTAGGTGCTTGGCTTCAGCGGCGACAATTTAAAAAGGTAGGCCTATGGGCGGTCGCCATGGTTGGGATTGCTGTGCTTGTTACCTTGTTCGCCTCATGGCGGCCTCCACATGTTCAAGAGGTGATCATTGGAGGGCTTGCTGGCTTGGCGATAATTGCGGTTTTAAGCAAATATCGTGGCGGAAGGTTTCAGCGTATTGATGATTTTATGGGGCGGATTTCATATCCAGTTTTCCTCAATCACTTTATATTTATTTGGTTGTTTGAAGAGTTGGGGTGGGGCTTGTCTACGGTTGAGAACCGCACGGCGATCCTTGTTTGTAGCTGGGTTTTTGGTGTTGTAGCATTCTATATAGTTGAGCGCCCTCTGGATGCGTATCGACGCAGTTTGCGGTCGTAGACGGTTTGATTTCTCACTGATGTGGACGAAATACTCGCATGAATATATCTTCGCGCGTCACGCCGCTTTTTCTCATTGAATTTAACGTTGCAGACTTGTCACGTTTAGCGAAGCGCCGCCCTGATTCATCCGTAATCAGAGGGTGGTGGCGATAAATTGGTGCAGGGAGATCGAGAAGAGCTTGCAAAAGGCGGTGCAAATGTGTCGCCGGAAAAAGATCTCCACCTCTTATAATATGGGTGACGCCCTGCTCCGCATCGTCAAGGACGGAGGCCAGGTGGTAGCTAGTGCCGGAATCTTTTCGCGCAATCACAGGGTCGCCAAAAATTTCTGGTGTCGCTGTGATGAGACCTGTTTCGCCTTTGGGACCAGAGCCTTCTTCGTTGAAAGACAATTGATCAAACGCAGCGCCTAAATATGAGCGCGATGCCGACATTGAGAGGCGCCAGGCGAATGCGGCGCCGTCCGCCAATAGGGACCGTTCCTCATAAGCTGCGAGCATTTTACCGATATATTGCGGACCTTCAGGGCCATCAGGGGAGAGGTGCGGCGCACGCGCGATCTCATCTGCGATTTTCTTGCGTGTTTTAAAGCATCGATAGACGACGCCTTTTTCGCGCAAGGCCTCCAGCGCAGCTCCATAGTCATCCAAATGCTCGGACTGGCGCCTGATGGGGGTTTCCCAATTGACGCCTAACCATTCAAGGTCTTCATAAATCGCAGCTTCGAATTCTGGCTTACAACGCGTCTGGTCAATGTCTTCGATCCGCAACAGAAATTTTCCACCTGCATCGCTTGCGGCATTAAATGCTGTTAGCGCAGAGAATGCATGCCCAAGATGCAATAACCCGGTGGGTGATGGCGCAAACCGTGTTGTAAAATTCGTCATGGGCAAATTGGCGTCGAATTACCCTCCTGCGCCGCCAACGGTAAGGCTGTCAATTTTGATCGTGGGCTGACCAACGCCCACAGGCACGCCTTGGCCGGCTTTGCCGCAAACCCCAATGCCGGGATCAAGAGCGAAATCATTACCGATCATGGAGACTTTGGTGAGGACGGTTGGGCCATCAATGAGGGCCGCATTTTTAATAGGCGCCCCAATCTTTCCATTCTTCACGCGATAGGCTTCGGTGCAGTTAAAGACGAACTTGCCGGAGGTGATGTCGACCTGACCGCCAGAAAAGTTGACGGCGTAGATACCGTCTTTCACAGTTTTGAGGATTTCTTCCGGATCATATTCACCTTCAGTCATGAAGGTGTTGGTCATTCTTGGCATTGGCTGGTGGGCAAAACTTTCACGTCGTCCATTGCCGGTGGGGGCAACCCCCATCAGCCGGGCGTTGAGGCGGTCCTGGAGGTAGCCTTTTAAAATTCCGTCTTCGATCAGCACTGTGCGCGAGGTTGGGGTGCCTTCATCATCGACCGTGAGGGAGCCGCGTCGGCCATCAAGGGTCCCGTCATCTATGACGGTGACGCCAGGGGCGGCGACACGCTCGCCAAGACGCCCAGCGAAAGCCGACGTACCTTTGCGATTAAAATCCCCTTCAAGACCGTGGCCGATGGCCTCATGGAGCAAAATTCCAGTCCAGCCGGGCCCGAGCACCACTTCCATCTCTCCGGCAGGTGCAGGTTCAGCCTCAAGATTGACCAATGCCTGGCGCAGGGCTTCATCGACTTGGGTCTGCCACGCATCAGGGGTGATAAACCGCCCATAGCCTTCTCGCCCGCCTGCGCCATAGGAACCAGATTCCTGGCGGTCGCCGTCGCCCGCCGTCACTGAGACGTTGAGGCGGACCAGAGGCCGGAAATCACGGATTATCTCACCGCCAGGTCGCAAAATTTCCACAGCCGACCATTCGCCGGAAAGAGACGCAGAAACCTGGCGTACCCGCGAATCCTTTGACCGGGCGTAGTCATTTATGTCCGCCAGAAGCTTGGTTTTGGCTTCAAACTCCATGCCGCCAAGTGGATTTTCATCCGGATAGAGTTTGGCGTTCGTGCGCGCCGGGCCATCCGCAATCACGCCGCTCTTGCCTGTTTTGACTGCCTGGACGGCGGCGCCCGCTCGTTTCAATGCAGCTTCAGAGAGTTCGGAGGCTTGAGCGTAGCCCGTTGATTCTCCACAGACCGCGCGCAGGCCAAAACCCTGATCCACGTTAAAACTTGCCGTTTTTAGCCGATTATCGTCAAAAACGAAGGCTTCAGATTGGGCATATTCAAGGAAAAGCTCGCCGTCATCAGCCCCTTTAAGGGAATCATCGAGAACGCGCTGAGCGGTCTTGGCGTCGAGGTCTATTCGGGAAAAGAAAAAAGATTCTGTCATGGAGGAGATTTAGAGTGCGGCGCAGCGAACGGCAATGGCCAAAATAGTAGCTGCTGCGACCATTTTTCCTTCTAATGTGCGATGACGCTGAGGGCGGCACCAGCCTATAAGCGTGCGGAATTTGACCGGAGATGACGAGAGGGCGTATCGAGCGCACTCCGGGCGATGTATTATCAGTTACACCCAACCAATTCAAAGGTGCAGGAAGCGACGATGAAAAAACTGCTGGCGATTATACTTGGACTAGGACTAGGAATTTTAGTGGCGGCCACCGCCAGCGCGCAACTCACCCCGGGCGGGATAGATATGCAGCCCGCGAACTCTGGCATTGCCGAAGAAGTACGGTTTTTCCACAATGGTATTTTGCTGCCGATTATTACGGTGATTTGCTTATTTGTGTTAGCGCTGCTGATCTGGGTTTCGGTGCGCTACAACGCCAAAGCAAATCCGACACCCCGTAAATTTAGCCACAACACACTGCTTGAGGTGGCGTGGACCGGCATACCGATTATTATCCTCCTCATCATTTCATTGCCGTCATTTGAGCTGCTGTTCAAAGAAGATGTGATGCCTGACGGGAAGCAGGTCGTCGCCATGGGTGACGGTCAGACAGTTGATTTTGTTTTCAACAATGATTTTCCAAAGACCCGTATGGTGGAGCGCGCGAGGCATTTGCAGGTGATCGTCGATGATGGTTCTGGTGCGCGTGCATTGAAGAACCGTGCTGATTATACTCTGGACGGCCTTGGCGATCCGGAAGTAGTGGTTTCCTTTGCGACCCCACCGGCATCCGGAACGCGGGTCATCATGCGGGGAGGGCGATCCACACAAAACGCTTCTGGTTGCCCCAAGGCCAAGCGGTATACAGATAGATGCGATCAGGAGATCGTTCTCGCGCCAACTATGACATTGAAGGTCGACGGCTTTCAGTGGGGCTGGAACTATTCTTATCCTGATTTTGGCGACTTTGAATATGTGTCAAAGATACTGCCGAAAGATCAAACAACGCCGGAATTATGGCTACGCGAAGTTGATAATCGAATTGTTGTCCCGGTTGGTGAGACAGTACGGGTTATAGTAACCGCTAAGGACGTCATTCACGCATGGGCGTTACCGGCTTTTGCTGTAAAAATTGATGCCGTGCCGGGGCGTATTAACGAAATCTGGTTCCAGGCTGATCGCGTCGGCGTATATTATGGTCAATGCTCGGAAATTTGCGGCATAGAACACGCTTATATGCCTATTGCTGTGGAAGTTGTGTCCCGGCCAGTATTTGAAGCTTGGGTCGATAGTCAACGCACACTCGCCGGGCTTGATCCGATGTTTGAAATCAACTCAGTAAAATTGGCGCGGACGGAAAATAATTCCGCCGCAGCGGAATAAGGAAGATCATCGAAAAATGACTGACGCAAACGCCGCACACGGTTCAGACGATCACGCTGACCACAAACCGCCTTTCTTTGCTCGCTGGTTCTTTTCAACCAACCACAAAGATATCGGCACGCTCTATCTGCTTTTTGCCATCGTTGCAGGCGTACTTGGCGGCGCCATGTCGGGTCTAATGCGCTGGGAGCTTATGGATCCTGGCGTCACGATCTTGACCAGTTTTACGGATCAAAGCCTGCCTGATGCGGAGCAACTCGCGGCGGCGGCGAATTTTTACAATGTTCTGATTACATATCATGGCCTCATGATGATTTTCTTCATGGTGATGCCGGCCTTGATTGGCGGTTTCGGCAATTGGTTTGTGCCCATCATGATCGGGGCGCCGGATATGGCCTTCCCGCGCATGAATAATATTTCTTTTTGGCTTTATGGCGCATCGGGCATCCTCATCACCATGTCGATGTTTGCACCGGGCTATGGCTCCCAAATTGGCTTTGGCGGGGGGTGGGTGCTCTACCCACCTTTATCGTCGAACGTCGGCAGTCCGGGGCCGGCCATGGATCTGCTAATTTTGGCGATTCACCTAGCCGGGGCCTCGTCGATACTGGGGGCGATTAATTTTATCACGACGATTTTCAATATGCGCGCCCCGGGTATGACGTTGCATAAGATGCCGCTTTTTGCGTGGTCGGTGCTCGTTACAGCGTTCTTGCTGGTGCTTTCATTGCCAGTGCTGGCCGGCGCCATCACCATGCTGTTGACGGACCGGAATTTTGGCACGTCTTTCTTTGATGCAGCTGGCGGTGGCGATCCGATTCTATACCAGCACCTATTCTGGTTTTTTGGTCACCCGGAAGTCTATATTCTGATCTTGCCTGGCTTCGGCATCATCTCGCATATCGTATCGACATTTTCTAAAAAGCCGATCTTTGGATATCTCGGCATGGCATATGCCATGGTCGCAATTGGCTTTGTCGGCTTTATTGTCTGGGCGCACCATATGTTTACGGTGGGTCTATCGGTGAATATGAAAGCCTATTTTGTCGCCGCCACCATGGTGATTGCGGTGCCGACCGGCATCAAGATTTTTTCATGGATTGCGACAATGTGGGGTGGCTCCATCGAATTTAAGACACCGATGGTTTGGGCAATGGGGTTTATCTTTCTCTTCACCATTGGCGGTGTGACCGGTGTTGTCCTCGCTAATGCGGGGGTCGATCATTATATGCACGATACCTATTACGTGGTTGCGCATTTCCATTACGTGTTGTCGCTGGGCGCTGTCTTCGCAATCTTTGCGGGGTGGTATTATTGGTTCCCTAAAATGACCGGCAAGATGTATCGTGAATGGCTGGGTACATTACATTTTTGGGTAATGTTCTTGGGCGTGAATATATTGTTCTTCCCGCAGCATTTCTTAGGTATGCAAGGTATGCCGCGCCGCTATATTGATTATCCTGAAGCCTTCGCATTTTGGAATCAGGTGTCGAGTTGGGGCTACTTGCTTACGATTGTTGGCATGGGAATTTTCGTGATTGCAATGTTTGATGCATTTTTCATCTACAGAAAGAAGGCGCCGGCAAATCCATGGGGTGTTGGCGCGACGACGCTGGAATGGACGTTGCCATCACCGCCGCCTTTTCACCAATTCAATGAGCTGCCACGGTTTGACAAAGGTGATAAGCAAACCTTTTAAGTGCGGCGATAAAACATACGAGATAGTGTTGGGCGCCTCAGTGAGGCGCCCAATGTCGTTTTTAAGGGTGCTCGCACAAAACGGCATCACGTAAAAAACTGTAGTCGCCCAGCTGCCGGAAAAGCCGGTATTATTGTCTTCGGAAGGGAAGTCTCTGCGCTCGAACCGAGCTTTTTCCTGTAGTTTAGTGCGGCAAAGTGCTTTTTTGGTGCGGTGCAGCGTGACGTGACGTGAAAAATGTCGTTAACCTTCCATTAGGGGTAATTAACGAGGCGAATTAGGGGCATTTTTAATGGACATCATTCTTTCCGATCTCCGCGCAGTGGCGGAATCAATTTTCTTGGGCGATAACTGGACATATATAGCCATGGTAGCGGGTGCGATCGTGATTGCGGTCATGGCGATGAAGAACCTGACTCAAATTCTTTGCATCAGCTTCATGGCCATGGTTGTGCTTGGGATCATTTGGTTGGTCTATGGCGGCGCGACCAGCGCAGCGCCAACAGACCCGGCAACATGGATCAGTCAGCTTGAAGCTGGTTGGGCATCTATGGGCCAGACCACAGGATCAACCATGGTTGGTTATCTGGTTACTTTTGCAGCTGCGATTGTTGTCTTGTTCATCGGTAAATCATTGATTTTCCGGGGCTAGCGGACAAAAATATTCTAATGAATTGGCTGGCTCGCTTCAGGCGCGCCAGCCATTTTTTTTGGAAGATCTGATATTCGCGCGCGTATTGCGACGGTGCGCCGCTTTATTTGTGTGTATGCGCTATTTCCACAGCAATGGCTTTAAGGCATAAGCCGCCCAATGACTGACATCACAACAAAACCCGGATATGTCGCGCCCGAAGGGCAATCTTATGCCTTGGCGGGGCCGGGCGATTATTTTGCGCTGTTAAAGCCGCGTGTCATGTCACTGGTCATTTTTACGGCCTTGGTGGGCATGGTTGCGGCGCCGGGGCAGTTACATCCCGGGCTGGCGGCAGTGGCGCTTTTTTCAATTGCGGTTGGAGCTGGCGCTTCAGGTGCGCTCAATATGTGGTGGGACGCAGATATTGACGCCATCATGTCACGAACGGCCAGCCGTCCGATCCCCGCAGGTCTCGTGCCACGCGCCGAAACGGCGGCTCTTGGCGGTTTTCTTTCTGCACTGGCCGTCGCGCTTTTGGCTTTAGCGTCAAATTATTTGGCGGCGGGGCTATTGGCCTTCACGATCTTTTTTTATGTTGTCATCTATTCCATGTGGCTAAAGCGTTCGACCTCGCAAAATATTGTCATTGGCGGTGTTGCTGGAGCGCTACCGCCAGTCGTTGGTT
>JAADIH010000295.1 GCA_013151435.1 Alphaproteobacteria bacterium
ATCAATTTCAAAAACACCCATATTCGTGATCACCATATCCACAACCTGACGCCCGGTGAGCGGCAGCGAACATTCGTGAAGTAATTTAGGGGCGCCCGATTTTGAAGCGTGATCCATCACCACGACAACGCGCTTAACGCCCGCGACCAGGTCCATGGCGCCGCCCATACCTTTGACCATCTTGCCGGGAATCATCCAATTGGCGAGATCGCCTTTTTCGGAGACTTCCATGGCGCCGAGAACGGAAAGATCGATATGGCCGCCACGGATCATGGCGAAACTGTCCGCCGATGAGAAATAAGACGTACGACGCAATTCAGTGATGGTTTGCTTGCCTGCATTGATAAGATCTGGATCAACCTCATCATCGTAAGGGAAAGGTCCCATGCCGAGCATGCCGTTTTCCGATTGCAGCGTCACATCAACATCACCCGGAATATAATTGGCGACAAGCGTCGGAATACCAATGCCAAGATTAACGTAGAAACCATCTTGCATTTCTTGCGCGGCGCGCGCCGCCATTTGATTGCGATCCCATCCTGCAACACCATTGGACATTATGCAGTCTCCCTTTCACGAATGGTGCGTTGTTCAATGCGTTTTTCATGACGCGCCTCAATGATCCGCTGAACGTAAATGCCCGGCGTATGGATGCAATCAGGATTGAGGCTGCCAAGCGGCACAATCTCTTCAACTTCCGCGACCGTAACCTTGCCGGCCGTGGCCATCATTGGATTGAAATTGCGTGAGGTTTTTCTGAAGATGAGATTGCCCTGCTCATCCCCCTTCCAGGCTTTGATGATGGAGAGATCAGCAACCAGTCCTGTTTCAAGAATATAAGTCTCGCCATGAAATTCTTTTTGTTCCTTGCCATCAGCGATCACTGTGCCGACGCCGGTCTTTGTATAAAACCCTGGAATGCCTGCGCCCCCTGCCCGACAACGCTCGGCGAGGGTTCCTTGGGGATTAAACTCCAGCTCCAGCTCGCCTGATAGAAATTGCCGCTCAAACTCTTTGTTCTCCCCCACATAAGACGAGATCATTTTTTTGATCTGGCGGGTTTGCAGCAGAAAACCGAGCCGAAATCATCAACACCGGCATTGTTCGAGATCACTGTCAGATCTTTAGCGCCGCTGTCGCGCAGAGCGATAATCAAATTCTCTGCAATACCGCAAAGGCCAAATCCGCCAGACATGACGGTCATGCCGTCAAAGGTGAGCCCTTCGAGTGCGGTCTTGGCGTCAGGGAAAATTTTCTTCATGGATGGTCTCCGAGATTTGGCTTTCGACTAACGCAAAAGACCGCCAACGTCCAATGGAAGAAAGGCCGATCCGAGAGCTGGCCGGAAGTTGAGCTGCAAACCACAGCCAAAAGCCCTTTATCGGTCTTTGGGTTCAGTGCAGACTGCGACCAATCGCATCTCAACATCTGACAGGGTGTCTCGATGAATAATTGGAAGCTTTATCAATGGGTGTTGCTGGCCGTAGGGATTGTGGGCGCATTAGCGGTGATCATTACCGGCGTCAAACTCGACCGGATGGCGCACGTCCTTGCCGGCTACAAAGCCAAAGTCACCTGTTCGGAAGTTTTCCTCGCCGGACGAGACGCCCAAATGATCATCGAGAACGAATTTGTTGGCATTGATCCGGCGATGGATAAAATCTCCGTACATCCTGACCTCGACAACCGGCAGGTCTCTGCGTCCGCCATGCTGGGGCTTGGCCGGGCCCGCGCTATCTATCGCGAAGGTTATGGATGCACGCTCGCCAATGCCGGGCGCCTCAGCCCGTTACCCGCGAGCGCGCCTGCCCTTGCCGTTGATCCATGGCCCATAGCGACAGCCGATTCAGCCGACGCCATCTCTCGAGTAGATTATGGCGCCATTGACGCTGCACTGACCCGCGCATTCGATAAAAATGCCGCCAGTCACCGCGCAGTGCTGGTGGTCGTCGATGGCAAGATTGTCGATGAGCGCTATGCGGATGGTTTCAACAAGGACACGCCATTTCTATCCTGGTCGGCGGGAAAAAGCGTAACGGCGACACTTATCGGCGCCGCTGTATTAAATGAAGCGATCGATATTCATGACACGGCGCCAGTTGCGAGTTGGGGGTCAGATCCGGCGCGGGCAAGCATCACCTGGAATGATCTTCTGCAAATGCAGAGCGGACTGGATTTCAGTGAAACTTATTCTGATGTGCGCTCAGACGTGAACCGGATGTTATTCGAGGCGGCGGATGTAGGGGTAATCCCCGAGAAATCATCGAGCGCCTATGCACCCGGAACCCATTGGTACTATTCCAGCGGCACAACAAACTTATTGTCAAAACTCTTGCGCCAGGAGCTGACTAAAAACGGGTTTGACTATTACAGCTTTGCGCAGCAAGAAATTTTCGACCCCATTGGAGCGGCCAGTTTTACGTTCGAACCTGACGCTTCGGGCACTTTTATCAGCTCCTCTTTTGTTTACGCCACCGCCCGTGACTGGGCCCGCCTCGGCCAACTCTATTTACAGGACGGCGTCTGGAACGGAAAACACTTGCTGCCAGAAGGTTGGGCGCATTATGTGGCAACGCCCGCCGCAGCCTCCAATGGTCAATATGGGGCTCATTTCTGGTTGAATTATGATGGAGATGCCCGGCCGCGCGATTTTCCAGGCGTTCCCGAAGAGATGTATTATATGGCAGGCCATGAAGGTCAGTATGTGATCATCATTCCATCCAAACGCATGGTCATTGTGCGCACCGGCATGACGCGGGGGACATCGCCGAGGGCTGCCGTGGCGCCGCTGATCAAAGATCTCTATGACGCGATCGGCGATTGATTGAACGCGCTATCAATTGAACCGTCAGTCAGAATCTCCACGCTTATCCTGCGGCGTATAGGGAGAGTGGATGAGTTCCATTCCCGCTTCCAGCCCATAATCACGCTGGGCAAGCAGCCGTTCCCGGTCAATCGCTCGAAACTGTTCTACGTAATCCTCAATCGTATGGTCGTCGACGCCCATATGCGCCAGCGCTTTTCTGGCGATGGTGAGGCTTGATTCAAGCGTTTCACGCACGATCACATCAGCGCCGAGAGATTGCATTTTAATTTCATGCATCCGGTCATGAGCCACAGCAATGATCATTAGCGTCGCAAAGCGTGCCCGAAGGCTCTCTATGGCGTGGTTTACTGCTTCGGTGTCATCCATACACAAAATAACCGCACGGGCTCTCTCAGCACCCGCCGTCAGCAAAATATCGAGACGCGCGCCGTCACCATAGTAAACCTTAAATCCGAAGCGCTCGGCATTGCGAATATGGGAAGGGTTGTGGTCGATCGCCGTCACCGCCACGCCGGAACTGCGCAAGACTTGAGAAATGATTTGTCCCATACGGCCAAAGCCGGCGACGATGATATGGTCATTGCCCGCTTGCGGGCCAGCTAACCCATCCTTGCTTTCTTTTTCCACCCTCCCAAAGCGCGACGCCAATGCCGTCATCAACGGCGTCATGGCCATTGAAATCGTTACGATCGCCGACATCAACGTCGCTTGTCCGTTGGTAAATAAAAGCGAACCAACGCCGAGGCTAATCACAACAAAGGCAAACTCGCCGCCTTGGGAGAGCACTGCCGCTATCTTGAAAGCATCATTACGGGCAACGCCTTTGACGCGTGTCACCGCATAAATCAAAATCGTTTTGATGAGCACCAGACCTGCGGCGCCGCCAGCAACAATCCACCAGGATTGCGCAATGATGCTCAGATCAAGACGCATACCAATGGAAATAAAGAACAGGCCCAACAGTAACCCGCGAAACGGTTCGATATCAGTCTCGATCTGATGACGGTAAGACGATTCAGCGAGCATCACGCCAGCAAGAAACGCCCCCAACGCCATAGATAACCCCGCCCATGAGACCGCGAGCGATGTCAGCGCCACCAGAAACAATGCCATCGCCGCAAAAGCCTCACGCGACCCGGCGCCGGCAACAAGACGGAAAATCCGGTCCAGGGCAAACCGGCCAATCAAAAACAGCGCGACGATAACACCTGCCGCTTTGGCTGCACTTACCCAGCCCGCCGCCTCGCCGCCGCTGCCCGCAACAAATGGAATGATCGCCAGGAGGGGAATGACCGCCAGATCCTGAAATAGTAATATTGAAAACGCCCGTTGCCCATAGGAAGTGTTTAACTCGCCACGCTCCTTCAGCAATTGCAATGCAAACGCCGTCGATGAAAAGGCAAGCGACAGCCCGGCGATGATCGCCGCCGGCACAGGCATAACCCCCGCCGCTATCAATAGCCCGGCAATTGCAATGCCGGTGAGCCCCATCTGCGCTGCGCCAAACCCGAAGATTTGCGCACGCATGGACCAAAGACGAGACAGGGAAAGCTCCAGCCCGATGACAAATAGAAACAGTACGACACCAAGTTCCGCGACGTGAAAGACGCCCTCTTCCTGTTGAACGAGATTGAGCCCAAAGGGGCCCACCGCAACACCAGCAGCAAGATAGCCAAGAATGGAGCCCAGTTTCAAACGGCTGAAAATCGGAATGGCGATGGCGGCGGCGCCGAGATAGGTTGCGGCTTCAACTAAAAATTCGCTGCCATTTACCGCCATATGGATTCTTGCACTCCGTTCAACTTCATCAATATAATATCTTGCAACCTGCGCAGGCCATGGCTCATCGAGCCGCCCACGCTCCCCGACTTCAATCAAGCCTAACTGTTCTCGCTGGAGCAGCACGCTAACGCAAAGCCCATACCCGTTAAAGAACAGCGATTTTTACAGAAAAACACTCACCTCACTGCAGCGAAAAATCAGTATCGCTATGTGCTATAGCAAAATGCGATAAATACGAGTCACTGCATTTTGCTATAGCCTTTTCTGATCGCATCGCGTGGCGCAAAAACCGTTGCACACTTTTTGCTCGATGCTCTAGCTCGTTATTCCCGTCATTTCCGGCAAACCCAGCGCGATATTCACGTTCTGAATCGCCTGTATGGCGGCGCCTTTCAGAAGATTGTCTTCCGCAGCGACGATAACCGCTGACTTGCCATCATCGCTGGTTTCAAATCCGCCGATGATGATTCCGTTCCGTCCTGCCCCTTGTTTAAGGTCTGGGGCTTCATTTTGCAAGGTGATTAATGGTTCGTCTGCGTATTTTGTTGAAAATAAATGCATCAA
>JAADIH010000127.1 GCA_013151435.1 Alphaproteobacteria bacterium
GGGTTTTCCACGAACCTCTCTACAATACTGGTTAAATAGTTTTCCAATAATTTTTCTGAAGGCATGTCGGAAAACTCTGCGAACTCCTTGGCTGTTTCATTCCAGATGTAACCAACCAGATTTCCACTTAAAACTGCGAGCGCGTGATAGCGGGCGCGGTCACAATCCGCGATTTCAAAATTCGGGTTTGACGCAAAAGGAAACACATCGCCAAATGACGGCCCGCCCAAAGGACATGCGAATGCAATTTCTTGCATCGTCTCTATGGGAAGCACATATTTTGGAAAAGAATATAGGGGGTGGAAACCATACATGCCGTCAATAATGACTGCGCCGGAAAAGTGAACAGTTGTTTTCTCCCCGATCACCGCGCGCCACTCATTCCACCAGTTTTGCAATTTACTGTCAGGGATGGCCGCCACGATCATATCAGCGTTTTTGACAAGCATTTCGCATTCTGATGGATTATCCACCCCCTGCACCCGGGAAATGAGGCTAACTGCGTGCCCGAGATGTTCGAGATAAGACGCCATGCTCACGCCGACGCGGCCATTTCCAAATAGTACATAAGTCGCCATCACATATCCTCAGATTTCAACACAACTTCGCAAGCCGCTAACCGTTCCCATAGACCGCTTCCCTAAAACAGGCCGATCACTTAGCTGGAAGTGCTTATTGAAATCACCATGAACTCTGTTAGCATATTTTCATAGCTTTCGAGCATCCATTCGGACCATTGAACGTCCACACCAGGAATTTTTTCGCCAGTTGAGAATAGAATGACCGCCAAGCTCTATTCGATCTGCAAGCATCTTACGATTTGGATCTGTAAGCTTATTGTTGTCAGCATTTGGCACATTGCCGCCATCACATCTACAGCAGGCGCAGCGGGCGCATTGAATGTTGGTGTTCAGCTGGAGCCCCCTAACCTCGACCCGACCAGCGGCGCTGCTGCGGCCATCGACGAAATCGTCTATGCTAATATTTTTGAAGGTCTCACTCGCCTCAATGAAAACGGCGAAGTCATACCGGCCCTCGCCCATAGCTGGACCATCTCTGACGACGGGCTCATCTATGAATTTTGCTTGCATGAGAATGTAAGATTTCATGACGGTACGCCATTCACCGCTGACGATGTTGCCTTTACGCTTGACCGTGCCCGCGCGAGGGACAGCACAAACGCCCAACACACAATCTTCGAGAAAATAAAAAATATAGAAGTGATTGCCCCCCATAAAGTCCGCATAACTTTATCCGAGCCCATGGGGGCGTTTACAACTTATCTTGGCTGGGGCGATGCGGTGATCGTATCCGCGGCAAGCGCGCCAGCCAATGCGAGCCATCCCATCGGCACCGGACCGTTTCGGTTTCAGCGTTGGCGCAAGGGCGCTTCCGTTACGCTTGTTCGTAATCAGGATTACTGGGGGCCCGAAGCATTCCTCGACCAAATCAATTTTATATTCATCCCGGATCCAACCGCCGCCTTTGCCGCATTGATGGCAGGAGACGTAGATGGGTTTCCAAATTATCCGGCAGCGGAAAATTTAAGCCTCATCGAACGCGATGGGCGATTTAAGATTATCTTTGGCACTGGCGAGGGTGAGATCATCGTCGCCATCAATAATGCCAAAACGCCGTTTGACGACTTGCGCGTTCGACGGGCGATCAATCACGCCATCGACAAACATGCGGTCATCGCCGCCGCCCTCTTTGGCTATGGAGCGCCCATCGGCAGTCATTTCCCGCCGCATCATCCGGCCTATGTGGATCTTTCAAATCGCTACTCCTATGACCCAGAGCGCGCCCGGCAACTTCTCACAGAAGCAGGGTATAAAGATGGGTTCGCGCTCACCCTCACACTGCCGCCCCCAGCCTATGCGCGGCGCAGCGGTGAAGTGGTTGCGGCGCAACTTGAAGCCATCGGCATTCATGTGGAAATCAGAAATATCGAATGGGCGCAGTGGCTCGACCAAGTCTTCGCCAACAAGGCGTATGATTTAACCATCGTCTCCCATACCGAACCCCTAGACATCGATATCTACGCTCGCGACGGTTATTATTTTCAGTATAAAAACCCGACCTTTGACACCATAATCCGTGACTTGCGTACTGAAAATGATCCGGCTCGCCGTCATGTTCTGTTCAAACAGGCGCAAGAAATGATCGCAAACGATGCCGTCAATATATTCCTCGCCTCATCGCCAAAAATTGCCGTCTGGTCAAAAGATGCAATCGGCATCTGGGCCAACGCCCCCTTGCAAGCCAATGATTTCACTAAAGCCGACATGATCGGACGCGAATCGGTATCAGATACTGATCATACAGGGCGTTCTGCTCCAGCGATCCCTATCCTCTTGATACTGATTTTTAGCATTTTCGCCTTTACGGCGTTTACCATTCGCGCCAGCCCAGTTTTTCTGGCGACCCGGGTGCTCTCCATGGGCTTATCGCTGGTCATTGCCACCGTAGTTATCTTTGTTTTGCTTGAGATCGCGCCTGGCGATCCCGCAAGTTTCATGATGGGACTAAATGCCGACCCAGCCTCCATCGAGGCCGTTCGGGTCGAACTCGGTCTCGATCAACCTGCGCTGGCGCGATACTTTAACTGGGTCGGCGGGCTGGTGCGCGGAGATTTCGGCGTCAGTTACACATACCGCGTGCCGGTGGGCGATCTCATCGCGGAACGGATATGGATTTCCCTGCCGCTTGCCCTCATCGCGTTTGCCATCTCAACGGCGATTGGCATTCCTGCCGGGCTTGCCGCCGCGGCAAAACAAAACAAGTTAATTGGGCGCATGATTACCAGTCTCGCGCAAGCCGGTGTCGCCATTCCGAATTTCTGGCTGGCGATTTTACTGGTGATGATCTTCGCCGTAACCCTGCGCTGGTTTTCTGCTGGAGGATTCCCCGGCTGGGATACGCCAATCCCCGCCATGAAAGCATTGATCCTCCCGGCTATCGCGCTGGCCCTGCCCCAGGCCGCTATCCTGACCCAGATCATGCGCTCTTCAATGTTGAATACGCTTGATGACGACTATATCCGCACCGCAAGAGCCAAAGGACTGCCCTATGATCAAGTTTTGCGGCGACATGCCCTGCGCAATGCGCTAATTCCCACTTTGACGATATTGGGCTTGCAGTTTTCTTTTCTGATTGCTGGCGGCATCATCATTGAAAATGTTTTCTATCTGCCTGGCCTCGGGCGTCTGGTTTTTCAAAGCATCGTCCAGCGTGATTTGATCGTAGTTAAAAGCATCGTCATCGTCTTGGTTTTCACCGTCATCATTGTCGCGTTTTTCGTAGACCTCACCTATGCCATCGCCGACCCCCGCCTTCGCAATAGGAGTGCACGGTGACGGACATCTCTGTTTCTAAAAAACTCTCCCCAAGCTGGTCACAAATGACATTGTGGATTGGGACTATTGTCATTTTCCTGTTCGCCCTGATGGCAATTACGTCCTTGTTCTGGACACCCTATGACGCGACCGGCCTGGATGTGAGCGCGCGGCTTTCTCCGCCCTCATGGGCGCATTGGTTCGGCACAAACCATCTCGGGCGCGATCTCTTATCCATGGTGATGGTCGGCGCGCAAACCTCAATCATGGTCGCGCTTATAGCCGTCGGCGCAGGTCTTATCATCGGCGTTCCTTTCGGACTTCTCGCGGCGGCAACCGGCGGCTTTCTTGACGAGGTGATCATGCGCGGCGGCGATCTGGTGTTCGCTTTTCCCGCACTCATTCTGGCGATTTTAATCACCGCGGTTTTTGGTCCCGGCGCCGTCAATGCAATTATTGCGATTGGGATATTTAACATTCCTGTTTTTGCGCGTCTGACGCGCGGCGCGGCGTTGCCCCTCTGGAATATGGGTTATGTTCTTGCCGCGTGCACCGCCGGGAAAAGCCCTGCTGCAATCTCAGTCGAACATATTCTGCCCAATATTGCGCATTTGCTGATTGTTCAGGCTACGGTGCAATTCTCCATGGGCATTCTTGCCGAGGCCGGACTTTCCTATGTTGGCCTAGGCGCGCAGCCCCCCACGCCAAGTTGGGGGCGCATGCTTGCTGAAAACCAAACGATGATTGGAATTGCACCCTGGCTGGTGTTATTTCCGGGGCTCGCCATTTTCACTTTTGTTTTGGGATTGAACCTTCTGGGTGAT
>JAADIH010000201.1 GCA_013151435.1 Alphaproteobacteria bacterium
ATATCGATACAGCTCACGCCCTGTATGGCCGAAAGCCTCGCTTTTGCGCCGCAGGCGCGCTGGCCCCTGGCGCCGCCAATTGAAGGGGCAAAATTTGGCGGCGGCCGGAAGGGTCCAAAGGCTTAGAGGCCCTATCGACAGATGACTTCAAGCAGCCTCAAGCGACTTGATCGATCGCAAAATATCCTTGAGGGTTTGCCCGGCAAGCGCGTCAAAAAATGCCTGCTCAGCAGTACTTGCGGCCTGCTTTAAGACCGGCTGAATATTGCGGCCAACGATATCCTCATCTGACGGTGTTGATCGTTGCATGGCGATGATCTCTGGCGCCTCAACGGCTCTATAAATATCCAAAAGGGTTATGCGTTTTGGCCCAATGGCGAGGCGCGCGCCGCCGCCCTTCCCCAGCTGTGAATTGGTCAGTCCGACCCTTGAGAGATCTCCAAGGAGGCGCCGGACGACCGCCGGATTTGTAGAAATACTGGCAGCGATGGCGTCAGAAGTTTTCGCAATCTTCCGATCAAGGGCCAGATAGGAGAGGATATGAACCGCTACGGCAAACCGTGTGGAGGTAGGCATATACGCCTCGTAATTAATGTTGCTGCGTCAGTAACATAATTACAAATGCTGATTAAATCCTTAAAGTCAGCCATACCGAGGCGCGCTCACCTGGGGGTATTATCCGGAGCGCAACCATAACAATCTGCCCATTTGCCCGAACGGGTATGGCCAAAAAACCCAATCCCCATAAAAAACGCGGAAGCCAGGGGAGGCTTCCGCGTCAGGTATCGCTACAGCTTAAGGGAGGTATGTCCAAATACAGGGGGGTAGGACAGCGCTGCAGCGACAGGGGTTCAGGATATTCGCGTTAAACAATCACGCCGCGTGTTGCGAAATCAGCAGCGGTAAAAAGTACAAAGCCGAGAAAGCCAGTGAGGGAGAGTGTGGCGGCGGCTTGGATGGCGAAATTTGTGAATGAGGTATTCATGGCTCGGTCTTTCTGCATTCTGATCTTCAAGATCTTTACGGTTCTATTTTTTGGCCGATGACGTTTCTATTGAGAAGATCCTCTCTGCGCCTTCGATAACAGCGAGATAAGAATTCATTGAATGCTTGTCAATGAATGATTTCGTTAATATTCATTATTTTGCGTATTATTTCGTATAAATCCGCCAAGAGCGAAATAATTCGTAGAAATTACAATGGATTAGATATTATGAAAAACTTTGAAAATACGGGTTTGTTACCTGTGGTGAGCATATTATAGCGCACATATAGATGATTTAAGCACCCATCTGCCTGGTTTCCGTCGCCATTTTCCGCGCCGCCCGATAAGAGAGAGCATCTAAGGCAAGGTCGATAACCCCACTCAGCTCAATCACCAGCTCATCAAACTCGCCTTCATGGAATACAGCGGGGCTGGTAAAACGATATGACGTGTCCTGGAGAACCTTTGTGGTTAAAGCCACATCATCAACGGCAAAACTGCCGTCGGCAGCGCCCAACCTCAAAATTTCTTCCAACACCCGCCCTTCAGCGCTTTTCCATTCCAGCGCCACCTTGGGCCGTTGCGACAGCAGCTCTGAGGACAGTTCAAAGGCTTTTGGCTTATCGTGAAAGCGGTCATAGGAGATCTTGAATTTGAGAAGGAAAAACTCACGCAACATCTCGGATGGCGAGCTATCAGATGCCTCCAGCACCGTACGCAATTTTACGACCTGCTCACGCCTTAGAACTCGAACAAACATTTCGGCGATATCGAGCTTTGAAGGAAAATACCGATAGAGATTGCCGGTGGACATGTTGCAGTCCTTAGCGATCTCCGACATTGTCGTCTTCCCGTATCCATAATGCAGGAAGCGGCAGCTTGCGGCATCAAGAATTTGAGTGGCAATTTCGTCTAAGTGCTCATTGGGCATTGACGGACTATAGGCTATATTGATCAATAAATAAACTGTTCAATCGTCAGTTGATAAGGATACCATGGACGACGCCAAGCCATTCGGCACAATTGCTGTCATTGGAGGCGGCGCATGGGGGACTGCGTTGGCGCATCTCTGCGCTTCAAATGGCGTAACCACCCAACTCTGGGCACGCGAGCAAAGCGTCGTCGATACGATCAATACCGGCTGCGAAAATACCGTTTATCTGCCGGGCGTTCCGCTGGCTCCGAGCCTCAAGGCAACGCATGATCTGGCGACCGCGTGCCGCGCGGAGGCGATCATTTTCGTGGTCCCGGCGCAGCATGCACGCGCCAGCATGGTGGCGCTAAAAGCGGTTGCCGATGATCAGATGCCTATCGCACTCTGTTCAAAAGGCATTGAACAGGCAACAGGCCAGTTGATGTCCCAAGTTCTGGAACAAGTATGGCCGGGCGCCCGTCCCGCTGTTCTGTCGGGACCGAGCTTTGCCCGCGATGTGGCAAGGGGATTGCCTACGGCCGTCACCATTGCATGCGCCGATGAAGCCCTCGGGCGCAGATGGGTTGCAACCATCGGAGCGCCGCATTTTCGGCCATACCTCTCAACTGACGTTCTTGGCGCAGAGCTTGGCGGCGCGGTAAAAAATGTCTTGGCGATTGCCGCCGGTGTGGTCGAGGGGCGCGGGTTTGGCGAGAGCGCCAGAGCCGCACTCATCGCCCGAGGTTTTGCCGAATTCCAGCGGCTTGGCGTGGCGATGGGCGCTGAACCTCAAACCATGGCGGGACTTTCTGGGCTGGGCGATCTCATCCTCACCGCCTCATCACCACAGTCGCGCAATATGTCTCTCGGCGTAGAGCTCGGAAAGGGGCGCACGCTCAAAGAGATCATGGCCGAACGTAATACGGTGAGTGAAGGTGTTGCCACTGCTGCGGCCGTTCGGACCCTCGCAGAGAAAGCTGGCATTGATATGCCGATTTGTACAGCGGTTGCCGACCTTGTGAGCAGCGCCAAAAACACCGACCAAATCATTGCCGATCTCCTCGCCAGACCCTTTAAACCGGAGGCAAAATAATGCGCCAGTTCATTCTTGTTTGCCACGACAAACCGGAGATGTTCAAGCTTCGAGCCGTGACGCGTGACGAGCATCTTGCTTATATAAAGAGCACTGGCGACAAGGTTTTATTGGCCGGGCCCATGCTGGACGATAAGGACCGCCCGATTGGCAGTGTGTTGATTATTGAGGCGGAAGACCTTCTTACCGCGCAACAATTCGCCGGTAACGACCCTTACGCCAAGGCAGGGCTATTTTCAGAAACGGAAATCCGCCCCTATAAAATTGTGATGGCAAATCTCTGAGCCCATCCTTGATACACGAGCTTCGGAAATGTTTTACCCTCGGCGCTTATAGGCCCGGCAGCTCGCCTCATAGGGCTTGCCCGAAAGACGCGCATTCCAGCCAGCCGTCCACGCGTCGCCGCCGCTGACGCCGCCACGCGCCCGGCATTGCTCAAACCCGGTGCGATATTCAGGCGATAACACATCTACCTGCCCGGCCAATTCACGCGCATCATTATAGCATTCGCAGATAAGGTCCTGACCGGCCTCAGCCGTCAGAGATGGCGCGAGCCCAGAGGAGACTTGTGCAGTGGGTTGCCCGCCGCCGGGTTGACCGATGGAGCCGCCAAAAGTTGTATTCGCGATGGAATAGAGCGCCACACCAAGCACCACGAGCGCCAAAACGCCGCCGAAAATCGCCTCAACTTTTAAATTACCCATCACGACCCCTCGCTACCCAAAAGCACTCACCCCAAACAGGAAGCAGAAAATACGCATTCCAGTGAGTATCGGCCTTAATCATAGCCCGAAGGGCCAGCTTAAAAAAGGGGTAAATTAGGGGGCATTTACGTCGCGACGCAGCTTTTCGGCTCCATCGCGACGGTTTTTACGGGTTTTACTCGGCCGCAGCCCGCACAGGCGGGGTCCAGGCTTCGCCTTTGAAGGACTCGTCAACCGGCGTCTGGACGAAATGATTGGCGTAATTCGACAAGACCTTATGGGTAACTCCCAGGACCACATCGAAAATATTTTGCTTGGTAAACCCAGCGTTCAAAAAGTCATCTACATCCGCGTCAGCGACAACGCCGCGCTGGCGAACCACCTTCAGTGTAAAAGATCTGAGGGCTTCTAGTTTTGCATCCGCCA
>JAADIH010000063.1 GCA_013151435.1 Alphaproteobacteria bacterium
GCCGGAGGGCTATCGCAAGACACTGATCCGCCAGATCTCGCAACATGCGCATTCGGAAATTGTCGGCCAGCTTCCCGAAGGCAACTGGATTTCCAGAGCGCCGACGCTGGAGCGCAAGGCGATCTTGATCGCCAAAGTGCAAGATGAGGCGGGGCACGGGCTTTATCTTTATTGTGCTGCGGAAACGCTTGGCGTATCGCGCGATCAGATGACAGAGCAATTGCTATCGGGGAAGGCTAAATATTCCTCGATCTTTAATTACCCAACGCTCACATGGGCAGATATCGGCGCCATAGGCTGGCTTGTCGATGGCGCGGCGGCGATCATGAACCAGGTGCCGCTGCAGCGCTGCTCGTTTGGGCCATATTCACGCGCGATGATCCGCGTCTGCAAAGAAGAAAGTTTCCACCAGCGCCAAGGCTACGACATTATGATGAAGCTCTGCGAAGGGACGCCGGAGCAAAAAGCCATGGCGCAAGATGCGCTTGATCGCTGGTGGTGGCCGTCCTTAATGATGTTTGGTCCTTCTGATGCAGAGTCTGTTCATTCTGCGCAGTCTATGGCGTGGAAGATCAAACAGGACACCAATGACGAGTTGCGTCAGAAATTTGTCGATCAAACCGTTCCGCAAGCAGAGTATCTCGGTCTTACCGTTCCTGATGGTGAGCTTAAATGGAACGAAGAAAAAGGCGGATATGATTTTGGCGAGGTCGATTGGGAGGAATTCTTCCAGGTCGTCTCTGGCAATGGTCCTTGCAATGCCGAGCGTATGGCGGCGCGGCGCAAAGCTTGGAGCGATGGTGAATGGTTCCGTGACGGGTTGATGGCGAATGCAAACAAACGCGCTGCTGACAAAGTCGCGGCGCAATAGGAGTTTTATTATGTCAAATGAATGGCCGCTTTGGGAAGTCTTTATCCGCGGGCAACATGGAATGTCACATCGCCATGTGGGTAGCTTGCATGCACCAGATGCGGAAATGGCAATCAACAATGCGCGCGATGTTTATACGAGACGCAATGAGGGCGTCTCAATCTGGGCGGTGAAGGCTAACGACATCACGGCTTCCGCGCCCGGTGATAAGGGGCCATTATTTGAGCCTGCAAATTCCAAAGTTTATCGCCATCCGAATTTTTTTAAGATTCCCGATGATGTTGGGCGCATGTGATGGCAAACAACCCAACATTTGAATTCGCCCTGCGCATGGGCGATAATTGTCTCATCCTTGGACAGAATGTATCGGCATGGTGTGGTCATGCACCGATCCTTGAAGAAGACATTGCCCTTGCTAATGTTTCACTTGATCTGATCGGCCAGACGCGAATGTGGCTCGGGCTAGCGGGTGAGATTGAAGGCGCGGGACGCAGCGCCGACGATCTCGCTTTTTTGCGTGACGTGCGTGAATTTCGCAATTGCCTTCTGGTTGAACAACCAAACGGGGATTTTGGCCAGACCCTGATGCGTCAGTTCCTGTTTGACGCCTGGCATCATCCGATGTTGAAATTGCTGGCCGGATCTGCGGATACACGTGTTGCCGAGATCGCAGAAAAGTCCGTCAAAGAAGCCGCCTATCACTTAGAGCGTTCTGCAGATCTGGTCATCCGGCTTGGTGACGGCAGCGACGAAAGTCATCGTCGCATGCAGGCAGCGCTTGATCGGCTGTGGTGTTATACCGGAGAGCTCATGGCAACAGATGCGATCGACGAGACGATCGCTGGGTCGGGCCTCGGGAAAATTGAAGCGCAGTACAAAGATTATACAAGCAAGGTCTTTGTTGAAGCAACGCTAACGGTTCCTGAGATCTCATTCATGCAAAAAGGCGGCAAGGCCGGGATACATACTGAGGCGCTTGGCCATATGTTGGCGGATATGCAAGTACTTCAGCGCAGCCACCCAGGGGCGCAGTGGTAAGTTTATGGCGGTCGCGACCACAGACCTTTCTGAGAAAGAAATCTGGAGCTGGCTTGAAGATGTGCCGGACCCGGAAATCCCGGTTGTCTCGGTGGTTGAGCTTGGCATAGTCCGCGATGTTAGCCTCGATGACGATGCTGTGGTCGTGACGGTGACGCCGACTTACTCCGGCTGCCCGGCGACAGCGGTGATTGCGATCGATATCGAGCAGGCGCTCCGCAGTCGCGGTGTCAAAGATGTTCGCATCAATACCCAATTGTCGCCTGCCTGGACTACTGACTGGATTACACAAGCGGCGCGCGAGAAGCTAAGCGCCTATGGCATTGCGCCCCCGGTTAAAGATGCTATTTGTGTTGGAGTCCTCAAAGGGAATGCGGTGATAAAATGCCCGCGATGTAAGTCATCCAATACAGAATGTATCAGCCAGTTTGGCTCGACCCCGTGCAAGGCACATTATCGGTGTAAGGATTGCCTCGAACCATTCGACTATTTCAAAAGCTTTTAGAAGAAGCGGAACAATATAATATGGCGCAGTTCTATCCTCTTCGCGTGAGTGATATTCATCGGGAAACCCGCGACAGCGTTGTCGTAACATTGGAGCCGCCCGACGACGCCCGCGAAGAATTTAAATTCACCCAGGGCCAGTATCTGACCTTTCGGCGCAAATTTGATGGCGAGGAACTCCGTCGGTCTTATTCAGTGTGCGCTGGCATAGAGGATGGAATCTTACGGGTAGGCATCAAAAAAGTTGATGGTGGCTGGTTTTCATCCTTTGCCAATGATGAGTTAAAAATCGGCGACACGCTGGACGCAATGGCGCCCATGGGAAACTTCCATGCGCCGCTTATGCCCGATGCTGCGCGACATTATTTAGGCTTTGCCGGGGGCAGCGGTATTACGCCGTTGATCAGTATTATTAAAACTGTTCTGAAGGCGGAACCGCAATCAAGTTTCACGCTTGTCTACGGAAATCGGTCAGCAAATTCGATTATGTTTAAGGAAGAACTTGAGGACATAAAGAACCTCAATATGGGGCGCTTCAATGTGATTCATATTCTCGAAAGCGAAACTGACATTGACCTCTTCAGTGGTCGATTGACCCCCGAAAAATGTGACGCACTTTTTAGCGGTTGGGTTGATGTAAAAGGCGCGGATTTAGCTTTTATCTGTGGACCCGAACCAATGATGTTGACGGTGGCCGATGCGCTAAAAGAAAATGGCATGGATGCGTCAATAATAAAATTCGAACTGTTCGCCTCAAGCCAGCCAGGCAAAGCCAAAAAGCGCGCGGCGCAAGCCGAAGGCGTTGGCGCCGTCTGTAAGGCGACGATTATTATGGAAGGTGTTCGCCATCATGTGAATATTCCCAAGGGCGCCCAGTCAGTTTTGGAAGCCGCCCTTGGCGCTAATCTTGATGCGCCATTTTCCTGTCAGGCTGGGGTATGCTCCACCTGTCGGGCAAAAGTCATTGAGGGTGAGACCGAGATGGAAGCCAATTACGCGCTTGAAGATTATGAAGTCGAGCGTGGCTATGTCTTGACCTGTCAATGCTACCCGTTGAGTGACAAGATTGTGATTGAGTACTCTTAACAGGCCTCGCTTATATAAATCATCAAAGATGAAGTTCGGTCGTATTTTTGTGCTCGCGCAAGGCGATGTTTGACGACGCATTGGCAACGCTTGGATGCGATAATATTTTATCCATTAATAGAATTTCATAGGCTTTAATATCGCGCACCCTGACATTGAGGATATAGTCATTGGGACCAGTGAGCGAAAAGCACTGCATGATCTCCGGCGTTTCATCGACAAGTTTCTCAAATGCATCTCGATGCTTTGAGGAGTGCGCGACAATATTCACATAGATAAATGCGCAAACCGTGTGCCCGGTTTTCTCCGGGTCAAGAATAGTGACGCGACCGCGAATGACTTCATTGGCTTCGAGCTCTTTTAAGCGGCGCCAAAGTGTGGTGTGCGACACCCCGGCCGCGGCGGCCACCTGTTCCAGGGTTGCTGTGGCGTCACGCTGAATCACACGTAGAATATCGAGGTGGGATTTGGATAATTTCATGCTGTAATGATTATTCCGAATAAATCTATATTATGGGAGAATACTATCATATACTCATATTATATGGGTGAATAAAGGATAAAACCCTACCAAATCTGGTGTAAAACTTCAGAATCGGCGCTGCGTTCCTGGCGTGACAAACGTATTTTCGAGCAAAATGGGTGAGGCTCTATGTCGAGCAATCAAGTGTTACGCGGGCAGGCGGCAACTGAAAAGCCTGTTGTCGGCGCCGTTGATCCAATCTTAAATCACATCGATCCAGCGATAGACTGGGAGGAAATTGCCTATCTAATTCATCTCTCTCGCGGGCTCGATAGTTTGGAAGAAACCCGGCTGGTTCCGGAGCGAAAAATTTTCTACCAGTTCTC
>JAADIH010000042.1 GCA_013151435.1 Alphaproteobacteria bacterium
CCGAGCTTTTAAAATACATAGATCGGGTTGAAATTATGCATGAGCCAGAACGCCCAATGTCAAATTTCGTGCACGGATATTCAAGCTTGCCGGTGCGGATAGCCGTGAAATCTGACGATTAATTCAGAACTTACTCAGTTCCAACATCGTCCACTGCGGCGTAAAATCATGCCTAATCTTCGCAATCGCTTTCAAAGCTGGTTGGCGTGTGTTCAGAACTTCGAATAAGCTCTATATTATGTAAACAGTTAGCGAGAGTTGTGTAATCTTCTGATCTGGCAATAATTTTACCGTTCGCTGCATATAAACGCCATCGAAATCGATCACGAACATCACGAAAAACTTCGAACCTCTGTCCAGCGCAGACAGGTTCCCCTGCTGAAGCACCGGCACTTAAACCAATGCCGCCGACCAAACTCGCTCCTGCAACACTAAAAAATTGTCGTCTTTGCATTTTAGCCTCCCCGTCTAGACTCATTTCGAGCGATTAGTTTTCGATCCAGGGCTCTGCATAGATCGCATGGCTGACCACCATGGTTGCGCCGCCGCCGCAAACGCCGCCGGAGACAGACTTACCCCATACCGTTACGGTTTTACCGATCAATTCCAATGATGGTTGAGGGCTCGACAAGCGCCATAAGCGATTATCCGATGTCCTCAAAAGCAAGCAGTCCCCATAGGAATCAGCAATTTCGCCTTTGAGAGAGAATGTCTCGTTGACCTTGATCATGCGCGGCGTCACGCCGATGCGGCTGTAATCCGGCAAATGATAATCGGGCGTCGATAGTTTGGTTGGGCTGGTAAATCGAGCAGGCAGGACGCCCTCAGCGCTCTCTTCACTGGTCGATCCCGACATCAAAGTACAGTCGGCGCCGCTTGCATCGGAAGACATGACGACCTCAACATAAGTATCCTCAGGCGTCGTTATAATCTTGCGCACCTGATGGATCTTTCTTCCATCGCTCGTGCGTAAATCTGTGCACTTGATCAAACTGGTTTTTAAAGCGGGCGTTGCTGGCATATTCATCAGCGCAGGTTGCAATGCTGGAACACCGGCATTGTGGATGCGCAGGGCAGATTGCTTTTGGTAGCTGAGCCGGTCATTGATCAGATACCGTCCACCGCCCTCGTTTCCATCGCTTGACACTTCAGTGCGCATCCAAGACGGCGCTTTTCCTGAAACATTCATTTCGCGCACGCGCGTGAGATGGTTAGTGCGGTCGTAATCGCGATCCATTAGATCGTAGTCTGAACTTTGCATGGGTGGGTTATAGCGAACCGGCGCCGCATAGGAATCGGTCGTTGTCGGCGTCGCTACGGTACTGCTATCGGGCGCTGAATATGTCGCGCCAACCGAATAGCGGTTCATTTCACTCGGAATTGCAAGACGCGCCCCTGGGCGGACATTACTCGGATCAACACCCGGATTGGCCTCATAGAGTGCGGAGAGATTGACATGGCAGCGTTGCGCCACACGGGTCAGTGTCGTTGCCGTGTCCACGGCGTAAACACCCCCACATCTTCCGGCTGCATGCGCTGATATTCCCACAGTCATAACTGCGGAACCGATTGCGGCGGTAATGACAAGCTTCGATAATGACTTGCTACCCATGAGGACCCCTCCATTCGAATACTTAAATGGTTAATAGCACATATTGGGCAAGGCGCAGCGAGAAATCTCGATTAATTTCCGCCAACAAGCACGAGATATGAGCACAGGGCATTTACTGAAGTCTAAGCGCTAACATATTGATTTATATCAGCTACATAGCCCCCAATATTCGATGCCATCGGTCGGCTAGGCTCAAGCGCCACACCCAGAACCGTTAGTCCTTATAGACCACGCCCTCTTTCATCACGAAGTTGATTGATTCGAGCGCAGAGATATCCGCGATGGGATCGCCTGAAACTGCAACCACATCGGCGGCGCAGCCAACGCTTAAGCACCCAATCTCGCCGTCTTTCCCGAGCGCTTCAGCAGCAAGGCTTGTGGCCGCCTCAATCGCCTGCATTGAGGTCATGCCGAACTGCACCATGCGCGAGAATTGCTTACCATTGTCGCCGTGGGGATAGACCGCTGCATCTGACCCGAAGATCACCTTCGCACCAGCCTTTACCGCCTGGGTGAAGCTCTCCCGTTGGATCACGCTAAGCGAGCGCTCCTTGTCGATGGCTTCCTGGCGCACGCCAAGGCGCTCACCTTCGGCTAAAGTGAACTCGGTGTTGTAAATATCCATGGAAAGATAAACGCCCTTGCGTTTAGCCATTCGGATTGCTTCTGCATCAAGGAAGCTTGCATGTTCGATTGTATCGACGCCCGCTTTGATGGCGTTCTTGATACCGATTGTGCCGTGAGCATGAGAGGCGACTTTCAAGCCCCGCATATGGGCTTCGTCGACGATGGCTGTTAGCTCTTCAACGGTTCCTTGCGCAGCGCCAACCGCAGTGCCTTTTGAGAACACACCGCCGGTTGAGCATGTTTTGATGAGGTCAACGCCATATTTAATGTTCTGGCGCACCTTAGCGCGCATCTCCCATGGGCCGGTGGCGACACCAACACCTGTCGCCTCATATTCCGGGGGCAGAAGGTTGTTGTCGGAGCAATGACCACCGACAATTCCAACCGGCGGCCCGGCGACAAACATACGCGGCCCGGCAATCTCTCCCTCATTGATGGCGTCGCGCAAAGCCACTGTTTCATAGCCTTCAGAGCCGGTATTTCTGACCGTTGTGAACCCGGCATCAAGCGTCTTTTTTGCATTCATGACGCCCCAGATCAGATGGCGTTCTTTGGAAAACCCAACGCCGGACCAGCCCCGGCCTTTTGTCGCCGAGCCCGTGAGATGCGTATGCATGTCGATGAAACCAGGCAGGATGGTTTGCCCCGAAAGGTCAATGACTTCGGCGCCATCAGGAGCGGTGAGCGTGGTTTGCGTGCCCACCGACAAAACCTTGCCGTCTTCGATGATCAGCGCCGGTGCATCAATCACCTTCCCCGATTCCGGATCGACCATATGGTCGGCTGTGAGATAAATCGGCGCTGCCCAAGCGGGGGTCGCAATTCCTATAACCGCACCTATCAATACTATCGATTTGAAAACACGCATATTCACCTCACCTGCTCTTTTTTTGGTGGTATATGTAACCGCATTCAAGCCGACAATGTAAACCAAATATGTCGGGTAATGGGAGGCACCATCGCCTCTGTATCCGCTCATCCCGGTGGAGTATGGAGTTGTTCCTCCTCCGTTTACGGGGGAGGTGTCCGCGCAGCGGACGGAGGGGGTTGGATTTTACCGCTATTACCCCCATCGACCCACGCCGTTGGCGTGGCCCACTTCCCCCGTAAACGGGGGAAGAACAATCGTAGATGTCTGATGGGTATGCCGGCCTGCAACCAGGATGGGCGAGTGGCTATGTAAACCGCTACCGCCGAGTGAACTGAAATGCGATGATGCCTTGCCCCTCCACGTTCACCGCCGCGTGGAGTTCATTCTCGTTAGTCAGTTTGTAGGTCAGCCCATCAAAATATATGGCATTTTCTTTGATCGCTACGAGAGGAAATTCCTCATAATCATTCTTTTCTTCCCAGCCTTTAAGCTCCGGTGAAAAGTGCTTGATACGCAGGACCAGCGTATCCTCGATTTCTGCAAATAAATAAAACTCATAGAACACCAGTTCGCCATCGCTGCCCGCATGGCGGAACATGCCCATCATTTGACCATCAACTGCTGGCGCAATCACTTCCTCAGCGAGACCGCCAAGGCCGGAGCCTTCCCAGCGGCCCGCAAGCCAGGCGATATCCTCTATGCTCGCGGCGGGCGATGAAGCGCCCTCCTCCAACGACATGACTTCAATTTTTTCGACCGCATAGGTTGCCGTTGTAAAAACCAACGCCAGGGCCCCAATGAACAATTTTACGATACGCATAATTCCCTCCTGTTTTATCAGAAGACGTTCAAGTCATACCCATATCGACAGATGTCGAAATTATCGCGTCAGTGGCTTGTATTTAATGCGTTTGGGGACGTCCGCTTCGGCGCCCAGACGGCGTTTCTTGTCTTCCATATAGTCTTCGAAATTGCCTTCGAACCATTCCACATGGCTGTCGC
>JAADIH010000194.1 GCA_013151435.1 Alphaproteobacteria bacterium
CCCGAAAGGGTCATTTTTCGCCGGCGTTCCCGCTATCTACACCAGCGCGATTGCAATTCTCGGTCTTGTCGTGCTGACAGCTTTTCTGGATTTGCGTTTGGGCCGCGAGACTATTCCGGTGATCGAAAGCGCTGGGATCGTGTTTGCTTTTTTCCTGTTCGCGCTGACACCATGGGGTATTCTCGCCAGCCTATTCCAATTACGCCGTGAGAAAACATTAGCGCCGATCCTCGACCAGACCGCGCGGGTCACCACCATGGTGTTCACGATCTTGATTGGCGCCGCGTTGTTCTCTCTCGTCTTTCGTGGGCTTGGCGGTGACGAGACGGTGCGCGCCGCCTTAGAGGCCGCCCCCGGCGGGGTTATCGGCGGCGTTATCACCGTGATGCTGGTGATGTTCATCCTCGGCTTCTTCCTCGACTTTATCGAGATCACCCTGGTGGTCGTGCCGCTTGTGGCGCCACCGCTCCTCGCCATGGGGCTCGACCCGATCTGGCTTGGTGTGATGATGGCGATTAATCTGCAGACCTCGTTTCTAACGCCGCCCTTTGGATTTGCTTTATTCTATTTGCGCGGCGTGGCGCCACCGGAAGTCCGCACCGCCCATATCTATCGCGGCGCAGTGCCGTTTATTGGCATACAATTACTGGCGCTGGCATTGCTGGCGATGTTCCCCGGCCTTGCGACGTGGTTGCCGGGCGTGTTGTATCAGTAGGGCGTGAAGCCATTGACCGAAATTAGTGCGATTTCGATATTCAGAAACAATTGAGTAATGTGTTAACTCCACCTGAATTGCGATTTTGAAATAAGCATTTGTAAATGCGTACAAGTCAATTTGGTAAAGTTTGTGTGTAAGCAATTCCTGCTCGCGCACATTCTGACTTTAGTGCAGATCTTAGTTGAGCTAGCGTGACAATTCGCTGCTCCGCCTCGGCTAATTGGATTTGAGAGTCAGCATCGAACGATTCATTAGCTAAAGCGTTGGCTAGAAAGCCATATTCTTTAAGCACATCAAAGATTTCTCCCTCTTGCTGCAATGCCCTAGCAGCGCACTCCGAATACGCGAGCAAAGCGTTTCGTTGTTGGACGGAGAGCGAAGCTGCTATCCCTTGTAAGGCTGCATTTTTCTCATTTCCAAGGGCAAGACCATTTTTAATTTCGTCAAGGATTTTCTGGATTCTACTGGTGGCTGCTATATCCTCTTTCTCCAGACTTGTAGAATAATCGGAAAGCATACGCATAAATTCAATATGCACATCATTTCCTAGTACAATCGATTGCTGAATGTGGAATGAGGGACTGGCCTCATCAACTAAACTCCACCTCATGCGCCCTATCGCATTCGCCATTTCCAATATGGCTAGACGCCCGTCGAGTTCATTACTAATTAACTGATCATACGCATCTGCATCGTCATTGAGCAAAGCAACATACTGATTATTCCAAGCATTGATTTGATCGGCGGTTCTCTGTTTGGCATGAGGTAAGAAATTTCTAGTATCTTGCGCTAACTTATTCATTTCACCAAATATATTCTTTGGCATCGCAGTTAGCGTTGAGTATTTTTCGCTCGCCTGAGAAAAACTCGTTTCTGCAGAAGAGATCAATTTTCTAAATTGAGGCTCTAATTTCTCTGCCTCTACAACATTTTCGGACGCGCGAATCAATAAAGTATCAATCTCTCCAGACATCATAAGGACAGAATAATAACCATTCACAACTTCCATAACCGCCTCAGCCTCATCGAGGACAACAAAAGCAGTATCTTTTGTTGATTCTGAGGACGGACTGGGTTCGCTGTTATTATTTCCACATCCGATAAGGATGAGCGCACTCATCAACATAGGTGACAGAAAACTAATATAATTGATCGCTACACTCCCGTGAAACTTCAGAATATATTGTTAGGATAAACAATGCCGTAGGGAAAGACTATTAAGGAGTTATGCTTTACTCGATACCCGCCGACTAGAGAGAATATCTCAGTGATCGATTTGTGACTTCCCGCCTACCCTCACCCCGCCCCGCCGCCAAAATTCACCAGCGCCTCAATCCTCTTATCGATCTTGGGGTGGGTAGCAAAGACGCCCGCAAATGGCGCGGTGTTTTCGATCATCATTTGCTGGATATCGTTGGGCGCTTCGATATCGCTATGGCCGGAAATCTTACGCAAGGCTGAGATCATCGCATCGGGGTTGCGGGTTAGCTCCACCGCGCCCGCATCCGCCAGATATTCGCGTTTACGCGACAATGAAAAGCGGATCACCATCGCCAGCAAATATGCAACCACAATCAACGCCACCGCGATCAGGATAAGCACACCGCCGCCGCGACTGTTGCCATTACGTGAGCGTGTATGACCACCAACCCGAAGGCCAGTGCGGAACATACCTCGAAAGACCAGCTCGCCAATGAACGAAAAGATCCCCACAAAAATCACCGAGATAATCAACAGCCGCACATCGCGGTTCATGATATGGGTCAACTCATGGGCGAGCACCGCTTCAAGCTCATGCTTGTCTAGCGTATCGATCAGCCCACGGGTCACCGTCACTTTGTAACTCTTATCATCAAGGCCGCTCGCAAAAGCGTTGAGTGCAGGCGTTTCAATGATGTTGAGCCCCGGCATGGTGAGGCCACGCGAGACGCACAAGTTCTCAAGCAGGTTATAAATTTCCGGCGCCTCTTTACGCGACAACCCGCGGGCGCCAACCGAAACATCGATAATTTTTTGATAGGAAAACCAGGCGATCGCAAACCAAACACCCGCGCCAATCAATGCAAACGGCCAGATGCGCGTCATGTGTTCCAGCGCCAGGATAAGCCCTTCCTCGACTGAGTTAATGGGCGCGGTCATGCTCACATAACCAACCGACAAACCATAAAGCAAAACCAACAACAGCACCGGAAACCCCGCCAGCAAGGCAACGGATTTCCAGTTGTTGTTCCAGATATGGGTCTGCAGGCCAAAAGCGCCCAAGGCTCACCCCTCCTCGAACGAGAAGGCGCTTGCCGCCGAAGCATGGATCGCCGTGGTGTCAAACACCGGTAGTTCTAAATGCTCCTGAGAGAGGATCATACAGAGCTCCGTACAGCCGAGGATGACCGCATCGGCGCTGTCGCGGGCGGCGATGTCAATCAGCTCTTTGCGCGAGCTGTCCAACACCTCGCCATTCACCAGCTCATCCAAAATGATCCGCCCAATGATATCTTGTTCCGGCCCTGTGGGCGTTAATACTGCGCCGTCATAGCGCTTTGCAAGTTCGCCTTTATACTGATCGCCACTCATCACAACGGGCGTCCCCAGAAGTAAGGGTTGACGCGCGCCAGCAGCAGCCATGGCGCTGGCAAGTGCATCCATCAAATGAATGACCGGCAGGCCCGTTGCTTGCGCCACCGCATCGGCGGCCACATGGGTTGTATTCGAACAAATCATTAGCGCATCAACGCCCGCTGCCTTTAAATGTTCCGCCGCTTTTACGACCTCAGCCTTGAAGGCCTCCCAATCACCAGCATTATAATGGTGGATCATCACGCCGTAATCGAGCGTATAAAGAAGAATATTGGCCGAGTGTTCAGGCCCTAGCCTAGCCTTGGCGGCTTCATTCAACAGCCGGTAATAGATCAATGTCGATTCCGGACTGACACCACCAATAAGGCCAAGCAGTTTCACGACGAAATCCTTTCAGCCGGGCGCAGCATGCCTAAAAGCGGCGGCGCGCCCGTGGGTAATTTGAGCGGCGCAATTGCCTTAAATCCAAGCCGTTCATAAAGCGGCGTGTTCATCGGGTTGGAGTTTTCAAGATAGGTTGGCGCGCCAGCCTCATCAGCACGCTTCAAGCCCTCACGGAGGATGCGCCCCCCGATACCTTTGCCTTTCATATTCTTGCGCACGCCGACAGCGAACAGATAGAAATGCGGCGCCTCAGGGTGGCCGGCCTGCATCGCTTGCTCCATTACATGCCCCCGCTTCAACGCGCCAAGGCCGCCGCTCCGCAAGAGGGACAAAAGCATGCGCAACCCGCCCATCAACGGCAATTTTACGTCAACATGCGCCGGCAACCACAACGCAGCAGCGCCGCCTTCGGCGACATGAC
>JAADIH010000196.1 GCA_013151435.1 Alphaproteobacteria bacterium
CACTGTCACGAAGTTTCATATTATCCCATGTCAAAGATTTCGCCCGCGACATACAGGAAAATGCAAACTCATAATGTTCTTTATTCCAGTGGAGAGGCATATTTTCGAACCAGCGCAGGGATACTTCTGCATTATGCTGGGTGATCTCAACCGGTGTACGGCGCTCTTTTTCGTAGGCATCGAATGCAGCCTTAACATCATCCCCATGTTTGATCACTGCATCTGATAAAGCAATGGCGCACTCCATAGCGAGCTTGGTGCCGGAACCAATAGACCAATGGGCGGTCGCTTTGTTGTCGCCCAACAGCACCATGTTTTTGTGGCTCCATTTTTCGCAAATCACTTTTGGAAAATTGCGCCAGATGGATCGGTTGGTTTGAAAGGCGTGGCCTTGCAGTTCTTTTTGAAAGACACCTTCAAGATAGCGTGCGCTTTCTTCTTCGCTCATGGCGCCAAAGCCGGCCGCCTCCCAACATTCAGGAGTGGTCTCGATGACCCAGGTGGAAGCGCCTTCCTCATATTGGTATGTATGGGCACAATAATGACCGTGTTCGGTTTCTTTAAAAAAGAAAGTAAAGGCGTCAAGCGGGCGCGTTGAACCAAGCCATGTAAACTTGTTGCGTTTTTCTTCTATGGAAACGCCAAATTCGTTCTCATATTTTTTGCGGATATGACTGGCGATGCCATCGGCGACAAGGATGAGATCTGAATCTGAGAAATCCTGTTCGAAGGTCTCCGCATCGATCGGGTGGGAGAAGTGCATTTTTACGCCGACCTCTGCGCAGCGTTGTTGTAGGAGCTGCAAAAGTGTTGTGCGCGAGCAACCAGCAAAACCATTGCCGCCAATGACGGTGCGCTCACCTTTGTGCTCGATCACGATATCGGACCAATAGGCGAAACTTTCTTTTACCATCGTATAAGATTCTGGATCGGCGTTCAAAAACTCATCGAGCGTTTCATCGGAAAAGACGACGCCGAAACCGAATGTATCATCGGCGCGGTTTTGTTCGAACACCGTGATGTCACAATCCGGCATACGTTTTTTTGTTAATAAGGCGAAATATAATCCGCCAGGTCCGCCGCCAATAATGCTGATCTTCATTGCATATACTCCGAAAAATATGCGTTACGCGCATTGTCTCTTTGTTTAGGGGGTCGTGGAAATAACTGCCGTGGTCTCAATTTCGACTTTGGCGTCGTCCTCAATAAGAGCAACGACCTGGACAACGGCCATACAGGGGTAGGTTTTGCCAAATATCTCGCGCCACGCACTGCCAATGTCTTTGATGCTGCCTAGATAGTCGTTTTTGTCAGTGACGTAGCATGTCATACGCACGATATCGGCTGGTGTGGCGTCGGCCTCGCGAAGGATAGCGCGTGTATTGATTAGAACTTGCCTGAACTGGCCTGAGAAATCTTTTGCCTCAAAGATTTCCTCCGCGTTCCAGCCGATAACGCCCGCGGTAAAGACATACCTGCCTTCTGCTGCGATCCCATTTGAATATCCTTTGGGGCGTTTCCATCCTTCGGGTTGTAAAACTTGTCGGCTCATTTGTTGCCTCGCAGAGTTGGAGGGTTGTCGCGAAAGCTCTCTAAGTGCTGGCGTGCGATGATGAGTTTTTGAACTTCTGATGCGCCTTCATAGATACGTAAAGCGCGAATTTCACGATAGAGTTCTTCAACTTTTTCGCCTTTGGAGACGCCAAGGGCGCCGAACATCTGCACCGCTTTGTCGATAACAAGTTGCGCCTGATCGGTAGCAAAGAGTTTCGCCATGGCTGCCTCGCGTGTCACCCGGGATTTGATGACGTCCTTGGTCCAGGCTGCTCGATATATGAGCAGCGCTGATGCATCGATATCGAGCGCCATTTCTGCGAGGCGTTCTTGCGCGATGGGCAGATCAGATAACGTTGCCCCAAACATTTTACGCGTGGTCGCACGTGTGGTTGCTTCATCGAGCGCGCGCCGGGAAAACCCAAGCGCAGCAGCGCCTACCGTGGTGCGGAAAATATCAAGCGTTGAGAGAGCGATTTTAAAACCAGCGCCTTCTTTACCGATGAGCTGGACCGCCGAGATGCGGCAGTCGTCAAATTTTAAACGTCCAAGCGGGTGAGGGGCGATAACATCCAAACGTTCAGCTACGCTAAACCCGGGCGTTTCCGCATCAACAACGATGGCGCTAACGCCCCGGCTGCCCTCATCTGTCCGCGCAAACAGCGTATAGAAATCGGCAATGCCACCATTTGAAATCCAGGTTTTCTCGCCATTGGCCACATAGTCATCGCCATCGCGGCGCAGCGTCATGGTCATGGCGGCGGCGTCGGAACCGGCATTTTCCTCAGAAAGTGCGAAGGCGGCGATTTTCTCCCCTGAAGCGACTGCGGGCAGGTATTTCTTCTTTAAAGCTTCACTGCCGAAGTTGCTGATCGCGCCCGAGCCTAGGCCTTGCATGGCGAATGCAAAATCAGCAAGGCCGGAATGGCGCGCCAGGGTTTCACGAATGATTGAAAGTGCTCGTACATCTAATGTCTCAAGCGCGCCGCCAAAGGCCGCGGGGACGCAATAACGCAACCACCCACCTTGGCCGAGAGCTTTGACAAGGGCGCGGCATGTATTGTCCACATCATCATGGGCGCCGGGCGCGTCGGTGATAGCGGGGAGTTGGTCATGGGCCCATTCATCAAGATCAAGCGCAAGGGTTTTGTGGTGCGGATCCAGGAATGGCCAGTCGAGGAATGATGTATCAGCCATCAGTCGCCCTCGAATACTGGTTTTTCTTTGGCCACAAAGGCTTCATAGGCCCGTTCAAAGTCCTTTGTTTGCATACAGATGGCTTGCGCCTGTGCCTCCGCCTCAATTGCGGTATCAAGACTCATATTCCATTCCATATTGAGTTGGTTTTTGGTGATTCCATTGGCAAATGTTGGGCCGGCGGCAAGTTTCCTGGCCATTTTCATGGCGTGATCGTCGAGTTCTCGGGTCGAAGGCAGAACCTGATTAAAAAAGCCCCAGGCGAGACCCTCTTCGGCGTTAAAGCTGCGCCCAAAGAACAGCAATTCGCTGGCGCGTCCCTGACCGATGATCCGGGGCAAGATTGCGCATGCCCCCATATCGCAGCCAGCTAACCCGACGCGGTTAAATAAAAATGCAGTTTTTGCATCCCGCGTCGCATATCTAATATCAGAGGCCATAGAGATAATGGCGCCCGCGCCAACGCTAATACCGTCCACAGCGGCGATGATCGGCTGCGGGCAGGCGCGCATGGCTTTGACGAGATCTCCTGTCATGCGCGTAAAATCAAGCAAGGCCGGCATATCCATTTTTATCAGCGGGGCAATGATGTCATGGACGTCACCGCCAGAGCAAAAATTCCCGTCATTGCTGCCAAAGATCACGACCTTTACATCTTTGGCGTAAACCAAATCACGGAAAGTATCTCTGAGCTCAGCATAAGACTGGAAAGTCAGCGGGTTTTTTCGCTCCGCATGGTCAAGCGTGATACGCGCGACGCCATTTTCAAATTGCCATTTGAAATGCTTTGGTTTGAAACTATCAGGAGTCATGCTGCATCCTTTTTTGGTATTGGCCTTTTGGTTTTGTTTATTCCATTGGGCAGGTTCAGCTTGCCAAGGAGTTTTCGAAACTGTTGAAGCTCTGTTTTGGATAGGCCGACAAATGTCGCATCAATGAGTTGTTTGTTTTTGGCGGCCATACGCGCAAATAACCGCTCACCCTTTTTTGTGAGTTTGAATATGGCTACCCGCCCATCCTCGCGGCTATTGCTTCGCTTTACCAGGCCGTCACGAATAAGAAGAGCGGTGACTTGCGTTGTGTTGCCCTCTGTCACCATCAGCATTTCTGAAAGTGCGCCCGCGCGCAAACCCTCCGACCCACCGCGGTCAAGGGCTGAGAGAACATCAAACCGTGAAATCGAAATTTGGAATTGCGTGCGCATGGTTGTGTCAATGGACTTCTTGATGGCGCTGGACGATTTCAGCATATCCAGCCATGCGCGTAAAGCTTCACGGGAGCCATTCATGATATGGTTTCTCCGCCATCGATAGTGATCGCTTGCCCATTGATGGAGGCTGCATTTT
>JAADIH010000204.1 GCA_013151435.1 Alphaproteobacteria bacterium
GTTCGCGTCATTCGCGTCAATGGCAATTTTCTATTCATGCTGTTTGCAGTAAGCAAGGCTTATGTGTCGATACACTAATATCTGAACACAAAATGTCGGTTCATGCAAAAAATTGACGCCAGAAAAAAATATGGGTCACTTGCAATTTGTGCATTAGCACCACATAAACTGCACGAGGATTTAGTCCTTATGGCATTGGTTTGTCAGTCGATTAAAATGGTAAATTATAGATGAAGCGTGAAGTTGAAACCGCAAAAAAACGAAACTGCTGGTGCTTGGCATGCACCGCTCGGGTACTTCGGCGTTAACGCGCGTGCTTAATATTGCTGGCGCAGCATTGCCAAAGCGGCTGATGGGAGCAAGCGATATTTCCAACACCACTGGGCATTGGGAGCCAGACGCCCTCATCGTATATCACGACCGCCTGCTGGCCGAGTTGGGTAGTTCATGGGACGACTGGCAGGCGCTGGACATAAGCCGTCTGAGCGTAAAACGGCGCGAGGAAATAAACCAGGAAATTCGCGAGATTGTCGATGCGGACTATGGTGATGCGTCTCTTATCGTTCTCAAGGATCCGCGCATCTGCCGTTTTGCGCCGTTCTTTTTTGGTATCTTACAAGATGCCGGGTTTGATATTTCTCCGGTTATTATGCTCCGCAACCCTCTTGAGGTCTGCGAGAGTCTCGAGCTCCGTGGCGGCATGAAGCGCGCCGATGCCGCGCTTTTATGGCTGCGCCATGTGCTGGATACGGAAAAGGCCACGCGGGGCATGAAGCGCGCTTTCATTACGTATAATCATTTCCTTGAAAACTGGAAGGACGATATTGCCAATCTTACCAAACAACTGAATCTCAATGACTTCTATACAATTGATGAAATTGAGCCCCAGGTTGAAGATTTTCTGTCTTTGGAGCTTCGCCATCACGTTCGCAAGATCCAGGATGTGTTGCTTGATCCGTTACTGCGCGACTGGATCGGCGCCGCTTATCAGGCGTTGCTGGTATTGGCGCGTAATCCCGGGTCAATAAAGGCCATGGATCAGCTTGACGCCATTGCCGGACAATTCAACAATGCTAGCCCGATCCTGCATGGGCTTTATGACACGGCGCGAGCTGAGCGCAGTGGCGAAATTGAGGCTCTCAGGCTTGCCAAGGATGTACTGAGCAGCGAAATCAGCGGTTTCAAAGAAGCACTGTCCTCCTATGAGCAAAAGACAGCGGAGTTTGAACGTGAGGCGGGCGAGCTAAGACAAGCCCTTTCGGGCACCGAAAGTAAAAGAGCTGAATTAACGGCAGCGCTGAGTGGGCACGAGGAAGAAAGCGCAGCTCTCAAGGCAGCATTGAGTGAAGCCAAGAGCAAAACGGAAGAGCTTGAACAACGCCTTTTGCAAGCACAGGGCGAGGCGAGCCAGCTTGAGAGCACACTAACTCAGGGAAAAGAAGCCTTGTCTCAATTGCTTCAGGAAAAGAAGGTGGCGCTTGGGGTTGAGCAGAGCAGGGCCAATGAACTGAATGGCCAATTGGAAGCGGAAATAGCCCGCGCCCATGATCTGGAAACCAGCCTTTCCGGCAAGGAACAGGAAATGCAACAGGTCCAAGAAAGCTTGGCTTCAATCAGGCAAGAAAGTGAAGCCTATCGTAATTCAACAAGCTGGAAACTAACGGCTCCCCTGCGCGCCATCGCCAAACCGCTTAAAGGCATAAAAAACAAACCCGCCCAAATAACTGACGCCACCCGCGACATCGAGTTTGAAGCACTGCGTGTGGCTAGTTCAATCACCCACGTTAATTCAGCATTTGATTTGCTAGCTGCACGATCCATACAACTTGTAAATGCTGAAAATCACGATGGCGAAGTCCGCCCGACAAACACTGACCCGAAAATTATTATCAATCTGGAGAAACCGCTCTCACCCGGTTGGTATGAGGGGAAAGCTCGAATCCAGGTTAAAAAAGGTACCTGCTGTCCAAGACTGTATTTTGACCTAGGAAATGGATGTAAAGAATATACATCGGCGAGAATGATCCCAACAAGCCGCCAGAATGAGTATTCCGCAACGTTCTTTCTGCCAATTAAAACGTCTGAAGTTCGCTTTGATCCAACTGATGATTTGACATCCTTTGTGGTTCAGGACTTTGAGCTGAAACGTTTGAGCACAATTCGTAAAACAATGCTGCTTGGCAGGCTAGGATTTACCCAACTTCGCTCAAATCCCCGTCTTTTGTTAACGAGGATGACGCAACACCGAGCGCTATCCAAGCAGCAGAGCGTGCTGGACCTTACCGCGAAGCTAAAACCGGCAGCAACCGGCTCAGATTACCAGAGGTGGATTGCCCAGTTCGATTACGATGACAATCGCGATCGTGGCAAACTTACGGAGCAGGTTGAAGCCCTTTCGCACAAACCGTTAATCAGCGTCGTCATGCCAGTCTACAACACCCCAGTGAAGCTGCTCGACGAGGCCATACAATCCGTTATTGATCAGGTCTACCCGCATTGGGAACTATGTATAGCCAATGATGCCTCGTCAGAGAAGCACGTGCGTTCACAGCTCGATAAATGGGCGGCACGCGATAAGCGCATCAAGGTTATGCATAGGGCTAAAAACGGGCATATTTCAAAAGCGTCGAATTCTGCCATTAACCTAGCTAAAGGCGAGTGGATTGCGTTGCTGGATCACGATGATTTGCTTCGCGAAAATGCGCTTGCTGAAAACGCAATTGAAATTAACCAACACCCAGATGCTGAAATCATCTATAGCGACGAAGATAAGCTTGATGACAAGGGGCAGCGATATGACCCTTATTTCAAGCCTGATTTTTCCCGCGAACTTTTCCGCTCACAGAACTATCTCAATCATCTGACTTTACACAAAGCAACGCACATTAAAACTGTCGGTGGCTGGCGGACAGGCTACGAAGGCAGTCAGGACTATGATCTTAACCTTAGGATTTTTGAAATAGTCGATGAAATAAACATACGACACATTCCCAAGATTCTTTATCACTGGCGAGCTGTCGCTGGCTCTACCGCTGTCTCTGGTTCGGAAAAGAGCTACGCATACAATGCTGGCAAGCGTGCGCTGGAGGGGCATATAGCTCGCATCGGGTTGGGTGCGGTCGTTGAAAAACCTAAAGACCTGCCTTTCTACCGTATCCGTATAGCTGTGCCAAAACCCGAGCCGCTTGTGACCCTGATTATTCCGACACGGGACGGGTTGGAATTACTACGCAACTGTGTTGAATCAATTTATGAAAAGACAACCTATCGGAATTATGAAATTATTGTGGTGGACAATAACTCAAAAGACCCAGCGGCGCTAGCGTATATGAGCCAGATTGCAGAGCGTGAAAATCTGCGTGTACTGCGTTACCGCCAACCATTCAACTTTTCGGCTATTAACAATTTTGCCGTGAACAGCGCTAATGGTTCAATCATTGGTCTGATCAACAATGATATCGAAGTTATCTCCACGGATTGGCTGACCGAAATGGTTTCGTGGGCAGTACAATCAGAGGTCGGTTGCGTAGGGGCAAAACTCTATTACGGTAATGACACAATTCAACATGCCGGGGTAATTTTGGGGATTGGCGGCGTGGCGGGGCACTCGCATAAGAATTATGCGCGAGAACATGCTGGATATTTCTCTCGCCTGAAGCTTATGCAGAACCTATCGGCTGTCACTGCGGCCTGTCTCTTGGTGCGTAAAAGCGTATATGAGCAGGTTGGAGGACTCAACGAAACGGATCTGACGATAGCGTTCAATGATGTCGATTTCTGTTTGAAGGTGCGTGAAGCAGGGTATAATAATGTCTGGACTCCCTATGCCGAACTCTATCACTTGGAAAGCATTTCGCGTGGCAAAGAAGATAATCCTGAAAAACAAACGCGCTTTGCTAAAGAAGTCGAATATATAAAAAAAACATGGGGTGATGCCCTCTCAGCGGATCCATATTATTCTCCACATCTCACACGGGATCGTGAGGATTTTTCGATTCTAACTTAATTTGAGGCATAATATGGAATTACGGTGACAGTTTACTAGAATTACGGTGATAGTTTACTAAATACACTTATTGCACGAACAGGCCACCGGAATTGCCAACAAGGATACAAGAGAAATTTATAGGAACATATATGTTGGCCTCCAGTCCCCTCCGCTTCCTCCCCCACTTCTGGTCTCGCCGCTCCCTCATCTTCCAGATGACCAAGCGCGAGGTGACCGGGCGCTATCAAGGCTCGATGCTCGGCCTCTTCTGGTCGTTTC